>CAJKNC010000021.1 GCA_905201175.1 uncultured Succinatimonas sp.
TCTGTTAGTATGACCTAGAAACTTAAGTGATCAATTTCTGGGGCCATACTACTGCACGCTTTCGATGTTTTCACGCTCAGAACCTAGCTGTCCGTTGTGGAAGGTTAATACCTTAATTCTGCCGTTGCTTTTTTCATAAACATCCTGTGCAAATTTATCTAGGCTGATGCCGATAGCTCCATCTGCAGCAGAGGCTTGAGCTATACGCAAGGTTACGCCTTTATCGGAGTTATCGCATCCTGAAAGCAGTGCAACAGAACACAATGCTAAGGCTCCACATAAAAGTTTGAGTTTCATATACACCTCATGTTTGTTGATAATTTAATCTATTAAGGTAAAACTAAGCCGCCGTCACGATTACGTGTCATAGTCCAGGTTGTAACCTCGTCATGGTTTGGATATTTAGCAGCAGCTTTTTCATTTAAGATGATGCCCAAGCCAGGACGCTCGTTAGGATAGACATAGCCGTCACGGAATTCAGGCAAGCCGTCAAATACTTCAAGCAAGGCGCCTTCAGGACCTGAGAGCTGCTGAATTACAAAATTAGGCGGACGAATGCCGGACCATTCCTGTACGCCGAAATTAGGTATGGCCAAATCAATGTGAATATTGGCAGCATGGGCTAAAGGAGACATATCGCCAGGTCCGTGCCATGCAGTGCGAACGCCGAACTGCTCGGCAAATACTGCTAATTTATAGGCAGGAGTAATACCGCCGATTTGGGTAATGTGTACGCGGATAAAGTCAATGAGGCGGTTTATGATGAGCTCTCTATATTGAGCTTCATTGTTAAACAGCTCACCTTCGGCAATAGGAGTTGAGGTAAGCGCACGCATATTCTTAAAGTATTCAGTCTGATTCAGCGGTAAAGGATCTTCTAGGAAGAATAAATGGCAGGGCTCTAAAGCACGAGCTAATTCAATAGCCTCAGACGGGGCAATACGCTCATGAACATCGTGTACCAAATCGATATCAAAGCCGATCTTAGCACGCAGATCTTCAAACAGCTTTACGGTTTTGCGGATATATTCTCTGGAGTTTAAATAGATGCCGTCATAGCTGCCGCAGGGAGCGCTCTTAGGGGCTTTAAGATCTAAGCCGCCGCCGTAGCCGCCTGACTGTACGCGTAAGTGCTTGACGCCCAGATCGCGGTAGTAAGCGATTTGATCGGCAATTTCTTCAACATCTGCACCGTCAACATGGCGATATACAGGGACAGCCTTGCGGTAGGCACCGCCTAATAGCTGATATACAGGCATATTGGCCATTTTGCCCTTGATATCCCATAGGGCAATATCAATGCCGGCGATAGCGTTGTTTTCAATGCCGCCATTGCGCCAGTAGGCATTTTGATGCATCAGCTGCCAGATTTCATTGATATTCTCGACATCGCGGCCGATTAAGAGCGGGCGCAGATATTCAAGAATATAGGTGGTTACAGCTTTGTAGCGATAGGCAAAGGTAGCGCAGCCTAAGCCGTATAGGCCATCTTCAGAGGTTAAAACCTTAACAACAGTCAGGTTGATGCCTTCAGGAGCGGTGTTAATAACCTCAATGTCGGTAATCTTAACGCTCATTTATTTCTCCATTTAAGTTGTCTAAAAAAACTCATTTATTTTCAGTACAGCTTGTCACTTGTCTTACAAGCTGTACTGCTTTACGAGGCTTTAAAATTTATTTTTAATCCTCGTGATTTTCTAATTCCTCTAAAGCATGCTTTAAGTGGCGCGACATCAGATGCGACGCCTTTTTAGCATCATGCTCTTCTAAAGCTTCAAGAATTCTTGCATGAAAATTTATGCCGTCTTTAAAGCCGAAAAGGGAATTTATCTGCTTATGGCTTTTTTGGGTATTAGCAAAAATCGCTTTTAAAGTATCGCCAAAGAGCTCATTTCCAGAGGCATAGCCTAAGGTCTGATGGAAATCGAGATCTGCTTTGATGAAAATTTCCGGCTTCTCGATGCTTTGCTTCATAATATTGTGATAATTGCGCAGCTTAGCTATCAGGGAGCCGTTATGATTGTTTTCACAGGCTAAGCGGGTTGCCTCAGGCTCAATCAGAAATCTAAACTGCAGGACTTTACTGATATCTGCATAATCATGCTCTTGCAGGGATTTAAGATTGCCTAAGCGCTCATCTATTTTATTAGAGATTAAAAAACAGCCGCGGCCCTGTTCAGGCTTTAAAATCCCTAGGGTAACAAATTGAGCGATAGCCAGACGCAATGAGGCGCGGCTTACGCCTAAATTCTGAGATAAAACAGTTTCAGAAGGGATTTTTTCACCGACAACCCATGAGCCGTCCTTGATACAGTTTTTCATGTAATCAATAATTTGGCTTGTAACAGAAGTTCTTTTTATAGCTACCATTGTCTATCTGTGCTCATGTAAGTTGTCTGACAAGTATATTTGTTTACTAGTATAGCCGATCTTAAAAATATAAATGTGAAGTCAATCCCAATTTCAATTTATATTTGCATGAAGTTATGTTATCAATTGCTGAGCTTGCAGATACAAATGCAGTTAATTGCTTGAATTAAAGACTATTTATAAGCCATTCTATAATTTATGGCGGGCAGAAAATTACAGCTGATATTTAATGACAGAATATTAATGACCATATAACTGAAATGTCAGTATACGGCCATTAAAATTTAGTTTATCTGCAGCTTTAAAGGAGAAATTGCCATTAAAGACGGAGTATTGAGCTTATTTTTTGATTTTTCAGTTAAATCTAACAGTACTTTTGTCAGCTCATCAGGAAGATAGGAGCTGAACTTTTTAAAGAACAAGCTCTGCAAAAAGCCCAGATTCTCTTCCTGAGAGGGCACCATGTTTACAAGCGGCAATAAATCTCCGTTTTGATTAGCCAAAAGCTCGTTTAAAAGCTTATAGGCGTAGTCTTTGCCGCCGATCCCGTCAATCAGGCCTTGAGCATCTTTAGCTACAAATATTTTGCCCTCGGCAAAGCTTTTATAGTCAAGATCTTTTAGCTGCGGACGGTTTTTTACAACCAAATCTATAAATTTTCTATAGATGCCTGCTACGGAGGCTGTATTTAAAGTCATTTCATAAGAGCTCATAGGCTTGGCGATATTGGTATTGGCCAATTCGTGAGTAACTACGCCGTCCTGGCTTACGCCGTATTCATTTAAAAGCTTGTCAAAGCCAAAGCTCATGCCGAAAACGCCGATAGAGCCGGTAATGGTTTCCTCAGTAGCGACAATCTTATCGGCATGCGAGGCAATCCAGTAAGCGCCGGAAGCTCCTACGCCATTGAAGGATACTACGATTTTCTTGCCGGCATTTTTCACTCTTGTTAAGGCACGGGCGATCTTTTCAGAGCCGACTACGCTGCCGCCGCCTGAATTGATATAGAAAAGAACGCCTTTGATATCGTCATCCAGGGCAATTTTGTCTAACAGCGGCACTAAGTTCTTAGGGCTGAAGTCGCTGATTTTAGACGGCGTATCGACAATGTCGCCGATGCCGTAGATGCAGGCAAGCTTTGCCCCTGTATTTAGGCTTTTATCCTTATTTGCATAGAGCCTTAAATAATCGCTGTAGGCTATGTTTTTAGGGGTATAGAGCGTATGGTCTTTAAGTCCGTATTCCTTGCTTAGGCGCAATTGCAGCTGCTCGAAGCTTTCGACCTTATCGCAGAAATTTAAATTTAAGGCTAAAGCTGCAAAGCTGTTTTCATTTTGCTTAAGCTTATCGATGTAATTTTGAGGATTGCTTAAAAGACTTTCAATTTGAGCGCTGCTGCCGATCCGCTGCCTGATCTTATGGAGATATTCCTGCCAGATCTGAGCGGCTATATGCTGATATTCAGCTTTAACTCCGGATGACATGTCATTGCGGATGAAGGGTTCAACAGCTGATTTAAATTCACCGGCTCTGAAGATATAGGGGGTAATCTTAAAGCGGTCAAACAGATCTTTATAATAGAGAGTATTAAGCCCTATGCCCTTAAAGTCAATTCTGCCTAAGGGATCTAAAACGATTTCATTTGCATGCGAGGCTATGATGTAGCTAGTCTGATTATAGCTTGAGGCAAATACTATAACCTGTTTCTTTTCACCCTTGCGTGAGGTTTGAAAAATATCCAAAGCCTTGCCGATACGCTCAGCCATGGCCATGCTGATGGAGCTCATATTATCTAGATTGATAAGCAGAGCGCGGATGTCAGGATCGGTACTGGCAGCCTTTAAAGTTTTTTCAATATCATCGATGCTGTGATAATTAGTGCCGCTGAGACTTTGATTGAGTTCTCGGGAAAGAACGTCAATATCGCTTTCAGAAAAAGGCATTTCACTGATTACGCCTGCAAGAGGCATATATAAAAGGGCTTCCTTCTGTACAGGCTGGCTTTGATTCTGGCCCTGTATAACCGTCTGCGGAAATTCCTTAACATTATCGGCAAATTCAATAGCCAGCCAGACTACCAGGCACAAAACCAGCAAGACGGCATTGCTGATGAAATTGCGGATAAAGGTTAAGGCTGCGCCTATAAAGCACAATGCTTTTAAGATAAATTTACAAAGCCTGTGGCGAGGCGCAGGCGGCGTGATTTGCTTTTGCGGATTTTGAAAATCCATATTTAACTCCAAAAAATAGCTAAGATTTCGAAGTCTTAGCTATTTTTATTATTTATTTCTGCGGTTGTTTATTAGCTGCGGCAATCTTCATTACTGAGCTTACTAAAGAGGAGATGTCTCCTAAATTGTTAGGTACGATTAAGGTATTGCCTTCTTTAGCAAGCTTGCCGAAGGCTTCAATATACTGCTCTGCTACTTTAAGATTTACGGCAGTATCACCGCCGACGGTCTGCGTAGCTACGGCAATTTGACGGATAGCTTCTGCAGAAGCTTTAGCCATCATTAAGGTTGCCTGAGCCTTACCCTCGGCAATATTTATCTCAGACTGCTTTTCACCCTCTGATTTGGCAATAGCGGCTTCACGCTCGCCGTTTGCAATATTGATTTGCTCTTGCTTGCGGCCTTCAGATTCAAAGATCACGGCTCTTTTTTCTCTTTCTGCCGTAATCTGACGCTGCATTGCCTGTAAAACAGCTTCAGGAGGCGTGAGATCTTTGATTTCATAGCGCAGCACCTTAACGCCCCAGTTTACTGCTGCTTCATCTACAGCGGCTACAACCTGAGTATTTATCAGGTCGCGTTCTTCAAAGGTTTGATCCATGACCATTTTGCCGATTACAGAGCGCAGGGTTGTCTGTGCCAGCTGCGTAATGGCTATTAAGTAGTTAGAGGTGCCGTAGCTTGCTCTTTGGGGATCGGTTACCTGAAAGTAGAGCACTCCGTCTACAGACAGCTGCGTATTATCGCGGGTGATGCAGACCTGCGAGGGCGTATCTAAGGGAATTTCCTTTAAGGAATGCTTATAGGCTACTCTATCGATAAAAGGAATAATAAAGTTTAAGCCCGGGTTTAAGATTTTATGAAATTTGCCGAAGCGTTCTATTACGAATGCAGTTTGCTGCGGGATTACCATAAATGACTTCATTGCAAAAATGAAGGCAAATACAATCAGAACTATGGCGGCAATAAATCCAACATCGAGATTAGCAATACCTTCCATGAAAAGTTCTCCTTTTATAAAGACTTAACTAAAATTAAATTAGGACCGGATATCTTATCTATATACCAAACGCCGGCCTGTAAATCACCCTGCTGAGCATATGCCTTCCAAGATGCGCCGCGGTACTGAACTATAGCAGATCCGTCCTCTGAAACCTCTTTAACGGTAACTCTTTGTCCTTTATCCAGATTATTATCCATAGAGCAGTGTTTCTTTAAGCGGTTGCGTATGTTCCAGGCTATAAAAACGCCAATGAAGGTTATAACTCCAAAAACAGTGCATTGAAATGTCAGACTTGCGCTAAGGTAGGCCGCCAGGGCTGCGGCAAGCGAGCCTAGAAAGACAGCTAGCAGATAAATCGTGCCTAAGAGAATTTCGCTGATTAAAATTAAGGTTGCTACAATCAGCCATATAAGCGTAATCATTTAAAGGCTCCTTATTTAAGCTTAGGAGAGGCTTTTTTTAAAGCTTTTTTATTTTTGGTATTTTGCAGTGATGCAATGCAAATAATTATGCAGACAAAGGAAAGAAATACGATCAGCCCTGGATCAAAAGACAAAATAGAGCCGACAAAGCCTACCACAAATATAGCAATCACGCATAGCGAAATAATCAAAAAAGTATAGCTGCGGGGCTTTGCTGCAGCTTGTTCCTTTTTAGCAAATTTTTTAAATACGGTATTTTGATTAAAAGACTTTTTGGGATTTATCCTTCTTTTATTAGCCTTTATGAGGCTTGCCTCATATTGAAGGCTTTGACTTGTTAAAGCTAGATTTAGGCGCTGCAGCTGTTCTCTTTCAAGCTCTTGAATTAGGGCAACATAATCTCCGTCAATTAGTTCAAAAGGACTAGATGCCATTTAAATGCTCCTGAAATATATTCATTTGTTCATGCTTCTATGGTAGTCAAAAAAAAAGCGCAATGCCAAGATTTTTACGTATTTACTAAGTTTTTGAAATTAAATTTTAATTTAAAGCATTCTCTTAAATGCAGGCCCTTTTAGGATGATAAGGAAGCCGTGCGCAGTGCGAATTTAAAAGTAAAAAGCATTTTTAATAATTTGACTGTGAATTAAATTTTATTTAAAGCTTAAATGCCAATTATCTAGGGTTAAAGGCAGAAAAGCTTAAAAATATAATATCTATGTCAGCTGAAAATTATAAATCTCATATATTTTTTATTGCAAAATAAGTTTATATGCCTTAAATATGCTGAAATTTTCATAATTAAATCAAAATAAAGGGGATTATTCGCAGGGCAGGCCTCCATTATTGAGATTAAATTGCAATTTGAAAAAAGAATTTTATTTTTAAGATTGTGATCTCATTTTTTTGGTATAATGCACGATCAAATTTAAATCAGTTTTGGAGGAATTTATGCTGCGTATAATGGAAGAAGCATTGACATTTGATGACCTTTTACTTGTTCCAGCTCATTCAACCGTATTACCGGCAACTGCAGATTTGCGTACACGTCTGACTTCCAATATCCAGCTGAATATTCCGATGATCTCTTCAGCAATGGATACCGTTACCGAGTCTAATCTGGCTATCGCCTTAGCTCAGGAAGGCGGCGTCGGCTTTATTCATAAGAATATGTCCATCGAGCGTCAGGCTGAGGAAGTTGCCCGTGTAAAGCGTTATGAAAGCGGCATGGTAACTCATCCAATTTCCGTACATCCTGATATGCCGATTGCTGAGGTCCGCGTTAAGGCAGCTAAATACGGCTTCGGCGGCTTCCCTGTAATTGATGAACAGGATAATTTATTAGGAATTATCACCGGCCGTGACATTCGCTTCGTTTCTGACGGCAATGTTAAGGTTCGTGACTGCATGACCCCGAAAGAGCGCTTAGTCACTGTACGCGAGAAAGCCTCCCGCGAAGAGGTTCAGGGCTTAATGCAGAAGTACCGCATTGAAAAAGTTTTAGTTGTTGACGATACCTTCCACTTAAAGGGATTGATCACTGTTAAGGATTTCCAGAAATCCTCTAATAAGCCTAATGCCTGCAAGGATGCCTTAGGCAGACTGCGCGTCGGTGCTGCAGTCGGAGCCAGCGCCGGCAATGAAGAGCGCGCTAAGGCCTTAGTTGAGGCTGGCGTTGACGTTTTATTAGTTGACTCTTCACACGGACATTCTCAGGGCGTTTTAGATCGCATTAAGGCTCTGCGCAAGGCTTATCCGGATTTACCGATTATCGGCGGCAACGTAGCTACCGCAGCTGGTGCGGTTGCTTTAGCTGAGGCCGGCTGCAGTGCCGTTAAGGTTGGTATTGGTCCTGGCTCTATTTGTACTACTCGTATCGTAACAGGCTGCGGCGTACCGCAGATGACTGCCATTTCCAACGCTGTTGAGGCTATGAAGGGCTCAGACATTACAGTTATCGCAGACGGCGGCATCCGCTATTCAGGCGATATTGCCAAGGCTTTAGCTGCCGGCGCAAACTGCGTCATGGTCGGCTCTATGTTTGCCGGTACCGAGGAAGCTCCTGGCGAGATTGAGATTTATCAGGGCCGTTCCTTTAAGTCCTATCGCGGCATGGGCTCTTTAGCTGCTATGTCTCACGGTTCAGCTGACCGCTACTTCCAGTCTGACAATGCTGCCGACAAGCTAGTTCCGGAAGGCATTGAAGGCCGTGTTGCTTACAAGGGCGCCTTACGCGGCATTATTCATCAGCAGATGGGCGGCCTGCGCTCTGCCATGGGTCTTACCGGCTGCGCTACCATTGATGAGCTGCGTACTAAAGCTCAGTTTGTACGCATTACCTCTGCAGGCTTCCATGAGTCACATGTTCATGATGTGACCATCACCAAGGAAGCTCCTAACTATCAAAGCCATGCTTAATCTATAATATCGATATCCTCTCTTTAAAGGAGAGGATATTTTCTTTTTGCCTTAACCTTTTTTGAGAAGCTTATGTCATCAGCAAATATTCATTCTGAAAAGATTCTTATCTTAGATTTTGGCTCCCAGGTTACTCAGCTTATTGCTCGTCGCGTGCGTGAAATCGGCGTATATTGCGAGATTTTGCCTTTTGATGCGGACGTAAAGCTGATGCAGGATTTTGCCCCGCAGGGCATTATTTTATCTGGCGGTCCTGAGTCTACAACCGAGCAGGGCTCCCCAAGAGCTCCGATGTGGGTTTTTGAGGCAGGCGTTCCTGTTTTAGGCATTTGCTATGGACTTCAGACCATGTCCGTTCAGTTAGGCGGCAAGGTTGAGGGCTCAAACAAGCGCGAATACGGCCATGCTACAGTAGAAATAGTAGATAAATGCCCGTTATTTGACGGCTTAAGCGACCATGACGGAGCTCCTTTATTAGACGTATGGATGAGCCACGGCGATAAGGTTACCGCCTTAGCTCCGGGCTTTAAGGTTATAGGTCATACCGATACCTGCCCTTATGCAGCTGTTTACAATGAAGAGAAGCAGTTCTTCGGTGTACAGTTCCACCCTGAGGTTACTCATTCAAAGCAGGGCGGTGAAATGCTGCGCCGCTTTGTAATCGATGTCTGCAAGCTTCATGGACTTTGGTCACCCTCTGCAATTATTGAAGACGCTGTAGCCCGCATTCGTGCCGAGGTTGGTGATAAGAAGGTTCTGTTAGGCTTATCAGGCGGCGTCGATTCATCTGTTACTGCTTTATTACTGCAAAAAGCAATCGGCAAGCAGCTGACCTGCGTATTCGTAGATAACGGCTTGCTGCGCTTAAACGAAGGCAAGCAGGTTGAGGCAATGTTTGCCGGCATGGACTTGAACTTTGTGTATGCCGATGCAGAAGATCGCTTCCTTGAAGCCTTAAAGGGCGTATCCGATCCTGAGGCTAAGCGCAAGGTTATCGGCAAAACCTTTATTGATGTTTTCGCTGATGAAGCCCGCAAGCTTGAGGGCGTTGAATACTTAGCTCAGGGCACTATTTACCCTGATGTTATTGAGTCAGCTGCAGCTAAGACCGGCAAGGCTCATGTCATCAAGTCTCACCACAATGTAGGCGGACTGCCTCCTGATTTGAAATTCAAATTAGTTGAGCCTTTGCGCGAGCTCTTTAAGGATGAAGTGCGCAGAATCGGTGTTGCTTTAGGTTTGCCTGAGGCTATGGTAATGCGTCATCCGTTCCCAGGCCCTGGCTTAGGCGTTCGCGTATTAGGCGAGCTTAAGAAAGAGTATTTAGATCTCTTGCGTCAGGCTGATGCCATTTTCATGGAAGAGCTGAATAACAGCGGCTGGTATCAGAAGGTATCTCAGGCCTTTACCGTATTTTTGCCGGTACGTGCCGTAGGCGTTATGGGTGATCACCGCAGCTATGATTATGTAGTCTCATTAAGAGCCGTACAGACTATTGATTTTATGACTGCTAAGTGGGCGCCGTTGCCTTATGAGCTTTTAGGCAAGGTCTCAAACCGCATCATCAATGAGATTAACGGCATTTCCCGCGTCGTATATGACATTTCAGGAAAACCGCCTGCAACTATTGAGTGGGAATAAAAATTACAGCCCCAGGAAAGCCTGCATATATGCAGGCTTTCCTGGGGAGGATATATATAATGAATATAAATTGAGTATATTTTGATTTTTTATCATGATTAAATGTTATTATCTGTTTATTAAA
This sequence comes from uncultured Succinatimonas sp., assembly GCA_905201175.1. Lineage (GTDB taxonomy): Bacteria > Pseudomonadota > Gammaproteobacteria > Enterobacterales > Succinivibrionaceae > Succinivibrio. The sequence continues at coordinate 10,210 of CAJKNC010000021.1, forward strand.
ATAGCTGTTCTTTATTAACTTGTAGATCTATTTCGATTGGCTTAAGATTTCTTTTAGTTAATTGATAGTATAGAGAATTTGTTCACAATACGGTCTCCATACTTAACTGACAGATAAATATTGCCATTATAGGGATTTTTCTAGTAAAGTAGATTTTGTAAAACAGAAGCATCTTGTAAAAAACATTGAGTCTGCATTATTTTTACTAGATTATAATTGATAGTCACATGATTAAGATGGAGTTATATCTATAAGATCCTGTTGCTACATCTGCTAGCATACCATGATTAACAAGAAGTATATCATACAATACAAGATACTCCATTATTTGTTTAGGAGAGTATCAACGATATCATTGCTATAAATGTCATGTTATGGCGTAACATCGTCATTGTGAATTGGAGAGATCCTATCTATCTTAAGATTACTAATAATCTCACCTCAATCTTCAACTACATCGTCATGTCTTATTATCTGAAATAAAATCTTTGCTGAAATGTAGAATGTATAGTGAACTCCAAAGCAAAGATGAAGTAAGTCTTGACAATAGAAGAGATCTAAACTTTTGCAGAATACCTGATGGATAAGTAACTCTTATTTTTGGCATTTCAAATTCTATTATGGGAAAGATTTGCGTTAGTGAACTGTTATATTTTGCGTTTTGATCTGTTAAATTAGTTGGAAAATGTCTTTATTATCAGCAAATCATATTAGTGCTTGAAAGATAATGATGTTATTTCATCATTAAAAAGTAACCATAGAGTCGTTATTTCGCAATTCTTAGTAGAGTATACCTAGTATTATAGGGTAAGTCTATATGACAAGTAGTTTGTATGTTTCGCTGTGTGTCCTTTAGTGTAAATACAATTACAATAAAAAGGGACTGCATTAGGAAATTAACAGTAATGATAACCTAATTATTTAGGGTGATAATATAGAAACATTGAAAATACTATTTCTTAGATATTGGGTCCGCATTAGATGTATGTATATTGATCATTTATACAATACGAGTATAAGAAGATTTGAGTTATATCTACAATTTCAATGGGGCAAAATACAAAAAAAGTCAGGATAAGTTTGTTAAGGTTATGGGGTAATCATGAATATTCGATTGAAAATGACAATGAGATGGCTTTTTCTAAATTCATTAACAATTATCCAAACATTATTATAATCGACAGAAGAACTTGCATTTGGGTGGAAACTGAAGTTTTTACTTCACAAGTTAAGATAGTCGGGAAAAAGATTGATCTAGGCAATGCAAGGTTTAACGCAACATGGGATAAATACCGATACTATTATGATATTTTGTGATAGTGAAATTATTTTAACATATACACTGAGTATGAGTCAGTTGTTGAATTGATGAAGCGTTATAGTGTAAAAACTAAGTGGTAAGGAGATGTTAAAATTGTCAAAAAAGCCAAAAGTGGAATCTATTGATACCAAGGCTGGAAGTCTGGCTTATAACAGGTTGGATATGCAGGTTAGCCAGGCTTTGCATATGGCAATTGAACTTTTCCCAAATTTAAATTATTTGCTTGTCTTAGACCACTATGATGATATTACTATTTTTGATGATGATAAATCACCTAAGAATGTAAGTTACTATCAAATGAAAACTAATGAAGAATCAATCAGTATCAATACAGCAATATCTTAGAAATGGTTTGAAAAATTATATAAACAACTTGAGAGACCTGATTGGATTGTTAAAGAACTTGGATTAATTACAAATTGTCCATTAAAAATGACAGTAGTTTTAAAGGACAAGGCAGACAAGCTACATAAAAAAGAAACGAGATATCTCTCCGAGTATACGCCTTTTTCCAAATTTAACCATCAGATCATAGAGAAAATCAAAAAAGATATTGCTAAAAGTCAAGGAATTTCAATATCAGATGTAGATTTATCAAAATTTGTGCACATGAGGACTACATTGACTATATCTAAACATAGGGAAATTGTGGAGCATGAGATGAGTAATTTTTTATATAGTCGTTACCATCAAATCTCAATTAATTCAGTAAAAACAATTTTTGCTTCTATGATAGAGCTATTTGTTAAAAGACAGGGCTATGAATTATTGGCTAATGATGCCTCATTTTTAGAGGTAAAAAAACATAAAGGCGTATCTAAGGGTGACTTATCTCGAATTATTGATGTTTCTATAGAACTGTCTCTTCCACAATTTAATGAAATTGAACGGTTATTAAATTTTGTAAATGATGCTGACAGAAATGATGCTGCTTATCAATACATGATGATTTATAGCGATATTCAAAATAAGAACACAACATTTGATATAGTGTTCACCAAAGTAAAAAATTTAGTTTCTAATAATCCTCGAAACAATGAAGAGTCTGTTAATGATTATTGTAATCGCATTTATACACTTATACAAAAAAATTATTTGATTTATAGCAAGAACTATATATTTGTGTTGATTGCTAGCATGATAATTAACGAGTTGAGGCAGCAAATATGAAAGAAGTTTGCTTTTCGAGAATTCTTATCGCAGATTTAGATAAAAAGACAGCACATATTGAAAAATTTGTTAAGGGCTTAAATGTGATTACAAGCAAGGATAATCATGTAGGAAAGTCATCATTGCTAAAATCACTATATTATACAATGGGAGCAGAGATTCAGTTTGACAAAACATGGAATAAAAATTCTAAACTTTGTGTAGTCTCATTTACAGTAGGAGATATTGAATACAAAATTGCCAGATGGATGAAACGATTTGCTGTTTTTCGTAGTAAATATCTTATTAAGCTGACAGATCATATTACCAGTGAGTTAGCACCATTAATGGAAGAAATTTTTGGATTTGCGGTTTATTTACCGAATAAGCGCACTTTAAGAGTAGAAATAGCACCTCCAGCATTTATTTATATGCCTTACTATATTGATCAAGATCGAGGATGGTCTGGACTTTATGAAAGTTTTGACTACATTGAGCAATATCAGAAAAAAGAGCGCATTAAATCGCTCTACTATCACCTTAATATTTATACAAAGAACACTGTTGAATTACTTGCTGAACGAGATCGACTAAAAGATCGGCAAGAGGAATTTAAACATGAGAATTTTCGACTGACAACAATTCTAACGGCCTTAAATGAGGAAATTCAAAATCTTCCTCCAGCTGAAACATATGATGATTTGGAAATAAGTTTGCAAATTCCGAGAGAGCGTATAGCAAAAATGGTTGGAGAAATTGGTAAAACAAGAAATTTGATTCAATCGTTAGAAACAACGCTATACCAATACAAGTATCAATTAAAAGTTATTAGGAACCATATTGCGGTTAAAGATAAATCATACAAGCGTATTTTATCTGATTTTGTTTGCCCTAACTGTGGATACATTCCAAATGAAGAAATCTTTAGCTTAGTTAAAAAAAACTATGGTATCCTCAACGAAGATTATATATGTCAGCAAATTGAGTTATTAATTACCTCTATTTCCGAAAAGTTGAGAGAGGCTAAGAATCAGTATATAACTCAAATGAGTTTACTTCGAGACGAAGAAATAGCATTTAAAGTTGAACAAGATCAGTTTGAGGTTTATGTTCGTCATAGAGGATTAAAAGACTCATTACATCGATTCCAAGAACAGTTGGATTTTGTTTGTAGTGAGGATGATAAGATAGTTACTAAATTAAAAGAAATTTCTAATAAATTAACAAGGTTACCTAATAAAAAGAAAGTCGAAGAAAAATATATTGAGTTAGCAAGATTGAATATCACAAAGCTTGGTGCTTGGGATGTAAGTTATGATAAAAATATTTATTTGTTAAAGCCGATAAGAGCTCAAGGAACTCTGGAGAATAAGATAATTTTGGCACAAATTATAGCATTATTCCAAACTATGGATTACTTTAAGAGTAGTGCAACTCGTTTTCCTTTTGTTGTGGATTCTCCTCGAGGTAATGAAGCTAGTGATAAAAGTAGCAAGGAAATATTGAAACTTATTACTGAGTTGAATATGTTACCGCAAATTATTCTTGCAACAATCGATTACGAGGAATTTGAGGAAGACCTGCCAATTCCTGCATTGACAATCAATTTGACTGAACAAAGAAATTTGTTATCTGATGAAGTTTATAGTAAAAATTATACGGAAATTGAATCATTAATGGAATTATTAAAAAAGGTATAATGTGAATATTGTAGATTTATAATTTGATATGTATGAAACGATAAGAGTATAGAAAGAGTAATCATTTATTCTAAAATCTTAGCAATCATTAAGTATATTTTAAGTAAACTATTTGGTGAAACATAAAAACATACATGTAAATTAGAGAAAAATTCACTAATTTGTAGCGTATACTCTATATAAAATATGTATACCTCATGAACATGAAAGTAAATAGCAAGTTTTATCCTGATGAGAAAAATATATTTGTAGAGTCTACAATATAGTATTTTCATGAGTATTTATCCTTAGTTTAATAGCATGTTTAAAATCCTCTTTTGTTTATTTCATAAAGAAGTAGCGGATAAGATTATAGGTACAAAGAAAAAATTATTTATATGAAAAAGTCTTACTGATTTTTATGAGTTAGTAAGACTTTTTTTGTTATATCTATACAGAATGATATTGATGCTAAACAGCGTAATTCAAATTGCTAACAATTAAGTATTGATTGTCTATCTTCATCTCCATGTTATAACTTTTGTAGCTATAAAGGACTTGCAAAAAAAGGATGTATGGAAATTTTTTTTTCAAAATACTTTTGTATGAAACATTATTTAAATGTCTTAATCTTCAAAAGAGTGATCTTATTAAATTCATTATCGATAAATAAAAGTTATTTTACAGTAAGGAGAAAAACAAATGAAATTATCAAAACTTAAATTGCATAATTATCGTTGTTTTGGAAATGATGAGCAAATAATTAAAATTGATGATATTACATCATTTATAGGAAATAATAGCTCAGGTAAAACGGCAGCATTGTTAGCTTTAAATTGTTTATTTTCGAATAATAGTGCAGATCGAATTCTAAAACGTAGTGATTTTCATCTACCAAAAGATACGAAACCAGATGATATGGAATCACAGGAACTGTACATAGAAGCTGTGTTTACTTTTGAGGAATTAAATAATGGAGGAGAAAGCTGTTTTTCTGTTCCGATTTTTTTTAAGAGTCTTATTGTAGATAATCCAGGTGGAACACCATATTTGCGTATTCGTTTAGAGGCTAGCTGGGAAAAAAGTAGTAATTCAGAAGGAGCTATTGAAAGCAAGATTTATTATATTACCTGTCCAGAAGGAGAGGAAATTACAGAAAAATATAAACATATTGCATCTAGAAAAGACTTAGATCGTATTCGAGTAATATATGTTCCAGCGGTTAGAGATCCATCAAAACAATTAAAAAATGTTTCTGGCACAATGATGTATCAGATTATGAACAGTATTAACTGGAGTTCAACTATACAAGAAAAAGTCAAAGTCAAAATTAAAGAATTAAATGAGCAATTTTTAGAAGAAAAAGGAGTGTCAATCCTTGGAGAATCTATACATACACAATGGAAATCATATGATTCTGACATGAGATATTCAAATGCTCAGTTGCGTTTTAATAGTACAGATATTGATTCTTCTATCAAAAAATCAGAGGTTGTATTTTTGCCTACTGTAGCAGGGAAAGAATGTACAATTGATGACATGAGCGATGGCTTACGTTCCTTGTTTTATATTTCCTTAGTTGATAGTATTCTTGATGTTGAAGAAAAAATAAAAAAAGAAATTGATACGGATTCTGAATATGTATCGTTTAACTATAAACCTCCTGTTTTAACGATTATTGCGTTAGAGGAACCAGAAAATCATATTGCTCCACATCTAATAGGACAACTAGTTTTAAATTTAAATAAAATAGCCTCAAAGACAAATGCTCAGACTGTTTTGACTTCGCATTCAACATCAATTATCAAGCGATTTGACCCTGAAAAATTGAGGTATTTTCGTTTTTATACAAATGATTGCTCTACAAAAGTCCGTTCAATTACCTTGCCTGACAAAGAAAAATTAGCAGATCAGTACAAGTTCATTAAAGAATCTGTTAAAGCTTATCCTGAACTGTATTTTGCTAAACTCGTTATTCTTGGAGAAGGTGATAGTGAAGAAATTATTTTGCCTAAAATATGGAATGCTCTAAGGGGAGATATAGATATATGCGGTGTTTCAATTGTTCCTCTTGGTGGTAAGCATGTAAATCATTTCTGGCGGCTACTTAATGATTTGAATATCCCTCACATTACTTTACTTGATCTTGACAGAGAACGAGAAGGTGGAGGATGGGGACGAATTAAATATGTTTTGGAACAGTTGATCCAAAATGGTTATGATAAATCAGAATTATTGAGCACAGATTTCTGTGTTATATCCGATCAAGAATTTGAGAGTATGAAAAATTGGGATGTTACCGATTCTGATAATTTGAAGATATGGATAGATTATTTGGAGCAATATAATGTTTTCTTTTCAAGCCCATTAGATATTGACTTTTTGATGCTGGAACATTATGAAGAAGTTTATAAAGGCTTGTTAGGAGAAAAAGAAGGCCCTCGTTTGAAGATAAATGAGAATGGAGAAACTAAACAAAGATATATTAAGGATATTGAAATACAGTCTGCTTCCTATCCTGAATATGTTAACCGTATTAATGATGATGTAAGCCATACATTAAAACCTTGTGGAGGCGATGGAAGAACTTATTCTAAAGAACAAAAGAAATTGATGGTGTGGTATACATATTTTTTCCTTAATCGAGGAAAACCGGCAACTCATATTGAAGCCTTTTCTAAAATTGCTAATGAAATGCAAAGTTTGAGTATACCTGCTGTTTTTGTAAGGATGATTTCTGCTGCAGAAAAATTGTTGAGGGAGGCGCCCTATGAAAATTGTTGCACCAGAAAAATGGGTGCCATGTGATGGTATTATTTTAGAAGAAAATGCTAATGCTGCAATTAAAACGAAGGAAAATGTCCTTGTAGTTGCTGGACCTGGTGCAGGTAAAACAGAATTATTAGCACAGAAAGCAAGTTATCTTTTTCAAACTAATACATGTAGAGATCCATATAGAATATTAGCAATAAGCTTTAAGAATGATGCTGCAGATAATCTTAAAAAAAGAGTTATTACAAGATGTGGAAATGAAATTGAGACTCGCTTTGTGTCAATGACATATGATGCATTTTCTAAAAGTATACTGGATCATTTTCGTTTTGCACTTCCAGAAAGTTTAAGACCAGAAGATAAATATTTAGTAAATGATGCGAATATTATAAATGCGGCTTTTAGAAAAGCTGGATTTGATAATCCACAAAACTTATTCGGACCTAAATTGAGAATATACTATGAACAAGTACTATCCTCTATAGAGTTGCCATTCATAAAAAAAGGTTTAGGAGAAACAGTTTGGGAATTTTTGTTAAAAGGTTTTGATGGTTATAATTCAACTCTTTCATTTAAAATGATTTGTATTCTTGCGGAATTTATTGTTAGAACAAATCCTAAGATTAAGCGTGGTTTACAACTTACTTATAAATATGTGTTTTTAGATGAATTTCAAGATACGACTAATTTGCAGTATAAATTAGTGAAACAATGTTTTTTATACTCTAATTCAAAATTAACTGCTGTTGGTGATAATAAGCAACGCATTATGGTATGGGCTGGAGCTCTGAAAACTATATTTAATGATTTTAAAGAAGATTTCCATGCAGAAAAGCAAAAACTTGTTATGAATCATCGCTCAGCACCAAGACTTGTGGATTTGCAGAGAAAAATGTATGTGTCCCTAAATGAAGCTGATAATATTGTCAATGTTACGGATAAATGGAAACCAGATGAAGGTGAAGTTTCATTAATTATTGCCGAAGATGAAGAAAATGAAGCTAACATACTGTCTGAACATATATTTTCTAAGATTGAATCAGGAGTTAAACCAAATGAAATATGTATTCTTTGCAAGCAAAACCCAGGAAAATATACAAAGAAAATTATCAAAGAACTTAGTAAATACCATATTTATGCTCGCATAGAAGATGATTATCAAAACTTAGTCAAAGAACCTATTGTGGAAATGTTACTTTCCATTCTCCGTTTATCTATAGATAGAAAAAATCCTCAAGATTGGGAATTTATTGTTTCGATAACAACTGAAATGTGGTGTTTGGGTTCGATTCAATCAAATGATGATTATTTTAAAATGCAAGAAACTCTCAATAATGAAATAACAAAATTGAGTACGATAATAAAAAATATTGCTTGTAGGGATGAGCTTAGTAATATATTTAAGCATGTAATTAATTTTTTGGGATATTCTCGTATAAAAGCAACTTTTTCTTCGTATAGTCAGAAAGACTATTTAATGGACATTTTAAAAAGATTTGTGGATTATATGTGGTTAGAACTTGAAGCAACAAATATGAATTGGTTGCTTTCAATAGAAAATTTTGAAGGTTTACATTCTGTGCCAATAATGACAATTCACAAAAGTAAGGGATTAGAATATGAGGCAGTCTATTTTGTTGGATTGGAAGATTCTGCGTTTTGGAATTTTAAAAATCAGCCTGAAGTAGTATGAACCCCATTATTGATCACATGATTGATAATGGGGTTTTGTTATGA
>CAJKNC010000022.1 GCA_905201175.1 uncultured Succinatimonas sp.
AATAAAAATTTATCGGTAATAGCTTTAATTTATGTAATTTCTCAAAACTTTAATCCAGATAATTAAACTATTGCGTAATTTATATGCCAATCATAAAAAAAGATCTGTTTTTTTGCAGATCTTTTTATGTGAGCAAATATATAAAATAATTTTATATTGTTCCGAAGATCTTATCTCCTGCATCACCAAGTCCAGGAATGATATAGCCGTTTTGATTAAGATGATCATCAAGAGTTCCGACATAAAGATCAATATCAGGATGAACGGTACTAATTTTTTTTATGCCTTCAGGGGCTGCTACTATTACCAGGGCTTTAATCTTTTTGCAGCCGCGAGATTTTAAGAAACTCATTGCTTCTGATAATGAGCCTCCAGTAGCCAACATGGGATCGATTACTATAGCCATGCAGTCATCAATATTTTTGACGCATTTTTCATAGTATGGGGTAGGAGTTAAGGTATCTTCATTACGATACATTCCCAAGACGCTTACAGAGGTATCATTTAAGAAGTGAAGAACACCGTTTAGCATACCTATTCCAGCTCTTAATATAGGAACAATTGTTAGCTTTTGCTCATCAATTTTTACGCCCGAAGCAGGTCCAGACCAAGTTGAAACGCTGACAGCTTCTGTATGGATATCTTTTAAGGCTTCAATAGTCATAATTTCGGCTATTTGTTCGGTAATCTGTCTAAAATTATGGCAGTTTATGTTAGCGTCACGAAGTTTACTGATTTTATACTGTAAGAGCGGATGATTTAGGTAAGTTACAGGCATAACATTATCCTTGAGGTTAAGGTATCTTTTATAAGCTTAGATCTAAATTAAAATTTAAAAATAGATTTCAAGTTTAATTTATGAAAATAGGCAATAAAAATATCCTGGTGAAAATATAATAGTTATGTATAAAAGAGCAATTGAGGGATATGATGATTTTTCACGAAGAGTTTATAGAATGGCATTTGAGATCTAAAGATAAACTAAAGATTAACCCCCAGCCTTTTTTAGATGAAGATCAAGCAGGCTCCCAGCTTGATAAGCATAATTTAGAAAAACAAGAAAGCAGCTCGTCTTTTAATGCAAATAATTCCGTTTTATCAGCAAATAAGTCTATAAATATTATAAATAATCAGGATAAGCTCCAGGATCATATAGAAGCTCCCTTAATCTTAAATGTAAGTTTGCAAAATCAGCTAAGCAGTAAACCTATGGTTGATGGAGTATTAGTCAATTCAGAGCTTAAGCGTTTTATTGTTGAAGAAAACCTTGAAAATCAAAGTAATAATAATTCCTGGCGTCTGCGTCCCCAAAGGGCAGATGTTTTTGTAAGTCTTGATAGCAAAGTTGATTATTTAGCGCAGTTTATACAATATTTAGAAAAATGCAGTTTTGATATTAAGAGTTATGAATCTAAATATCATTATTTGCCCAGTGATCTTTTAATTCTGGATGATAAAGAAAAGCCTGAGCAGGGGCATGTAGTTTATTTACAGCAGGGGAAGGGCGCAGTATGGGAGTTTCTAAAAAAGTATATACCGGAGAAGCTTATTTATGGAAAAAACTAAAAGTACTAAGTTTTTTACAACAAAAGTATTGGGAATAGAAGATAAGTATTTAGCTTCTCAGATGGAATTTATTGAAGTACGCACACAAAAGAATGCTTGGACATTACAGTCTTTATGTGAATGCTTTGATGATGCCTATAGGATAGTAGGCTTATTTGCCGGAGCTAATTTAATAGGTTTTTCAGTGATTTTTGCCACTAAATTCAGCACTGATATCTTAACTATAGGTATTGATCCTGAATATCAAGGCCGAAAATTAGGAACACTGCTTTTGAAAGAAACCTTAAGAGAAGCATTAAATTGTGGTGCAACAGAGTGTTTCCTTGAAGTAAGGCGATCTAATGTCGTGGCACAGAATTTGTATAAAAAATTCGGCTTTATGATTACCGGTGTAAGGCGCGGATATTATGCTCCATATGGAGATGAGCCTGCTGAAGATGCCTTTACAATGCATCTTGAAAATATCAATTTAGATTCTGCTTTTTAATAGTGCAAAATATGTATTGGTATGTCAGCCATATTTAGCAGTTAATTTCACGTACCATATCATGTAATAAGAGGGTGAAGAAATTATTCTTTACTTTGTGATCTATGCAACGTTTTAGCTAAAGGCTTAGATCTTCATATATAAGAATACCTTTGTAAATATATAATGTAACAGTGTCAGAATAGTCTGTCCGTTAACAATAATATTGATCCTTTGTAGGATTATTAAATACAGGAAAATGCAATGCTGATTGGTATTCCAAAAGAGAGTCTTAAGGGCGAAACAAGAGTTGCTGCAACTCCTGATACCGTCGGAAAGCTCCTAAAGCTTGGCTTTGAAGTAGCAGTTCAAAGTACTGCTGGTGCTTTAGCCAGTTTCACCGATGAAGCTTATAAGGCTGCCGGTGCTAAAGTTGTAGAAAAGGACGTCTGGAACAGCGACATCATTTTCAAGGTCAATGCTCCTAACGATGATGAAATTAAGCTGATGAAGGAAGGCCAGATTCTGGTTAGCTTCATTCGTCCTGCTCAAAATAAAGAACTTGTAGATAAGCTAAATGCAAAGAAAGTTACTGTAATGGCTATGGATATGGTGCCGCGTATTTCTCGTGCCCAGTCCTTAGATGCATTGTCTTCTACAGCTAACATTAGCGGTTATCGTGCTGTAGTTGAGGCTGCTCATGCGTTCGGTCGCTTCTTTACAGGTCAGGTAACTGCTGCAGGTAAGGTTCCTCCGGCAAAAGTTCTAGTAATTGGTGCTGGTGTTGCAGGTCTTGCTGCTATTGGTACAGCTCATTCATTAGGAGCTATTGTTCGTGCTTTTGATACTCGTTTAGAGGTAGCCGATCAGATTAAATCTATGGGCGGCGAATTCTTAAAGCTTGACTTTAAGAATGAAGATGGCGGCTCTTCAGACGGTTACGCTAAGACCATGAGTGATGAATTCATCAAAGCTGAAATGGAGCTCTTCGCTCAGCAGGCTAAGGATGTTGACATCATTATTACTACCGCAGCTATTCCAGGTAAGCCTTCTCCGCGCTTAATTAGCAAGGAAATGGTAGAGAGCATGAAGTCAGGCTCTGTTATCGTTGATTTAGCTGCAGCCGGTGGTGGTAACTGTGAGTGTACTGTGGCAGGTAAGGTTATTACAACTGATAATGGCGTTAAGATCATCGGTTATACCGATTTAGCTTCTCGTCTGCCAGCTCAGTCTTCTCAGCTTTATGCTACTAACCTAGTAAATTTATGTAAGCTTCTATGCAAAGCTAAAGACGGCAATGCAGTCATAGACTTTGAGGATGTAGTTTTACGCAATATGACTGTATCTCGTGATGGTGAGATTACCTTCCCGCCGCCAAAGATCAGTGTATCTGCAGCTCCTCAGGCTAAGCCTGCAGCAGCTCCGGCTAAGATTGAACAGAAGAAGACTTCTCCTGCATTAAAGTATAGCTGCTTAGCAGTACTTTTAGTATGCTTCTTGCTTATCGGCTTATTTGCTCCGGCAGAGTTCCTGCCGCACTTTACCGTCTTCGTCTTAGCCTGCGTAGTCGGTTACTATGTTGTTTGGAACGTTACTCATTCGCTTCATACTCCGTTGATGTCTGTAACTAATGCTATCTCCGGTATTATTGTAGTCGGTGCTATGCTGCAGTTTACAGGTGGTGTATTAACCGGTATTTTTGCATTTATCGGTGTATTGATTGCATCCATCAATATTTTCGGTGGTTTTGCTGTAACTCGCCGTATGCTAGCGATGTTTAGAAAGCAGAAATAAGGCTAGGGAGAAAAATAAAAATGACTTCATTAGGTACTATTGCCTATATTCTAGCTGCGCTTTTATTCATCATGGCGTTAGCTGGTCTTTCCAAACAGGAAACTGCTAAGTATGGCTGTCTTTCTGGTATGGTCGGCATGGCTTTAGCTCTGTTTACTACTTTCTTCTCTGTAAACAGCGCTGTGGGTATTGTGCTCATCATCTTAGCTATGGTAATCGGTGCTTGCATTGGTATCTTCGTAGCTATGCGAGTACAGATGACTCAAATGCCTGAGTTGATTGCCTGTTTGCACAGCTTTGTGGGTTTGGCAGCTGTTTTAGTTGGCTATAATAGCTTTATCGAAACTCCTAATGCTGATAATACTCATTTGGCAGAGGTATTTTTGGGCGTATTCATCGGCGCCGTAACCTTTACAGGTTCTATTGTTGCCTATGGTAAGCTCAATGGTACTTACAAGCTGCGTATATTCAAATCTGCTCCTCTGCAGTTACCAGGCGGACATTTCTTGAATTTGGTAGCTATTGTAATTTCCATTTTATTGATGGTTTGGTTTATGTCAGCAGAGGTCGCTCCTACTACTCCGTTAGTGCTGATGACCATTATTGCTTTTGCCTTCGGCATTAACTTAGTTGCTGCCATCGGCGGTGCTGATATGCCAGTAGTAATTTCCATGCTGAACTCTTATTCAGGATGGGCAGCAGCTGCTTCAGGCTTTATGCTCAGCAACGATCTCTTGATTGTTACCGGTGCTTTAGTAGGTTCTTCTGGTGCTATTCTGTCCTACATTATGTGTAAGGCAATGAACCGCTCATTTATTTCTGTAATTGCCGGCGGTTTCGGTAATGCTCCTGTAGCTAAGAAGGATGAGGAAGTTGGCGAATACCATGAGATGAAGGCTAATGAGGTTGCTGAGTTATTGAAGAATTCTTCTTCTGTAATTATTACCCCAGGCTATGGTATGGCTGTAGCTCAAGCTCAGAATGCGGTCGCTACTATGACTGAAAAGCTAAAGGCTCGCGGCATTAACGTACGTTTCGCTATTCATCCAGTAGCAGGCCGTTTGCCAGGTCATATGAATGTTCTTTTAGCTGAAGCTAAGGTTCCATATGATATCGTCTTTGAAATGGACGAGATTAACGACGAATTTGAAGATACTGATACAGTATTAGTAATCGGCGCTAATGATACGGTTAACCCGGCAGCAGCCGAAGATCCTTCATCTCCTATTGCTGGTATGCCGGTATTAGAGGTTTGGAAGGCTCGCAACGTTGTCATATTCAAGCGTTCTATGAATACTGGCTATGCAGGCGTTCAGAATCCGCTATTCTTCAAGGATAACTCTTACATGTGCTTCGGCGATGCTAAGAAGACTGTTGAAGAGATCGTAAGCAATCTTGACTAAGCTTTTATTTAGTCAAATGTAAAATAAAAAGCCATCAGCTGATGGCTTTTTTATGAATAAAAATAACATGTTACATATAAATAGCTTTTGGAATTTCAATAAGTTTATTTAAAAGATAATATTTAATGATTTAAGGCAACCCATGCGCATGGACTTTCTCCGGCGATAACCTTTCCTGAAGCTGCAGCGACCTTAGCAATATCGGCTGAGGATTTGACTACAATTATTGAGGTTATAGTAGATTTTAAATTTGATGAGGCCTTGCTCATATCAAATTTAATAATTACATCCCCCTTTTTTACTTTATCGCCATTTTTAATCTGGGCTTCAAAGCCTTCTCCGCTAAAACGCCGTGTTCCTACTCCGCAGGTTACATAGATTTCAACGCCGCAATTTGATCTAATTGCAAAGGCATTTTGGGAAGAAAGCAATCTTGAAATGATTCCGTCACAGGGAGCTAATATTTCCTGATTTTCTGGAATAATAGCTACTCCATCTCCTACAATGCATTCCGAAATTACCAGATCAGGAACATCGGATAGGGGTAATAATGAGCCACTTACTGGAGCTATGAGTTCTAAATCAGCATCTTCTCTAGCTACTGATACTGCATCACGTTTTCCAAAAAGCATGGATAAAATTCCCATAATTATCCTCAACTACATTTAAATAAATTTTTATATCAAATATGATTATTTTTAGTTCATATTTAATCTGTTTATAAGAGCAGATAGTTCTTTGCCAGTAAAAATATTCATTACCTCATTATAAAGATTGATGTCAAATTCTGGTTCGCATTGAGAATCGATATTCAGCTGTTCGACAGCGTTACGCATGCGGTTTATTTGGTAGCCATCAACAGCATAATAGATTACGCCTAGTTTATAGAAGAACTTTAAAAGTTCAATTCTTGGTGCATAACGTCCTGCAACCCCTACAGGGATATGCAATTCGTGGGCGGCTTTTGCGGCCATAACAATCATTTTAGCTAGAGCTGGGGTAAAGGCTTTGTCAGCAGGTCTAGGAGCCGAAGCATACTCAGCTAAGGAGCTAGTACCAATAATTATAAGAGAGCAATCTACAGAAAAGCCTTGAGCGCATAAAACTGAAGAAGGAGTCTCACTCATAAATCCTATTTCATAGGTTCCATGCTCTTTTTTAAGCTCGTCTAATTCCTGACAGCATTCTGCAGCTAAGTTTTTAAGATAAACAGCTTCGCTCAGCCTTGTAATTAAAGGAAATATTATTTTGATATTGCGTCCTGCTGAAGATAGCAATAAAGCTCTTATTTCTTTTTTTAATAAACGAGAGCCTACTTCAGCACCATAGCCTTTAAGAGGGCCTTGATCGTCAAGATGTATTCTAAAAAGTGGTTTTTTATCATCAGCGAAATCAAAAGTTCTGGCTGTAATTGGAGCTGTTTTAGATATAGGAGCGAATAATTTAAAAAAGGCTTTGGTCATTTCCTCTTCAGTAGGCTCATGATCATAGCCTAGAAATAGAAATTCTGAACGTAACAGACCTAAGCCATGAGTAGTATAAAGTGAATTACCGTTAATTTGCCTAATTGCGCCTACAGCACCAGCAATAGTAACATTTATAAGAGAATCATCATTAGTTTCATCATTAAACAGATCTTGCCTCTCAAGCATGGCCTGTGCTGTATTTTCTTCAGGGTCAATTACTAAGACCCCGTTATTGCCGTCTACTAGAAGTTTAGTTCCATTTTCAATAGATGTAGCGCCTTGTACGCCGAAAATAGCCGGAATTCCCAGCTCACGCAGTACTACGCCCAGATGTCCTGAATCTCTGCCGAATTCTAAAACTACAGCTTGAACCTTCTCAATATCTAAAGATAGAAAAAGTGCGGGCGAGAGATTCTCTGCAACTATAACAGCTTTTTCTTTCAAATTAGGCAGAACTACAGTAGAGTCGTCGCGATTATGAAGAGTATTGATAAATTCAAGTAGTAAAGAACTTAACTCTTTATTATCATTTAAGAGCTCAGGATCTTTGCTGTGATTAAATTTTGCCAGTTTTCCTAATAGCACGCTCCTGCAGGCGGTAATTGCTGAGCATCCTTGGTTTATAAGCTCAATAATATCGTGTTTATTGTTTTTATCTGTTAAATATCCTGCTGTAGCTCCGAATAGGTCGCGAATACGATCTTGCCCTGGATTTACAATTTGTCTTAATCGATTGGCAAATTCTGTGCTTTTCTTTTGGAATTTGTCTATCTCTTCTTGGGGATCAAGAGCGTATATATTAACTTCATGATTAAAATTTCCTGGTTTAGATACAGATACGGCAGGAGCAAAACCAACTCCTGCAGCAATAGAGACTCCTGTCAAAGTATACATTTTTTATCCTTTTGACAAATTGTAGCGTTTTTGCATTTCTAAATAATAGCAAGTTCCAGCACATACTGCTGCTGGAGGTACCAAAATATTGAAAATTGGTATTGATAAAGCTACAGCCACAATTGCGCCAAAAGTGAAAGTTGGAAGAGAATTTTCCTTGAGATCCTTTTTCATTACAGCAAAAGAGATCTTGTGATTATCATAGGCATAATCGCAATACTGCAGGCATCCCATCCATGAGGTAAGCAAGAACCATAATATTGGAGCTATTAGGTTAATAACAGGAATAATAGTTAAAATTACACAAATAAGGGCTAGAGGAAGAAAGAAAATTTGTTTTTGGACTTCGCGTTTAAAAATACGGGGAATGTCCTTGATAATATCCATAAAGCCCATATCTTCAGATGCTGTTCCATTAAGCTTCATTTCAATTTTATCAGCAAGCAGCCCATAAAAAGGTGATGCAATGATAGTAGCAATGGTTGAGAAAAGATAACAGCTAACGAAAATAATAAGAATTGCTAGAATTGCCGAGAGGATATAGGCTAAAAATACCAGAAAATCTGGTAATAGACCTACCATCTGGAATATCCAGTCTTTGATATTGGCAAATAGAAAGTAGCCTACTGTGCTCATTAGGATCAAATTTATAATGATAGGAATAATAATATATAAACGGCAATCTTTTGAAAGTGCAAGCTTCATGCCCTGAATTAGATAATTAAAAGCATCGACAATCGTAATTTCTTTTGGGGTAGAGGCGATCATATAAAGTCTCTCCTTTTTTTATATATATGATTTTTTTTAGGTTTGACCCTTTATATAATACATCAATAAATAACCTATCGGTTTTGTACATTGGAGATAATAGATGTCGCTTAACGATTCTAGCGCTGTGATTTTGATCGTCGGTGCTTTAGCTGTTTTAGCTTTTGTGATTCATGGTTTGTGGTTTTCAGGTCGTAGCATCAATCGCAAGCTTGTAAAAGGAAATAAGGAAGATCAAGAAATCGTTAAGTCCGATGGAGTAGGGAAGGTTAGAATTGTTACTGTCAAAGAGCCGTCGCAAAATTCTACCCTTAAGCTTGAAACCTATGGTCAGATTCCAAATAGCAATGCTAAAGCTAATTTGGAAGCTAGAGAAAACAGTGCAAAAGAAGATGACTCTGAGATTAAAATTGTAGCTGATAATAGAGCTTTTGAGATTAAGCAGAACAGTTCTATTGAAATCAATATTATTTGTGATCAAGACAGACCATTTAAGGGATTAGATATTCAGGAATTATGTAATAAATATGGTTTTATTCGCGGCCCTTATAATATTTTTTATGTTTATGAGAATCCAAGCGAGGCTAATCCCATAGTAGTATTTAGAATTTGTTCTTTAGAGCCTCCTTATAATTTCCCCTTAGATATGACTGATTATAAGACTCAGGAGTTAGCTTTATACATGAATGTTCCGGCTAAGGGCAAAGCCTTATCTTATTTTAAAGCTTTAAGAATGGCGGCTTTAATTATTCAAACCCAATTAGGCGGAACCTTAAGAGATAATTATGAGAAAGTTTTAAGTGAAAGGGATTTGAATAATATAGAAGAGCAAATGAATTTTTATGATAATCCTGAGGAAAAAGTTTGATTATGGCTATTTCTTCATATAAAGATTATTTACATTTAGTTGACCTGCTAAATTCTTATGCTAAAGCTTATTATGTAGATGACGAGCCTCAGGTTCCAGATGCAGAATACGACAGGCTTTATTTAGAGCTTGAAGATTATGAGAAATCTCACCCTGAAGAGGAGGTCTCTTATTCTCCTACTAAACGTATAGGCGGGATGGCTTTAAAGGAATTTGCAAGTGTAGAGCATCAGGTTCCTTTATTATCCATTAGTGATATCTTTAATGAAGATGAGCTTATAGATTTTGATAAGCGCATGCGCGAATTTTCTGCCGTTAATAATATCGAATATTGCGCAGAGCCAAAACTTGATGGTTTAGCCGTATCTCTAATTTATAGAAAAGGCTTATTAGTTCAAGCAGCAACTCGAGGAGATGGTCATATAGGTGAGGATATTACTGCTAACGCTAAAACCATAAAGGCTATTCCTTTGCGTTTAAGCGGAGATAATTTGCCTGACTATTTAGATGTCAGAGGCGAAGTCTTCATGCCTAGAGACGGTTTTGAAAAATGGAATGAAAAAGCTCGTCAATCTGGAGGAAAGGTATTTGCTAATCCTCGTAATGCTGCAGCAGGAAGCTTAAAACAATTAGATTCTAAAGTTACAGCAAAAAGACCTTTAACTTTTAATGCTTATTATGTTGGAGCGTGCGAAGGGGTTAATCTGCCTAATGCTCAATATGAGCGCTTATTAGCCTTAAAGCAATGGGGACTGCCGATAAATCCATTGATTACCAAGACTAATGGTGTTCAAGGGCTTAAAGATTTTTATAAACATATATTAGAAAAGCGTTCTAGCTTAAATTATGATATCGATGGGGTAGTGCTTAAGGTAAATTCCTTAGAAATGCAGGAAAGTCTGGGGTTTACCGCTAAAAGTCCTCGCTGGGCAGTTGCGTATAAATTTCCGCCAGAGGAAATGCTGACTAAACTTTTAAATGTCGAATTTCAGGTAGGCCGTACAGGTGCTATAACTCCAGTAGCAAAGCTGGAACCTGTATATGTGGGCGGTGCAACTGTTTCTAATGCAACCTTGCATAATGCCGATGAAATTAAACGTTTGGGCATACGTATTGGCGATATGGTTGTGGTTAGAAGAGCCGGCGATGTAATTCCGCAGATTTCAGGAGTTGCTTTAGATAGAAGACCTGCTGATAGTCAGGAAATTATTTTCCCTAAATTTTGTCCTGTATGCGGGAGTCGAATTGAGCGCATACAAGGCGAGGCTGTGGCAAGATGTACAGGTGAGCTTGTATGTCCGGCTCAACTGCGAGAGGCTATTTTGCATTTTGTTTCTCGTGAGGCTATGGACATTGAAGGATTTGGCGATCGTATTGTAGAGGAGTTGGTTTCTTCTCAAAAAGTACGCTCGATAGCGGATATTTATACCTTAGATGAAAGCGAGTTGGCAACCTTGGTTTTAGATCAAGGCGGAGAGCTTAAAGCTAAACGGCTGCTAGGATATGTTATTGCTAAAAAGCTCGTAAAAGCTATTGAAAATTCAAAGGATATTCCTTTAAATCGTTTTATTTATGCTTTAGGTATTCGAGAGGTTGGCGTTTCTACAGCAAGAACTTTAGCTACTAATTTTGCAAGTATTGAGGATTTGATGCGAGCAGATTTTAATACTTTGATAAATCTTCCGGATATTGGTGAAGTAGTAGCTAATCATATTCGTGATTTCTTTTTAGAAAAACATAATCTTGAAATTATAAAAAGACTTATATCTCCTTTAGGAAGCCTGGAGGGAGCATGTGGTTTAAATATAACAGCATTAAAACAGTATAGTGAGGTATCTTTATTGCCTCTTATCAATCAAACATATGTGATAACAGGTACTTTAGACTCTATGGATCGCAATAGCTGCAAGAATCGTTTATTAAATTTAGGTGCTAAAGTAGCAGGTTCTGTTTCAAAAAAGACCACAGCAGTTATCTGCGGTGCTGATCCTGGGTCAAAATTTACTAAAGCTCAAAGCTTAGGGGTAAGAATTATATACGAAGCTGAACTTTTGAGCTGGCTTGCAGATCTTGAGGGGAAAATTAATCATTAAAATCAAAAACCTCTGCATATCGTTTTATGCAGAGGTTATTTTTTAGAGTTTTTTTTCGCTGCTATCTACCGTGCTGGCATTATATTTGTAGTTAATGGCATTCGTAGCTTTAGAATCTTTTTTTTCTGAAGCTTGTTTAAGATTGTCAGCATGTTCTACGGTTATAAGCAAGCCGTGGTGATTATCAATTTTATCTGATAAATACCCAGCATTAAGTCGTTTTAAAGTATCTATATGGGCTCCTGAAAGATTAGCTACTTCAGTTAAAGAACTGATATGTTCAGCTACTTCCACGCGTTTGAATGCAGGGCGGTTTTTTATATTAGGTAAGCGTACGTTATATTTTCCCGGATTTTTTAGAATATCGGCATAAGCTCTGAAACGCTTAATGTAATTGCGGGCGCCTCGGCTTAGACGCACATCGTCAGCAGATCTTACCTTTATACCTTTAGCTAAGGCTGCATCAAGGGCTTTTTTAACGCCGTATTCGCCTTGATTATAAGCGGCAACTACCAGCTCCCAGTTTCCTAAATCCTTATACATCTTTTTTAGATATTTAACTGAAGCTTTAGTAGATTTAACAAAATCATAGATTTCATCATAATTATGGCTGCGATTAAGCCCTACAGATCTTCCTGTAGAACGGATATATTGCCAAGCTCCATGTGCGCCGTTATTAGCACGTACATGAGGATTCATGCCGCTTTCTATAAGCGGAATGGCTGCAAGTTCGATAGGCAGATCATTATTTTTAAGTTCGCTTAGTAAGAAGTGAACGAAAATGTCTGAACGCTTGAGATTATTTGTAACAGTCTTTGCACAGGAAGCTGCTAAAGCCTTTTCTTCGGCATTAGGAGTAATATTTAGTTTAAATCTTGATTCATCAGCTAAAGTGCTATCCCAGACATTTTTTTGAGATTCAGCTTCTTGAATCATCTGTTCGTAAGATGATTTAGTATGTGTTTTATCAAAAGTCCGGCTATCTTGATTACTGCTGCAGGCATTTAAAACTAGCAGCGTAAATGATAGTGAGCTTAATAGATTTAAAAAGCTTTTTTTTATCATTTATAAATCTCGCTCTTTCCTTAGTTATGAGAGAATTTATGGTTTAAAGCCAATATCCTCAGTAACAGCATTATTATTTGCACAAGATCGAGCTAATTTATCACAACGCTCATTCTCAGGGTGACCATCATGGCCTTTAACCCATATCCAGTGCAATTTATGTCTTTGGCATTCTTGATCTAGAATTTGCCATAGGTCCTGATTTTTAACAGGAGTCTTATTACTAGTGCGCCAACCATTTTTTTTCCAGCCTTCAATCCATTTTGTCATACCATTTTTTACATATTGGCTATCGGTTGTAATGGTTACTTCGCAAGGCTCTTTTAAAGCGTTAAGTCCCTTAATAACGGCCATCAATTCCATACGATTATTAGTGGTTAATGCATAGCCTAAAGCAATTTCTTTTTGTGCATCACCATAACGTAAAATTGCAGCAAAACCTCCTGGCCCAGGATTTTTAATACAAGATCCATCGGTAAAAAGGGAAACTTTTTTCATAAAAACGCCATAAAAACTATGCAATAGAGGCAACACCTTTGTATGGCATCTCCCTTGTGCGCATTAAATATTATCTGTAGAAATTATAGCACAAAATTTTTTAAATAATTTTATTTAAAAATCAATATGTTATAAAACGCTATTTATATACAAGCTATTTTAAATGAATTAAATTGGTTAATTATTGCCTAATCCAGCACTTATCAGAGGTAAAAGATTTTGCTTAAAGACATAAAGTTAAGTATATTTAAAGTCTAAAATAAATATATATTGTATATAGTTAGTTTTCGCAATAAGACTTTTAAGGTAGGCTTTATGAAGCGGCAGGTAGCTCTAGATACAGAAACTACAGGTAAGTCTGATGATGGAACTCCTGGAGATCACCGCATTATTGAAATAGGCTGCGTGGAGATTATAGATCGTAAGCTTACCGGCAGACAGCTGCAGTTATATGTCAATCCGGAGCGCTCGGTAGATGAGGAAGCTTTTGCGGTTCATGGCATATCTGATGATTTTTTAAAAGATAAGCCTAAATTTAAGGAAATATCTTCTGAACTTATAGATTTCATTCGCGGATCAGAGCTTCTCATTCATAATGCAAAGTTCGATGTAGGCTTTTTAGATAAGGAATGGATGTTATTAGGCTTATCTGAAAGAACGACAGATATGGCAACAGTTATAGATACTGTGTCGTTAGCTATGAAACTATGTCCAGGACATCAGGTAAATTTAGATAATTTGTGCAATATTTATGATGTGGACCGTTCTGCTCGTACTATGCACGGAGCTTTACTTGATGCGCAGATTTTAGCCGAAGTTTATTTGGCTATGACCGGAGGACAGAGATCATTTAATTTTGGTGACGGCTTGTCTGCGGTAAGTGTAAAACACTGGCAAAGACCATCTGGAGTTAAGCTGCCTCTTATGCCCGTGGAGCCGCAAAGAGCAGCAGTTCATACGGTAAATCTAATTGAGTTAGCTCAGAGCAGGCCTTTAAAAGATGTTGATGGCGTAAGCTTCGCCGGAAGTACTTGGAGCGATGCTTTCGATGTCCCTTTTTTAAAAAAAGGGGAAGAGGAAAGCAAAAAAGAATATAAGTTGCGGCTTAAGGCTCAGAAAGAGGAAATGATGTCTAAGCTTTTGAATGCTGAGCAGCTAAAATTATATGAAGAATATTTAAAGGAAGACCAAAGGCAGTATAAGGAATGGGAAGATCGGGTTATGGGCCGGATAAAAAAAGATGAGGAGAAATAATGCTATCATTTAATGTTTTAGACGACTTACGCCAAGAATATGAGGTTTTAGGCAATTTTATTGCCAAAGAAGACACTCGCGAGCTGATAGAAAAGGCTATAGAGATTATGGCGTCAGCTCTTAAAGCCGATGGTAAGATTATCAGTGCCGGCAATGGCGGCAGCATGTGTGATGCTCAGCATTTTGCGGAGGAATTAAGCGGAAGATTCCGCGATGATAGACCTGCCTATGCAGCCATTGCTATTTGTGATCCTAGTCATTTGACTTGTGTCGGCAATGATTATGGATTTGATTATGTATTTTCTCGTTTTGTTGAAGGCTTAGGAAAGAAAGGAGATGTTTTCTTAGGAATCTCCACTTCAGGAAACTCAAAGAATATTATTGAAACCTGCAAGGTTTGTCGGCAGAAGGGAATTAAAACGGTTTTACTCTTAGGAAAAGATGGCGGCAGACTTAAAGATTATGGTGATTTAAATATTATTGTCCCGCATCAAGGTTATGCAGACCGCATTCAAGAAGTACATACGATGATTATTCATATTATGATTCGCGGAATTGAAGAATTGATGGCTAAAGCATAAATGCTTTTAGTTTAAAAGAGCCTTTGAGGCTCTTTTTTTTATTTGCATATACACTTTAATTTTGACTAAATAATTAAAGTAAATATTTGATTTTGTTTTAATTTTAAGTATTATTTAGAGTTAGAAATTTATTTGCAGATCACGCTAATGAGAATTTGGCAGTCGTACGTCAAATATTTTGTGTCTTTAATATTTTGATTAGCTAAAAGTTACGTGCTTATTAAAAACTTTGCTTAAAGCTAGTTTTTATGTTTTATAAATTTTTGAGAAAAGATTATGAAAAGAATAACCCTTCCTTGGTATGTTGTTTTTTATATTGTTGTTATCTACTTTTCAACTGTATTAAATCAGCAGATTCTGACTCATTTCTATACAATTTTGTCTCAATCTGAAGGAGTGAGTTTTTTATTTCTAATAACTCCACCTTTAGTGCTGATTTCATTTTTGACCATAGTTTTTTTATTTTTTAGCTTTAAATATATATTTAAAGCAGTGATGGTATTTTTAATTATAACAGGAGCTCAGGTAGGATATTTTGCTACTAAATACGGCATAATCTTTGATTATGACATGATGATTAATATCTTTTCGACAAATTTAGCCGAAGCTAAGGGCTATATTACCTTTGAGTCGATTTTATTATCTGTAATATATGGCTTTTTACCGGCAGCTTTCCTTTGTTATATAAAAATAAGATGGCCTCCAAGCTTTTTTAAAGCAGTATGGCAGCGTTTATTAGTTTTTGGAATTGCTGCAGTTACTCTTATTGTAATAGCTGTACCTTATTATCAGAATTATGCCTCTATAGGCCGCAATAATAGTATTTTACGCAAGGAGATCTCTCCTTATAATTATGTTTATTACGGCTATAAAGCTTTAAAGCAGATGTATTTTCCTACTAAAATTGAGTTCGATGAGTATGGGCAGAGTGCATTTATTGATAATCCTGAAGAACGACCGGAGCTATTTGTTGTAGTTATAGGCGAAACTGCCAGAGCGCAAAATTTTAAGCATAATGGCTATGCACGCGATACCACGCCATATACGGATAATATTGAAAATTTTATTAAATTTGCTCCAGTGCAAAGCTGCGGCACAGCAACAGCGGTATCCGTTCCATGTATGTTCTCACGTCAGAACCGCGAAGATTATGATGAGGTAAAAGCTCAGAATTCAAGTAATCTTACAGATCTGCTTAAATATGCAGGTTATGACGTTTACTGGTACGATAATGACAGCGGCTGTAAAGGCGTATGTAAGCGGATAAATAATGTTTTAATTTCAAATAGCGATCCTAATTTGAAGGATAAATGCAGCAGTGATGGCTGCTATGATGAGGTCTTATTACCTATTTTAAAAGAGCGTCTGCAGATCCAGGCTCAAAATAAACAGAGCTCTGTAATATTTTTACATATCATCGGCAGCCACGGGCCTACTTATTTTCTGCGTGTTCCTAAAGATAAAAAAGTTTTCTTTCCTACTTGTGAGAGAGGCGATATTGAGAATTGTTCCCGTGAAGAAATCATCAATGCCTATGATAATACTTTAGTGTATACAGACTATATTCTCTCTGAGGTTATTAAAATTTTAGAGCCATACCAGCAGGACTTTGGTACAGGTTTGTTTTATATCTCCGATCATGGTGAGTCTTTAGGAGAAATGGGTATTTATTTGCATGGTACGCCATACGCTATAGCTCCTGATGAGCAAAAATATGTGCCTATGATGGCTTATTTTTCTAATTCCTTTATTGAAGATCATAATATGGATCTAAATTGTTTAGAAAATGAGTCAAAATTAAGCTTTAGTCAGGATAATTTTTTCCATAGTATTTTAGGCATATTAGATGTAAATACATCCTTTTATAACGAGAAGCAAGATTTGTTTTTAAAGTGCAGAGTTTGGAATAAATTGCCGAATCGTGATTAAGTCATATTTAAGCTTTGATATTCTATAGCTTGTATATATTTTAAGCTCAGGCATTTGCCAGTGTTTAAAGTGATAGTTTTGCACTGGGGATCAAATTTTTGGATATAGCCGTGAAAAACAATTTTATGAATTTGATTCTTCAAATCTTTTTCAAGGTAAGTGATCATAATTTGCAGATGCAGGCTTAGGTTATTAAGTAAGAAATGCAGTTTTCGATCCAAATCTGATTTTTGCTCATCATCTAAGCTATTAGGCTCAGGAAAATGAGCAGAATTTTTTTCTATGACTTCATTATAATTTGCAAGCGCATCAAAAGGCAGAAATTGCGCAGCACGCTCTTTTGCCGTAAGCTTATGGACTATGCCAGCAAAAGGATACTTGATATTGATGATATCGTCATACTTATTCATGACTTATGCCCGCCGATTTGGGAATTTCTTTGAATAGCAGTAGCTCCTTCCTGCAGATCAGAAGCTTTAAAAACAGCATTATTGCCGTATTTATGCTTGAGCTTTAACAGCGCTTCCTGTAATCTGCGTTCTTTTTTGAAATCTATTTCTGCAGGCGGTTTTGTTGCGTTGCTTTCTTCAAAATCATCGAATAGATCAAGCTGTCTGGGCTCTTTTGCTTCATCATGAAAAGATGTCTCTGTTAGCATAATGGCTGTCAAGTTAATGCGTCTTATCAATAGATCTTTATTTATGATGTCGTTAAAAAGCTTTAAAGTATAGCTGCGAATGAGGTGCTGTGAGTTATTAGCTTTAGCCATAGCTTGAGTGCCGTGGGCGCTTTTAGGTACTCTGCGTCCGTAATTATCGGTAACTATTTCCCCTTGATATTTCGTTTTTAAATACGGCTTTTTAAGATTATCGCTGTCATATCCTACAGTCAGCACTAGCTTTGCTGATAATAAATGCCTTTTTGTCAGATTCAGCGCTAAGCGTTCAGCCATTTCCTGCAGGATAAGCTTAGTTTGTGAATATGTATACGGATAAGACAAAACCTGTCCTTCGCTGAGGCTTTTGCGTTCATGGCGAATTGCTTTTATGTCAGCTATAGTCACGCTCTCATATCCCCAGGCATGATCTATGAGCAATTCGGCGTTGATGCCAAAAAGTTTATAAAGTAAAGCTTGGTTATAATAATCAGTTTCCTTTCCTAAAGAACATCTGGCAATGTCTCCCATAGTATAGATATTTTCTGCGGCTAAGCGTCTGGCATAGCCTTTGCCGACTCTCCAAAAGTCTGTAATAGGCTGATAATCCCATAAATATTTACGATAATTGTATTCATCAAGGCAGGCTAGCCTTAAACCATTATTGTTAGCTTTGGCATGTTTAGCCACAATATCCATTGCGATTTTGGCTAAATAAAGATTAGTACCTATGCCGGCTGTAGCAGTAATGCCAGTATTCTTAAGAATTTCGCTGAGTATTTTTGACGCCAGATCTAAAGCTTTTATTTTATTGATTTTAAGATAGGCTGTAGCGTCGATGAAGACCTCATCTATAGAATAGATAACAATATCTTCAGGAGCTATATACTTTAGATAAATATTGTAAATTCTAGTACTGTAATCAAGATATAGAGCCATTCTCGGCGGAGCTATGATGTAGTCTACTGCATATTCAGGATGCCGCTTTAAGGTGCTGTCTACAATACTGGTTTGCTTAAATCTGAGCGAGCCTTTATGAGAGCGGTCATAGTTTAAATTTTTTATTGCTTGTACAACTTCGAATAAGCGCGCTCGTCCACTGATGCCAAGAGCCTTCAGGGAGGGACTTACTGCAAGACAAATGGTTTTAGCTGTACGAGAGGCATCTGCAACTACTAGATGCGTATCTAACGGATCTAATCCACGCTCTACACATTCAACAGAAGCATAAAATGATTTTAAATCTATAGCTATATATTGTTTATCAGAATGCATTTAGCTCTAAATGTCAAATTTTTTAAGAGAACTCTTAAATGAGATTTTGCAATATATAGTACTAGAAAGCAAAAAAAAAGAGGGCTTTAGTATGAACCCCATTATTGATCACATGATTGATAATGGGGTTTTGTTATGAAA
>CAJKNC010000023.1 GCA_905201175.1 uncultured Succinatimonas sp.
CTGGTTTCTTGTTCTTCCATTATCGGAGAAACTACACGGACGGGTTTAGCTGTATTTCTTTTTGTCATGTTGCAAAGGTTCCTTTTTTATAATTGTTTTCCTAAATAACCGCCTGCCACTACAGCTGTCAGTCCTATTGCTATACTTAATAGGGTGTAGGTAATGAATGTACCGTAAAATTCTCCTTTTAACAGCCCTATGCCGTCACTGGAGAAAGTAGAGAAGGTGGTAAATCCTCCGCATAATCCTGTTGTCAGAAAAAGGCGAACTTCGAAAGGAAGGTGGAACCGTTCGGAAAGAGCGTAAAATAGTCCGATGAGAAAACTACCGAAGATATTGACCGTGAAAGTAGCCCACGGAAAATTGTAGGGAACAATCCGTTCGTGCATAAGTAGCTGTATGCAATAACGCAATGCGCTACCGGTGCCGCCACCAAGAAAAATATAGATAATTTCTTTACTCATTTGATTTTAGATATTTGTATCAGAGTTGGTGTAACTCTTTGGAAAAATAAAATAATTGTGTGCAAATATAGGAAGAATGTGTAATATACGTGTATAGTCAATCTGTTTTATTCGGCATAGCTACTGTGTTTTTTTCTCTTTACTTTCATTATTCGTTTTGTAATTAGTGTTTTATGTGATTGGATATATATTATGGAGAACATTATTGCAGTACATCGGTTGATAAGAAAGTAACAAAATAGTGATTTAAAACATTCAGGTGAAAAAGATTGTTTTTTTAATCTCCATGTTTTAATAAATATTAGTTGTTGCTCCGCAAAGAAAACTAAAACTTTGCGGAGTTCTTTTTTTATTAGACGGATTCTTTTTTGTACTTTTGCACATCTTTTTAAAAAACATCATATAAATGTTTTATCAGGCTTATTTTACCCGGGTAATCAGTCAAGTTCTTGTATAATAGAGGACAGTTTTTTATTGGAGCATATTTTAGCTTATGTCATTTAATTTCTTTGCTACTTGTCCTAAGGGATTAGAAGGGCTTTTGCGTATTGAGCTTTTAAGCTTAGGTTTTGATAATGTGCGCGAAACCGTTGCAGGTGTTGCTTGCAGTGGCGACTTTGAATTGGGAATGCGAGCTTGCTTATGGAGCCGCTTTGCTTCACGTTTTCTATTAAAGATGTCCGAATTTTTATGTGAAAACGATACAGAATTGTATATGGGAGCAAATGGCGTAGCTTGGGAAAAATGGTTTAATAGTGATAATACCGTAGCTGTAGATTTTACGGGTACAAACGATGAGATTAGAAATACACAATATGGTGCTTTAAAAGTCAAGGATGCACTTTGTGACCGTTTGCAGAAAGCTTTTGGCAAGCGCCCTTATGTTGATAAAGAAAATCCTGATGTAAGAATTTACTGTCATTTAGAGCGTCGCGGTGAAGCATCAATATATATTGATCTATCAGGCAAAACCTTGCATAAGCGTGAATTCCATCGTATGACTGGAGCTGCTCCATTAAAAGAGAATTTAGCTGCGGCTATGGTTGAGCGAGCTGGATATAATAGTGGATGCTTTTGCGATCCGATGTGCGGATCTGGCACCTTGCTTTTAGAGGCTGCAGCTAAAATTACTGATACAGCTCCAGGAATTAAGCGCAGTTTTTACGGCTTTTTTGCTCTTAAGTGCTTTGATAAGGGAAAATGGCAGGCAATCTTAGATGAAGCTTATGAACGTCAAAAGATAGGACTGCTTAAGGCAAAAGAGAGGGGAATAGAGCTTGTCGGCTTTGATTTAGATGAGAGCGTAGTTAAATTAGCTAATGAAAATGCACAAAAAGCAGGCTTCGGAGAGCTCGTCAAAGTTTATGTTTCACCTTTAGCAGAGCTTAAAAATCCTTTTACTGATGATAAAGAGGTTACTTTAGTTACTAATCCTCCGTATGGAAAGCGCTTAGGCAATTTTAATGAGCTCATATCTTTATATACGCTTTTAGGCGAGAGATTAAAGCAGCAGTTTAAAGGCGCTAAGGCTGCGGTTATTTCCTCAGAGACGGAATTGCTTTCCTGCCTGCGCTTGCATGCAGATAAAATTTATAAGCTCTATAACGGCGAACTTAGCTGTCAGTTAAGAGTTTATGAAATTAAAGATAGCAAAGAGGCTGCAGAAGCGCAGAATCCAGAGAAGATCATAGCTCCTGATTTTGCCAATCGCTTAAAGAAGAATTTAGCTAAGATTACTAAATGGGCGGCTAAGCATAACTTAGATTGCTATCGGGTATATGATGCTGATATTCCTGAATATGCAGCTGCGATTGATTATTACAACGGCTATTATGTCATTGCAGCCTATAAGGCTCCTAAAAGCGTCAATCCTATTGTTGCGCAGCGGCATGTTTTAGATATGATTGCCGCTACGGTGCAGGTAACCGGAGTTGAAGGCTCTAAGGTGATTTTAAAGAGCCGTGAAATTAAAAAGGGCGCAGAACAGTATGAAAAGGCTGAGGAGCTGACTAATAAATTTATATATGTACATGAAAACGATCTGACCTTAAAGGTCAATTTAGAGGATTATTTAGATACGGGCTTGTTCTTAGATTCGCGCAATATCCGCGCTATGATTAAATCCATGGCCCGCGGCAAGGATTTTCTGAATCTTTTTGCTTATACCTGCACAGCCTCTGCGGCAGCAGCTTCAGGCGGAGCTCATTCAACTTTGTCTGTAGATATGAGCCGTACTTATCTGCAGTGGGGACAGGATAATCTGCGCTTAAATCATTTAAGCCTTAAAAATAATGATTTTATTCAGGCTGACTGCTTATTCTATTTATCTCAGGAGCATGACAGAAAGTTCGATCTTATTTATATCGATCCGCCGACTTTTTCAAACTCCAAGCGCATGTCAGTAAATTTCGACATCAAGCGTGATCATGCTGCCCTATTGTCAAATCTTACTCGTCATCTTAAGGATGAGGGCACGGTTATTTTCTGTACTAACTGCCGTGACTTCAAGCTAGATGAAGAAGCTGTTGCTGAATACGGCTTTGAAATTGAAAACATTTCAAGGAAGACTATTCCTGAGGATTTTGCCCGCAATCAGCGTATTCATACTTGCTTTAAGCTTGAATATAAGCGCGCCAATCAGAAGCTTGAGCCTAAGGCTATGGTTGAGACCAAATTTGCACCTAAGTGGCAGAAAGTGATTACAAGCTCTCCTTATGGAGAGGAGCGGCGCAAAGAGCGTTTTGATTTTAATGATGATTTTAAAGCTAAACGGCGTGATTTCGGTACAAAAAAGACAGGCTTTGACGATAAATTTGGCAATCATTCTAAATCTTATAAGCGCTTTGATAAAAAGAGCAGCATCAATAAGCCTAAAGTTCGCATTTGGGGACCGGATGGAGTTAAGGATCTATGAGCCTTATAAATATTATTGATGCGCACTTAAATTATGGCGCAGATAAGCTTTTAGAAGGAGCAAACCTGGCCATTGAGGAGCATGAGCGCATCTGCCTTGTGGGACGCAATGGCACAGGCAAATCAACCCTGCTGCAGGTAATTGAGGGCAAGCGTGAGCTTGATGAAGGCCGGATTATCGTTAAGTCGGGCCTTAAGATCGGCCGCTTAGAGCAGGATCCTCCTCAGTATAAAAGCGGCACGGCCTATACTATGGCTGTCTCAGCTGTGCCGGTTGTCGGTAAGGCTTTGGCAGAATATGTGCAGTGCGAGGATGTTAAGCGTCAGCTTGAATTGTCTGAATTTATCGAAAAGCATGACGGCTGGAAGCATGATGCAGTAGTTAGACGCATTTTAAATAAGATTGGACTGCAGGCACAGATGCCTTTAGCTGAGCTGTCGGGTGGCTGGAGACGCAAGGCTGCTTTAGCGGCTGTTCTGGCAGCAGAACCGGAGCTTTTGCTTTTAGATGAGCCTACTAACCATTTGGATATTGAAACTATTACTTGGTTTGAGGAGATTTTAAACTCCTTTGACGGCACGGTAGTCTTTGTAAGTCATGATCGTAATTTTGCCGATGACTGCGCTACGCGCATAGTTGAGCTAGATCGCGGCAAGCTTTATTCATATCCAGGATCCTTTAATAAATATTTAGAGCTGCGCGATGAAAGATTGCGGATGGAAGATCTTGCTAATAAAGAGTTTGATCGCATTCTCTCAGAAGAAGAAGCCTGGATCCGCAGAGGAGTCAAAGCGCGTTTAGCTCGCAATGAAGGAAGAGTTAAAGATCTGCTGGAGCGCCGCAAAATCAGGGCAGCACGCCGCGATCGCCAGGGCAAGGCCATCATGCAGGTCAATGAAGCCGATCGCAGCGGCAATATTGTGTTTGAACTGCGCAATATACATGAGGAATTTGAAGGCAAGGTCTTAATTGACAATTTTAATGCCGTCATTATGCGAGGCGATCGTATCGGCATTGTCGGCGCTAACGGTACAGGCAAAACTACCTTAGTGCAGATTATGCAGAACCTGATCAAGCCTACCTCAGGCTATGTGCGTATTGGCATGAATGTTGAGATTCAATATTTTGATCAATACCATGAGCAGCTGTATTTAGAAAAATCAGTTGCCGACAATGTTGCTGATGGTCATACAGAAGTAACTATCAACGGCAAGAGCAAGCACGTGATTTCTTATCTGAGTAATTTTCTGTTCACCGGCAGAAGAGCTAGAAGTCCGGTTTCCGTTCTATCCGGCGGTGAGAAAAACCGCTTGCTGTTAGCGCGCTTATTTGCAAAGCCCTCTAATGTGCTGATTATGGATGAGCCGACGAATGATTTGGATTTGGAGACTCTAGATCTATTGGAGGATTTGGTTTCAAGCTATCCAGGTACGGTAATTGTCATCAGTCATGACAGGCGTTTTATTGATAAAGTTGCTACAGAGACCTGGGTATTCGACGGCAAAGGCGGTATTGAAACTGTAGTCGGCGGCTGGAGCGATGTTTTAGCTTATTATGAGCGTACAGGCAAAAGCTTATTTGCAGAAGAGAAAAAGCCAGAGAAAGCTAAAAAAACTGAAGATAAAGCTCAGAAAGCCAAAAGCGGTCTTTCTTTTACGGAAAGTCATGAATTGCAGCAGCTGCCTCAGCAGGTTGAAGAGCTTGAAGCTAAAATTGCCGAGCTTGATGAAGCTTTGCAAGACAGCAGCATATATGAAAATGGCGCTGAAAAAGCTATAGAATTAAATAATGAGCGCGAAAAGCTCTCAGCTGCATTAGACAAATTATATGCCAGGTGGGAAGAGCTAGAGCTTAAGGCATCTGAGGGTTAGTCATGTCTGTTTATAGAAGTAAAATTGATCTCCATTGTCATTCTAATGCTTCAGATGGAGCGCTAAGTCCTGAGGATTTAGTTTCAAGAGCATGCTCTTTAGGATTAACTCATCTTGCGCTCACAGATCATGATACCTGTGCAGGCATTGAAGAAGCTCAGCAAGCGGCCGCAGGGAGGCTTGAGCTTATTCCGGGAGCTGAATTGTCAGCCACATGGAACGGCTATCAAATTCATATAGCAGGATTATTTTTAAATTACAGAAATCCTGTATTTATGGCTTATACTGAAGGCCAGAAGCTTTTGCGCACTCAAAGAGCACAGGAGATCTCGGATAAATTAGAGCGGCTTGGCTTTCATGATATGCTAGCTAAGGCGCAAATGCGCGCCGGTGCCGGAGCTTCGATTACGCGAGGAAATTATGCGCGCCTGATTGTTGAAGAAGGCCGGGCATCTAGCGCAGATGAGGCTTTTAATGTCTATTTAAGAAAAGGCAAAAAAGCCTATGTTGCTACTAACTGGCCAGATATTAAGGTGGCTGTTGATGCCATTCATGCAGCTGCAGGCGCAGCAGTTCTAGCTCATCCTAAGCGTTATGAAATGACAAATATGAAGCTGCGGGCGCTTATGGAATATTTTAAGGATGTAGGCGGAGACGGCATTGAGGTTGCTTATTGTCAGCAGCGTCCGCAAGAGCGTGAATATTTAGCCGAATTAGCTAAGTTTTATGCATTTAAAGCTTCGATGGGGTCAGATTTTCATGCTCTGGGAACATATCGAGATTTGGGTATGGAGCTTAAGCTTCCGGATAATTTAGATCCTGTGTGGGAGATGGAAGAGGCGCTGCCATATCATTTTAAATAAAGAGAAAGAAAATGGCTTGTGAATTTATTAGCGTGCATCCTGATAATCCTCAGGCACGCCTGATTAAAAAAATTGCGGATATTTTACGTAACGGCGGTGTGGCAGTTATCCCTACAGATTCAGCTTATGCTTTATGCTGTATGCTTGAGGAGAAAAATGCCATGGAAAGAATTGCTCGCATACGACAGATAAGCAAGCATCACAATTTTACTTTATTGTGCCGAGACTTATCAGAGCTGTCCACTTATGCGCGCTTTGATAATACTGTATTTAGATTATTAAAAAACAATACTCCAGGGGCATATACTTTTATTTTGCCTGCGACTAAGGAAGTGCCGCGCCGCATGATGAATGAAAAGCGCCGCACCATTGGACTTAGGGTACCGAAAAATGCCATCCTGGATGCCTTGATAGGCGAATTGGATGAATGTTTGATGAGCTGTACTTTAATCCTGCCTGGAGAAGAGGAGCCTGAAAACGATCCTGTTGAGATTAACAACAAGATAGGCAAGCTTGTAGATGTGATTGTAGACGGCGGAGTTTTAAATTCAGCTCCAACTACAGTGATTCGTTTTGAGGATGATATGCCGATTATCAGAAGGATAGGAGCAGGAGATCCTGCTCCTTTTGAGAGTTAGCTTCAAAGTCCTAACAGTAAAAAGCTGTTAGGATTTTTTTAGCTGTCGTCGCGTAAAAGCACAGTGGTATTTAAGTCAAGCTCCTTATCATAAGGGACCTTGACGAAATAGCCGCTGCCTGGAGCTGCATCTACAGGCCTGTCGCGATCGTCTACCATATGCTCGCAGGATAAATCCAATAGCCCGTGCGGCGTAAAGAGCTTCATCTTCGAGCCTTTTTCAAAGCGGTTTTTAACCGTGATAAGCAGGCGTCCTTCCTCATCGCGGCCGGTAATATCTCCAGCAATCTGCCACTTGCCTGCACTTGGAGCATTAGTCTCATAATCCTGAGTTTCGTCAGGACGATGCGGAACTAACAGGCCTGTGGTATAGCCGCGAGACGGGATGGAATTGACAATCTGGTAGCTTTCAGAAGGAATTTCCTCATTTCTTGCAATAGCATCAATAGCTAAGCGGTATGCTCTGGAAATAGCCGCCGCATAGAAAGGAGATCTGGAGCGTCCTTCAATTTTTAAGGAATCAACTCCGGTCTTAATTAATTTATCTAATATGGGCAAGGCGCAGAGATCCTTGGAATTCATAAGATAAGAGCCGCATTGATCTTCTTCTAAATTGAACCATTCGTTAGGATGGTGCATGCTCTCTTCAATCTGCATTGATAAAGATTCCGGATCGGCAAATTCTGCACTGTGCGCACTGTGGATATTGCGTACTTTAAAGCCGTAGCGGCAGGCGTTATTGCAAGCGCCGATATTTGCATCCCGATGGGCTAAAAATCCTGAAATCAAGCAGCGTCCCGATACGGCAATGCATAAAGCTCCGTGAATGAAAACCTCTATTTCCATTTCAGGACAGGCTTGCTTTATAAGATCTATTTCAGTAATTGAAAGCTCGCGGGCTAAAATGCATCTGGTTAAACCGACTTTATGCCAAAACTTAACTGAACCGGCATTAACTGTATTAGCCTGTACGGAGAGATGGATGGGAATCTCAGGATAACGCTCCCGTACCATATCAATAAGTCCAGGATCGCCCATAATAAATGCGTCTGGCTTAAGAGCGGCCATCTCGTCTAAAATTGCGTTAAAGCCTTGGGTTCTGCGGACGTGCGGAATGATATTTAAAACGGCATGTACTTTTTTGCCATGCTTATGAGCATAGGCAATGCCTTTTTCAAAATCATCATGTACAAAGCCATTACCGCGTACACGTAATGACCATTTAGGAACGCCGGCATAAACGGCGTCTGCACCAAAATCCAGGGCCATCTGCAGGTGTTTTAAGCTACCTGCCGGAGCTAGCAATTCAGGCTTTTTGAGCACAGTTAAAAGTCTCCAAAATTTGCGTACCTAATTTTTCTAATATTTCGCCTTGTAAAACTAAATGAGCCTGCATGTCGGCTATAGCATCATCGCTTTTTTCCGGCAAGCTGCGCTCTAAATATTGATCTGTAGGCTTCATGCGCTTGCAGGAGAGATCTGAACATAAAACCAGCATTAAGCTGTCATCGAATGTCAGCTGCAGTTCAGTTACCACCTTGCCGGCATTTAAATGCACAGAGATTTCCTCTGACGTAAGATCCTCTCGTGAAATTCTGACTGTACCGCCGTCATCATCAACGCTCTTTAAGGTAGTGTCGCTGCCTAAACTGAAAATAGGGGCAGGCTTGCCGTCACGAAGCCAGGCGCTTAAGCGATCTTCAACTAAGCAATGCGGCTCTAAAAGCTTTGCCGGAAAAGTTGAAAAGGCTTCACGCATCATAGCTAAGCCTTTTTCAGATCGTTTAGCTGAGCTTGCGGATACTGCGCATAGGCCGTGCTGAGGATTTGCCCAAATCAAAAGCTCGCGTCTTGTAGCAAAGGCACGGCTTAAAAGCTGATTTATCACTGCTGATTTTAAAGCATCTCTTTCATTTTTTCGTAATTGACGCTTAAGCTCCAGCTCTTTTTGAGAGACTAATTCCGATAATTGATTATTGACTACAGAGGAGGGCAGCAGTTTTGTCTCCTCCTGCAATTTGAAGAAATGATTTTGTCCGCAAGAGAAGTGATAAGATGTATCTCCGCCAAATAAAGGCACAAAGCCTATAGTGGAAATCTCCTGAGCAGTGCAAGGACGGAAAGAAGCACTTTCAATGGCATCGCATAGCTGCTTTTCATCATTGAAAATAGCATTAAGCTCACTGAAATTGACAGTGTAGAAGCGGGCGTTTTTAAACCACATTAGCATTTCTCGATATGTAAAAAAAAGACCCCTTAATTATCCTTAGAAAAAGCATTTTTTTCAAGCTTGAAGAAGCTTGCAACTGCTCTTATTCATTGAAAAAAATTAACAAAATTGATATAATTAAAAGCTAAACTCCTCCAATTTGGATACTGAAATTTAAGGAAGTAGTATTAATGTCTGACCAAAACGACAAAGAGACTTTAGAAGCTGCAGAGCGTGAAGGAGATAACTCTCCGAAGACAGCCTCTCAGAGCGTCAATTTCGACGTTGCTACTGTCAATCTAGAGGACGAGCTCAAACAGTCTTTTATTGACTATGCCATGTCTGTGATCGTAGATAGAGCCTTGCCTGATGTGCGCGATGGTTTGAAACCTGTGCATCGTCGTGTTCTTTACGATATGTATGATCTTAAAGTCTGGCATACGGGGCAGACAAAAAAATCGGCACGTATTGTAGGCGACGTCATCGGCCGTTTCCACCCGCATGGCGATACTGCAGTTTATGAAACTATTGTGCGCATGGCGCAATGGTTCTCAATGCGCGAGCCTTTAATTTTTGGTCAGGGAAATTTTGGTGATATTGATGGTGACGGCGCAGCAGCTATGCGTTATACCGAAATCAAGATGACCAAGATTGCCGAGGCCATGCTTACTGATATTGACAAGGAAACCGTCAATACTTATCCAAATTACGACGGCAATGAACAGATCCCTGAGGTTTTGCCGACTCGTTTTCCTAATCTGCTTGTTAACGGCTCCTCAGGTATTGCTGTAGGTATGGCTACCAATATTCCTCCGCATAATTTAGGAGAGATTATTGATGGAACCGTTGCCTTATTAGATAATCCGAATCTTACTTTAGATGAGCTGATGCAGTATATTCCTGGCCCGGATTTCCCTACAGGAGGTCTGATTGTCGGCAATGACGGCATTAAGCAGGCCTATGCTACAGGCCGCGGCCGCTGCGTGATTCGCTCTCGTACACATATTGAAACTGATAAGTCAGGCCGCAAGACTATTATTGTCGACGAGATCCCTTATGTTGTTCATAAGGTCGATATCGTCAAGCAGATTGCTCAATTAGTTCGCGAAAAGAAAATTGAAGGCATAGCCGAGGTCAATGATTTATCTGACAAGGACAATGCAGTGCGCATTGCCATTGATCTTAAGCGCGATGCTTATGAAGAGGCGGTATTAAATAATCTTTATTCGCAGACAATGCTGCAGTCTTCTTTCTGGATAAATATGGTGGCCTTAGTTAACAATCATCCGCGCCAGTTATCCTTAATGGAAGTCTTAAAGGAATTTATTAAATTCCGCCGCGAAGTAGTTACGCGCAGAACTGTTTACTTATTGCGTCAAGATCGCCGCCGTGCACACGTAGCTGAAGGCTTGATGGTAGCTAAAGCTAATATT
This sequence comes from uncultured Succinatimonas sp., assembly GCA_905201175.1. GTDB lineage: Bacteria > Pseudomonadota > Gammaproteobacteria > Enterobacterales > Succinivibrionaceae > Succinivibrio. The sequence goes on from CAJKNC010000023.1 coordinate 10,392, forward strand.
CAGCGAGTCATAGATTTAATCACTGCGTCGCAGAATCAGGATGAAGCTCGTGAGCTTTTAAAGCAAGAGCCTTGGGACGGGTCAAAGATCAATGCTTTAATCGTGCGTACTCCTGAAGGTAAAAATATTACTACTCCTCAGGGCATCGGCGATGACTGCGGCTATATTGATGGCAAGTATTATCTTTCTGATGCTCAGGCGCGCGCTATTTTGGCTTTACAGCTATCACGCTTGACTCATTTGGCTTCAGATGAGATTTTAGGCGATTACAAGAACTTATTGGTAAATATTAGTGATTATCTGGATATTTTAAATAATCCAGAGCGCATGAAGAGGGTTATTCGCGAGGATCTGATTTCCTGCAAGAATGAGTTTGCTTCTCCGCGGCGCTCTAATTTTGTTAATGACGACGGCAATTTTAATAAAGCTGATTTAATTGCTAAGCAGGATGTTATTGTTACTTTGTCCTATCAAGGCTATATAAAGTATCAGGATATAGCTTCATATGAGAGTCAAGCTCATGGAGGCAAGGGCCGCAAGGCGGCATCTTTAAAGGAAGAGGACTTTATCAATAATGTCGTGGTAGCAAATACTCACGATAAAATGCTGTGCTTTACCAATCTAGGCCGAGCCTTTATTTCGATTGTCTATGATTTGCCGACATCGGAAAATCGCACCTGGAGAGGCAGACCTGTACAAAATGTATTTGAGATTGCCGAAAACGAGCGCATTACGGCCATGCTGCCTGTGTCTAAGTTTGAAGAGGATACTTACTTTATGTATGCAACCTCTAAGGGCTTAGTAAAGAAAACCCCGGTTACGGCTTTTGAAAGCTTTGTTAAGCGCGGCGGCGATCGCGGCATTAAGGCTATTAATCTTGCTGAAGGTGATGAGCTCATCGGCGTTGAGATTTCAAGCGGCGATGATGATATCTATCTCTTTACTTCAGATGGCCGCGCTATTCATTTCTGTGAGTATTATAAAGCCTCAAAGGATGCTGCTGAAGATGAGGAAGGCGCAGATAACTCCGACATTTCTGAGGATAATGATGCCGATGAAAGCCTCTCTAGGCATAACGGTTCAGGCGTCAGACCCTCTGGACGCAATTCTGCCGGAATCCGCGGCATTCGCTTAATCGGCGATGCTAAGGTAGTTTCCATGATTGTGCTGCCTCCGAACGATTCTTGCACTCAGTGCCTGATTGCAACAGCTAACGGCTTTGGCAAGCGTATTGCCCTGGATACTCTGGCTCTGCGCAATCGCGGCGGCCAGGGCGTATTTGCAATTCGCAATCTAGAGCGCAACGGCGCAGTCATAGGCGCTGTAAAAGCCGATGATGAAAGCGAGTTCATGCTCATCACTGATACCGGTATTTTAATCAGATCTCCTATGAATACTATTCGCGAGTGCGGCCGCAGCGCTTCAGGCGTTATTTTAATGCGCATGGATGATGCTCAAGTCGTAGGACTTCAGGCTATTCCTGAAAATGTAGTTGAAAACAGCCGCAAGACAGCTCAAGCTCGAGCTTTGGAGAAAAAAGCTATCAAAGAAATGCAGGAAAAGGAAACTGCTCAGAAGGAGGTTCCTTTAGCCTCAGAAAATCTGCCAGAAGAGTCAGATGATTCACAGAAAAAGGAGAATATGAATGACTAAACCTTGGAATTATGCTGCCGGTCCGTGCATGCTTCCTCCTGAAGTAATGGAGTATGCTCAGCGGGAGTTTACAAGCTTCAATGGTATGGGAGTAGGTGTTGTTGAGCTATCTCATCGTTCTGCTGAATTTACTGCAGTTGCCAAAGAAGCCGAGGAGAATTTACGCAAGCTTTTGAATGTTCCTGCAAATTATAAGATTTTATTTGAGCAGGGCGGCGGCCGCGGTCAGTTTGCTGCTATTCCGATGAATATTCTTCCTGAGGACGGCTTTGCTGATTACTTTGTTACCGGACATTGGTCTCGCTGTGCTTATAAGGAATGCACTGAGCGTTATGGCAAGGCAATTTTGCATGAATGCGCTCCTAAGGATGAGAACGGCAAATATTATATTGATTACAGCGCCATGAAGGTTACTAAAGGTGCAAGCTATGCCTATTGCTGCATCAATGAGACTGTAAACGGTCTTGAAATGTTTGATCTTCCTGATACCGGCGATGTTCCTTTAATTGCCGATATGTCATCTGATATCTTAACTCGTCCTATAGATGTAAGCCGTTTCGGCGCCATTATCTTTGGCGTACAGAAAAATGTTGCACCTGCAGGAATGACTATTACTATCGTAAGAGAAGATTTATTGGGACACAGTCGAAAATATTGCCCATCAGTGCTTGATTGGTCTGTGCTCTCTCAATATGATTCCATGTATAACACCCCATGTACTTTCTCCTGGTATATGGCCATGCTGAATTTCCGCTGGATTATAAAGATGGGCGGTGTTGAAGGTATGCAAAAACGCAATTTAGCTAAATCCGAACTATTATATAGTTATATAGACAGCACTGATTTTTATAATTGCCCGATTGCTCCTCAGAGCCGTTCTCGAGTTAATTGTGTCTTTACGCTTAAGAATGAACTTTTAAATAACGAGTTTTTAGCTAAAGCAAAAGAGGCTAATTTAATCGGTCTTAAAGGTCATAAGGTCTTAGGCGGCATGAGAGCTAGCATTTACAATGCGATGCCATATGAGGGAGTTGAGGCATTAGTAAAATTCTTAAAGGAATTTGCCGAGAGTCATAAATAAATAAGGACGCTGATATGGAAAAGTACAGCCATAATTTTTGGTATCAAAGCTATCCTTTGGATGTTCCTCATGAAATAAAAGGCTGTTGCTATGAAAATATCGGCGCTATGTTTGACAGCATCACGCAAGCATTTAGCAGTCATAAAGCTTATATAAGCTTTGAAAAAGCCATAAGCTATGGTGAGCTGTCAATTTATGTAAATCGGTTTGCCGCCTATCTGCAGCATGAGCTTAAGATAAAAAAAGGCGAGCATTTTGCAATTATCCTGCCTAATACCATTCAATATCCCATTGCAGTATTTGCTGCCTTAAAGCTAGGCCTTAAGGTGGTAAATATTAACCCTTTATATACCGAACGCGAAATTGAAAGCGTTTTAAAGGATTCAATGACAGAGTACGTATTAGCTTTAGATACTAAAGCTAACACTTTAATCAATGTCCGCAAGCGGCTTAATTTAAAGGCTGTAATTTTGACCTCTTTAGGAGACTGTCTTGGATTTTTTAAAGGCGCGCTTGTTGATTTTGTGGTCAGGCATGTAAGACATTTAGTTGATCCTTACGAAAAGGAAGGCTTTATCTTTCTTAAGGATATTTTAAACAGCAAGCAGGATTATAAGCTTGAAAAAGTAGAGGTTAGTCTTGATGATATCGCCTTTTTGCAGTATACCGGAGGAACTACCGGCAAGCCTAAAGGGGCAATGCTTACACATAAAAATATCTTAAGCAATGTAGCTCAGACCTATGCCATGTACGGACCTGCTATAAACAGAGGCGAAGAAACTTTACTTACAGCATTGCCCTTATATCATATTTTTGCTATGACCATAAATATGATGTTCGGCTTCTTTTTAGGCAGCACAGGGATTTTGATTGTTGATGCTAGAGACCTTAAAGCCACAGTTAAGGTTTTAAAGCATCATCCAGAGATTTCAATTATAACCGGCGTCAATACTCTGTATAACGCCATGCTGAATCATAATGTCTTTTCTAAAGTTAAGCTTAAAAAGCTGCGCTTAGTTGTAGGCGGCGGTGCTGCTGTGCAAAAAGGCGTAGCAGAACGCTTCTTAGCCACTACCGGCCTAGCTATTTTAGAAGGCTACGGCTTAACTGAATGCTCGCCTTTATGCTGCGTCAATCCTTATACTACGCATGAATACACAGGCTCAATTGGACTTCCGGTTCCCTCTACTTTAGCACGTATTGTTGATCCTAATACTCGAGAGGAGATCACTTCCTTAGGAGTTCCTGGAGAGCTTGAGTTTAAAGGTCCCCAGGTGATGCTCGGCTATTACCGCAATCCGGATGAAACGGCTAATATTTTTGATGACGGATGGCTGCGTACTGGAGATATTGCTGTTTGGCTGGAAGGCGGGTACATTAAGATCATTGACCGTCTTAAAGATATGATCCTGGTGTCAGGCTTTAATGTTTTCCCTTCAGAAATTGAAGACGTCTTAAGCTTGAATCCGCGCGTTTTAGAATGCGCTGTAGTCGGCGTGCCTTCTAAGACAACCGGCGAGGCAATAAAGCTTTTCGTAGTCAAAAAAGATCCGAATTTGACTATTTATGAGCTATTAGTTTTTTGTAAGCGCTATCTTACAGGATATAAATTGCCTAAGTATATTGAATTTGTTGATGAATTGCCTAAATCGCCCGTAGGCAAGGTAATGCGCAGGTATTTGCGCGAACCTCAAAAAAATCCCCATAGATAAGTTTTTAGCATGAGTTTTCCTCAAAATATTGAAATTATTGATAATGAGGGAGCGCTAGCGGCGCTCTCTTCTTTGATAGCTAGCCTTAATGCAGGCGATTTTATTGCTTTAGATACAGAATTTACTAGGACTAAAACCTATTATCCTATTTTTGATCTGCTGCAGCTCAATATACACGGTATATCGTATCTGGTTGATCCTTTGAATTTTGATTTAAGTCAGCTTTTTTCTTCTTTAAATAAATCTCAGGCCTGTATTCTGACGTTTTACTGCCGTGAGGATCTGGAGGTTATTTATCATTATTGCAAAATCCATAATCTTCAGGTTTGTCTGCCTGCAAAAATTGCGGATATTCAATTGCTGCAGTCATTTTTAGGAATTTCCTATAGTCAGGGCCTGCAAAGCTCTTTAAAGGAGCGTCTTAATATATCTTTAGATAAGTCTGAGACCAGATCAGACTGGTCAGCTAGGCCTTTGAGCAGCGCGCAGATTTTATATGCAGCTTGTGATGTTGCCTATTTAGAGGATCTTTATAAGAACTTGCTTTCTGCATGTGATAAAGGCGACAAGCGCCTGAAATGGTTTTCCATGCATATGCATGATTTAATTTTACAGGCTCAAAAAGAGATTGCTCCTGAAAATATCTATATGTATATATCAGGTGCAGGCTCGCTTACAAGCAAGCAGCTGCAGATCTTGTCTTATCTTTGCTATAAGCGTGAATTATTTGTTCGGGAAAATAATGTTGCCGTAAGCCGAGTTTTGTCTAATAAGTGTATTGTACAGGTTGCCGCAGCTACGCCTTTGACCTCTCAGGGGCTGGCCTCCTGCAGATTAAAGTGGGGGGCAATTCGTCAATACGGCAAGCTCGTTATAAGCTGGGTAAAAGAAGCTATAGCTAAAACAGACTATGCAATATTAAATAGTCCATATGATTTTGTCGTAAATACAAAAGATGGTGCAGATGAGTCCCGTCGGCTTAAACACCTATTAGAAGAAAAAGCTTTAGCCAATAAAATCAGTCCAGAGCTTCTGCTGCAGAAATTTTATATTCATGAGTATCTTTATGCGCGAAGAAAAGGCGGGGTTTCTCAATTAGAGCAAGGCTGGCGTGCCCTATGCGTAGGCGCTATAGATAATGAGTACTTAAAAAAAGGAATATAGCTTTTTAGACAATGTGCAGCAATCAAAGCCGTTTTCCTGTACTCTAAAATAAGTTTTTAAGATTTAATAGATTTAGCTCTTTTATTGCTGCTCTTTCATTTTTATTAATGCTGCTAGCAGAGAGAATAGGCTTGGAAATTCCAATTATAGGTATTTAGGCAGATTTTGTAAAAATTTAAGCCTTCTGATTGAGAGTCTCTGGCAATATGTGTGCCGCAAAACAAAACGGCTGGGGATTTCTCCGTCAGCCGTATGCGTATGCTTAGTTCAAAAAGCACAGGTTTAATGTAAAACTTGATGCTTTTTTGCATACTGTGTCTAATGAGGACTTAAATTTTTTTGGGAAGCGACCGCAAGCTGAAAGCTGTCAAGGTAACGCTTAGAAGCTGTGCCTCATCTGACATTATTTAATTTAGTTCAAATATTAAATTTTGCAATAATAAAAATAAATTTTTTGTAAAAAAAAGTCCTGCTCTCAGAGCAGGACTTGATTTTTTTTACCTAATTTTTAATTAGAAGGCAAAGCCAATGTTTGTATTCCAGAAAGCAACGTAGATTACAGCTACAATCAAAAGGATTGCATAAGAGGCTACAGCGAAGCTTCCAGAGGTCTTGAAGGTCTTAGCAGTTAAGACAATGCCCTTCTCGTCATCATCAACCTCAGAGCTGGAGAGGGAGACGAATACGATAACAGCCATAGAGAGGATCAAGGTGTACATCATCTGATCTAAGAACGGCATGTTGATAGGTAAGAACTTTAAGAGTAAAGCAATTACGATGGAAGCTAATACACCAGCAATAGCGCCGTTAGAAGTGGTCTTCTTATAGAAGAGGCCGCAGAGGAATACAGCGAGGATGCCTGGTGATACAACACCGGTGTACTCTTGGATGAACTGGAAGGCCTGGCCTAAGGAACCTAACATCGGAGCGATTAAGATAGCAATGACTAAGGCAACAATGGCAGAGCAGCGGCCAACATTTACAAGCTTGGTGTCAGAAGCATTCTTGTCGATATACTCTTTGTAAACATCCATGGTAAAGATTGTGGCAGTGGAGTTTAACATAGAGGCTAATGAAGATACGATAGCAGCTGATAAGGCAGCGAATACCATACCCTTAATACCAACAGGCAATAACTGAGCAACCCAAGGATATGCACGGTCAGGGTGAGCTAAATCCGGAACATTGTGCTGAGCAATTTCACCTAAAGAAGCTAAGAGGGTCGGATCATAAACGATGATGTAGTAAGCTGCCATGCCTGGTAAGCAGACAATAATCGGAGTGATTAACTTTAAGAAAGCAGCAAAAGCTAAACCTTTTTGAGCCTCGTCAATAGACTTAGCGGCAAAAGTACGCTGAATGATGTACTGGTTGAAGCCCCAGTAGTAGAGGTTGGCAACCCATAAGCCGCCGATGAGAACAGCGATGCCAGGTAAGTTGCTGAACTGAGGATTGTCCTGACTTAAAATCATTTCGAAGTGATCAGGAGTATTGGTAATCATCTTGCCTAAGCCAGCAAAGAAGCCTTCACCGCCGCCGACGAAGGAAACGGCTAAGTAAGAAGTAGCAACACCGCCGATAACTAAAACAGCAACCTGAATAACGTCAGTCCAAACTACAGCAGATAAGCCGCCGTATACGGAATAGATTAAAGCAAAGGCAGCTAAACCTAAGATGGTGTACATCATAGGGATGCCTAAAATGGTCTCTAATGCTAAACCGCCTAAGTATAAAACTGAGGAGAGGTTAACGAAGACGTATAAGCAGATCCAGAAGATAGCTAAGATAGTCTTTAAATTCTTATTGAAGCGCTTTTCAACGAACTCTGGGATGGTGTAAATGCCCTTTTCGATGAAAATCGGCAGGAAGTATTTGCCGACTAAGATTAAGGTAATAGCAGCCATGAACTCATAAGCGGCGATACCAAAACCGATGACGAAGCCGGAGCCTGACATACCGATGAACTGCTCAGCGGAGATGTTAGCGGCAATTAAGGATGAACCTACAGCCCACCAAGGGATAGATTTACCTGCTAAGAAGTAGCCTTCGGTGCTTTGTCTGTTTTTGTGAGAAACAGCCAAACCAACCACAATAATTGCGAGAACATAGATACCAAAGATTGCATAATCTATGGTAGTAAGTCCGGAAGTTACATTTTCCATTATTACTCACCTAAAAAAATATATATATCTGCTCCTGTAAGTAGCTGTTACGCAATTACAGGTAACCGTTTACAATTGATATTATATTGTGAAAAATTTTAATGACAACTGGCTTATAAGATAAGCATAAATTACGTTTTTAGCGCACTTAAATGCCGTTTTATGAGTATCCCAGGCAGGATAAAGTCAGCTGTTCCTCAAATGCATTATGTAATACTAATTCTTTGAAATTTAATAAATAAAATTGACCAATTTTGCAGTATTTTATTTTTAATAAAAACGTTTTAAATTTTATTTACGGTGTTTTTTTTGCAAAAATGAAAGCGATTTCATACTTTTTAATTTATTGAAATTTATACAAAAAAA
>CAJKNC010000024.1 GCA_905201175.1 uncultured Succinatimonas sp.
AATATTATGATTATAGTTTCATGCTTTATTGAAAGATTAGTTTTAAAATTTAAGCAGTTATAATGGCAGCAGCTAAAGATTCTTATTATTCATAATAGTATGATTTTATATTAAAAAACTTTAGCCGCTTAAAATAAAAAACCGTCAAACTAAAAGTTTGACGGTAAAACAGCAGAAAAAACAAATTTAGATAATCAATTAGAGCTTGTTAACAGGGCAACGAGCCGGCTGACCTAAAGCAATGCGTACAGCTTCTTCAGCACACTTTGTCTTAAGATCAGAGGCTGCCTGAACAGAGTACCAGGCCATGTGCGGAGTTAAAACTAAATTAGGAACATCGGCTTGATGTAAAGGATTGTCTAACGGCAACGGCTCTTTCTGAGTAACGTCGATGCCGGCACCACCTAACTGGCCGCTCTTTAATGCAGCTGCTAAATCAGCCTCGTTAACTAAACCGCCACGAGCTACGTTGATTAAGACAGCGCCTTTCTTCATCTTAGCGAAGGTAGCTGCATTCATCATCTCAGCGTTGTCCTTATTGAGGCCGCAGTGTAAAGATACTAAATCAGCAGTATGCAGAACTTCATCTAAAGGCTTAGTCTCAATGAAGCTTAATTCAGGATTCTCTTCTACGTGCTTGGTGTAAACATCATAGCCGATAACCTTGCAGCCTAAAGCATGAACACGCTTAGCAAAAGCGATACCGATACGGCCTAAACCGACAATACCAACAGTCATGCAAGATAAGCGCATTAAAGGAGCCATTTCTGCATAGTCCCAGCCGCCGTTTTGAACCTGCTTGTTAGCTTTGACGATACCGCGAGTTACGCTCATCATTAAAGCTAAAGCATGATCGGCAACCTCAAATGTACCATAATCAGGAACATTGCAAACCTGAACGCCATGACGGGTAGCTGCTTCTAAGTCAATGTTATCAACACCAACACCATAACGGACAATTCCCTTTAAATCAGGGCAGGCAGCAAAAACTTTTTCGGTAAATCTTGCATACTGGTTACAGCATGAAACAACGCCTTGCAAGTTAGCAATGAGCTCATCCTCATTAGAACTCTGGCAAAGTTTCCAAGCAATGTTGTTTTTCTCAAAAACAGCTTGCTCTTCGTTCATATTGGCATGATCGCAATCAGTTACAATAATCTTGGCATCGGCCATAATAAGCACCCTTTGTATTTAACAAAATAAAACAAATATACTTGGTGATCATCTCACGTTATGTTTCTTATTTTAGGCATTTTTGTTATCTATAGATGTGAACTAGCTCACTAAATACATCAGACCTCTTAAATATTTTCAAAAAAACGTTTGATTTTTTATAAATATATTGATTTATAAGAAATATTTTTAATACTAGTATGGAAGATTAGGGGAAATAATATTTTTATGAGGATAAATTAGCAAAAGAGATCAGCTCAATTAAAAAAGAGCCTCATTCTTTTAAGGAATGAGGCCATAAAAAAGTCAGATTTTATAAAGACTTTTCAATTTCTTGCAAATAGTCGTGGATGGCAATTTGCGCACGAATTTTAGGATCTCCTGGCTTTGATTCTACGTAGACATTTTTTTGTTCAGCATCGATAATACGTGATTTGCGATTATCGTTTTCCTGAATTTCAAAAATCTTTTTAATGCGTTCTGCAACTTGAGGATCTAAGATCTGTGCACCAACTTCAATGCGGTAATCAAGATTACGAGTCATCCAGTCAGCAGAAGAAATAAATATTTCTTCCTTTCCGTTATTATGGAAAATCATTACGCGCGGATGCTCTAAAAATCTATCTACTATTGATGTTATGTAGATATTATCAGACAAATTCTGCAATCCTGGTTTTAATGAACACATTCCTCTAACTATTCCGCGTATTTTTACGCCAGCTTGGGATGCTTCGTAGAGCTTATTTACAAGACCATTATCTACAAGGTTATTGACCTTAAGCTTAATAAAGGCTTCCTTGCCAGCTTTAGCAAAAGATATTTCGCGATCGATCATCTCATAGATGCGCATTCTTGCATTAATCGGCGAGACTAATAGACGTTTAAATTGCGGGCGAGTATAAGGATATTCAATAAACTCAAAGACGCTTTCAACTTCTGATGTAATTTCAGGATTTACAGTGAATAAAGCAAAGTCGGTATAAATCTTTGCAGTTTTTTCGTTGAAGTTGCCAGTGCCGATATGTGCATAGCGGACGGTTTTGCCGTTTTCTTTACGAGTAATTAAGCACAATTTAGAGTGAATTTTTAAGGTAGGCAGACCAAAGAGCACTTTTACGCCGTTATCAGTTAAGCGTGAAGCCCACTTAATATTGTTAGCTTCATCGAAACGTGCTTTAAGTTCAACTACTACAGTAACGCTCTTGCCGTTATTGGCTGCATCAATTAGTGAATTAATTACGCGGCTATGAGAGGCTACGCGGTAAATATTAATTTTTATTGAAGTTACAGACGGATCGTAGGATGCCTGGCGCAAAAATTCTGTGAAGTAATCAAAGCAATAATAAGGATAATACAGGAATACATCACGCTTTGAGATTGCTTCAAAAGGAGTTTGCGAGCGTTCAAATTGACTGCTTAAAATCTCGGTTAATACCGGATTTTCCATGCTGTCATCACCAATGCTTGGGAATGATAAAAAGTCTTTAAAATTATGATAGCGATTTCCTGGCATTAAGGAATCAATTGAGCTCATGCGCAATTCTTTGGCCATGAACTTTACAATATCCTTAGGCATCTGGGCATCATATGAGAAGCGCACAGGTATCGCATTCAAACGCTGCTTTAATGATTCAGACATGTTCTCAAGAACGCTCTTATCTACGCTTTCAGAAAGATCATATTCTGCATCGCGATTCATTTTGATAGAGTAAGTTTCAATTGAATCGTAATCAAATAAGCCCTTGAAAATCATATCAAGGCCTAAACGGATAACATCGTCAAGCCACATTAATGTAACCGAATCATCCTCAACAGGCGTTCTTATAAAACGAGGGATCTGATCTGAAGGAATTTCGATTAATGAATAATGATTTTGATCTTTGCCGGTCATTTTGACAAAGAGATAGGTATATTGGTCTTTTAAGAAAGACACCAAATCAGTATCTTTGTCGATGATAACTGGATTTATGTGCTTTAGTACATGACGTTTAAAATATCTTAATACCCATGACTTTTGAGCTTCGGTAATAGATTCAATATCGCGTAAAAAGATTTTGTGCTGTGCTAACTCTTCCTTTAAAGAGTGGAAAATAGAATTCAAGGTCATCTGGTATTTAGCGGCCTCTTTTTGTACTTGACGCAAAAGATTTACCGCATCTTCTTTTTTTCCGTTTAAATTATTAATAATGACCTGGCGCTTAAGTTCGGCAACTCGGACTTTAAAGAATTCGTCTTGATTATTTGAATAAATACCTAAAAAACGAACACGTTCAATTAAAGGTACTGACGGATCCGCTGCCTCTTGTAATACTCTGCCATTAAAAGAAAGCCATGAAAGTTCTTTTGGAACAAAATTACTTGAATCCATGAATATATTTGCCTTTATTTTGGGAAAATTGTTTTTATCAGGTGCAATACTAATAATTATATAACTTAAAAGTTAAAACTAAGTTAAACATCCTCAAAATTTGCAGTTATTTTGCTCTTAGTTATAAGAATTACCTTTATATAAGATTTAGCTTAAAATTTTGTTGAGCTATATAGCTTATAGATCAGAATGTTGCGAATATTTACGTTTTAAGTTGTTTGTGCTATTTACCTGCATAAGTACCTGACGTGCTTCCTTATTGCCATTTAAAGCAGACTCAGCTAAAAGCTTAGCGCCATAGGGAAGAGTTTTTTTATTTAAAATAAAGATAACTCCTGCAGTATAGTAGCCTTTAGTCATGCCTTGCAGGTTTATAAGCTTATCAAACCAATAAGCGCCTTCTTGAGGGTTATCTTGAGCATAAAAATCACGACTTATAACAGCAATTTTTCCAGGCCTTACCAAAATTTTATCTATAAAATCAGGATAGCCGTTATTGGCAACTTTTTGCATGCATTGAGCATGCAAAATAGTATATTTTTCTTTTTGAAAGAGCAAATAAGGCTTAAAGCTTTTATCTAAACTGCTTGAAAAAAGAGCATCTAAATCTAGAGCATCTTTTTTTTCACCCTTTGTAATGCAATTTCTGGCTATTTTTAAGAAGTTTTGAGTATTAGCCTCTTCTGCACTTAAGTCCTTAGGCTTAATAATGACTACTTTATCCTGAGATTCATCTTCATAAGTACATCCTGCAAGCAGGAATGAGGCTATGATGATTGCAAGGAGGCTTTTTAACATAAGGTTAACTGCTAATCCTCATTAACAGGAAGATTGTCAAAATCTTCTGCAGGAGGAATGTAATTATCTAAGCTGCTGCTCTGATTGAAGCCTGCAGGTTTTTTGAAATCACCAGTTACATCAATAAGAGTATTGCCGTTGAAAAGCAGCACTAGGTTTTGGATGTGCGGATCACTCCAGCCTTGGCGCAAGAAGTGCACATAATACCAGCGTGAGTTGTCGAAAGGATCAACTAACATTGGAGTTCCTAAGATATAACGTACCTGTTCTGAGCTCATGCCATAGCTAAGTTTATTGACAGCTTCCTGCTCAACAAAGTTTCCCTGGGCTAAATCAGAACGATAGGCGCAGCCCTGAGAGAAAGCTAAAGTGGCTACACAGAATGTAGAAACTAAGAGGCGACAAAGCTTATTTTTTTGCATAATCAATCCTTGTTTTAACTTAGATGCATTTTAGCACAGGTAGATGCTTAAAAAATCCTACTTTTATACATAAAATAATTAAAAAAAATATGTTAAAAAACAATGTATTTTTAGAGTTTTAAGTAAAAATTGGCTTTTTCTCTTGAAATTTTGGGATTAACCCCCATTTTAAATTTACGCATTGAAAATGCATCGATTCACATAAATTTTGTAGAGTATGGAAATGCAGACTCAGGAAAACGAAATCAAACAAGCTTCATGTGAAGCACAACAGGACAACGCTATTACAGATAAGGATGCAAATACAGAGGCTGATACTCAAAAGGTTGAGACTGCTCCTGAAGAAGAGGTTAAAAAAGAGGCAGAGACTTTAGATCCATTATCTGTACTTCAGTCTGAAAACGCTGCCCTAAAAGCTCATCTGGAGAAAGTTGAGAGCGCTGCAAAATCTGATCTTCAGAGAATGGTCAGAGCTATTGCTGAGGCTGACAATCAGCGCAAGCGTGCTGAGGCTGATGTTGAGCGTGAACGCAAATATGGCATTGAAAAATTTGCTAAGGCTTTATTGCCGGTAGCTGATTCTTTGGAGTTGGCGATTACTCATGCAAAACCTGAAGATGAAAATTGTAAGGTAATGCTTGAAGGCGTTCAGAATACTTTAGCTCTCTTCTTAAAGGAAATGAAGAACTTTGGTGTTGAGGTCATAGATCCTCAAGGTCAGGCTTTTAATCCTAATTTACATCAGGCTATCTCCATGATTCCTTCTGAGACAGTGGCTACAAATCATGTGTTGCAGGTTATGCAGAAGGGTTATTTGCTAAATGGCCGCGTAGTTCGTGCGGCTACCGTTATTGTTTCTGCAGGTCCTGGTCCTAAAAAGGAAGAGGTCAAGGAAGAGCCTGCAGAGAGCAAAAAGATAAATATTGAAATTTAATCTTGAAAAAAGAAAACCTGCCCATATGTGGTAAGGCAGATAAAGAAAGAATTAAAGATTTACAGCTAAAGGCTGAAATCAAATAGATTTAGAGGAAAAACAAATGGGTAAGATTATTGGTATTGATCTTGGTACTACCAATTCATGTGTTGCTGTTCTAGATGGTGATAAGGTTCGCGTATTGGAGAACTCTGAGGGTCGCCGTACAACCCCTTCCATCGTAGCTTATGCTGAAGATGGCGAGATCTTAGTCGGTGATGCAGCTAAGCGTCAGGCTGTTACTAATCCTAAGAATACCTTATTTGCAATTAAGCGTTTAATTGGACGCCGCTATGATGACAGCGAGGTTCAGCGCGATCTTTCCATCATGCCGTTTAAGATTGTTCGTGCAGACAACGGCGATGCATGGGTTGAGGTTAGAGATAAGCGTTTAGCTCCGCCGCAGATTTCTGCCGAAGTCTTAAAGAAGATGAAGAAGACTGCCGAGGATATCTTAGGCGAAGAGGTTACTGAGGCTGTTATTACTTGCCCGGCATACTTTAATGATTCTCAGCGTCAGGCTACTAAGGATGCAGGACGCATCGCAGGCTTAGAGGTTAAGCGTATTATCAATGAGCCTACTGCAGCATCTATTGCCTATGGCGAGGATAAAGCTAAGGGCGAGCAGAAGATTGCCGTTTATGACTTAGGCGGTGGTACCTTCGATATTTCTATCATCGATATTGATGAAGTTGATGGTGAGAAGACCTTTGAGGTTCTATCTACTAATGGCGATACTCACTTAGGCGGTGAGGATTTTGATAACCGTATTATGAATTACCTCATTGACGAGTTTAAGGCTACTTCAGGTGTGGACCTTCGTCAAGATCAGTTGGCTTTACAGCGCTTGAAGGAAGCTGCTGAAAAAGCTAAGTGCGAGCTGTCATCATCTCAGCAGACTGATGTAAACTTACCTTACATCACTGCAGATGCAACTGGCCCTAAGCATTTAAATATCAAGATCACTCGTGCAAAACTTGAGTCATTAGTTGAAGACTTAGTTTTAAAGACCTTAGATCCGGTAAAGACAGCATTAAAGGATGCAGGCTTATCTGCTTCTGATGTTAACGATGTTATCTTAGTCGGCGGTCAGTCTCGTATGCCGATGGTACAAAAGCTTGTTGCTGATTTCTTTGGCAAGGAGCCGCGTAAGGATGTAAATCCTGATGAGGCTGTAGCTATCGGTGCTGCTATTCAGGGCGGTGTTTTAACTGGTGAGAAGAAGGATGTATTGTTGCTTGACGTAACTCCGCTTTCTTTAGGCATTGAGACTTTAGGCGGCGTAATGACCACCTTAATTGAGAAGAATACTACTATTCCTACTAAGAAATCGCAGGTCTTCTCAACTGCTGAGGATAATCAGCCTGCTGTTACTATTCATGTGCTGCAGGGTGAGCGCAAGCGTGCAAGCGATAATAAATCTTTAGGTCAGTTCAATTTAGAGGGTATTGCTCCGGCTCCGCGTGGCGTTCCTCAGATTGAAGTTACCTTTGATATCGATGCCGATGGCTTGATTCACGTATCTGCTAAGGATAAGAACACTGGTAAGGAGCAGAAGATTACCATTCAATCTTCTTCAGGCTTATCTGATGAAGATATTCAGCGTATGGTTCGCGAAGCTGAGGCTCATCAGGCTGAAGACAAGAAGTTTGAGGAGTTAGCTGCAGCCCGCAACCGTGCTGATGCAACAGTTCATGCTGTTCGCAAGCAGATGACTGATTTGGGCGATAAGGTTTCTGCTGATACTAAGACTCAGGTCAATAAGACCTTAAATGACCTTGAAATGGCTATTCGCGGTGATGATAAGGACAAGATTGAATCCTGCGAGAAGGCTGTAATGGAAGCTGCTCAGGGTTTGATGCAGGCTGCTCAGGCTCAGGCCCAGACTCAGCAGAGTGCTCAGCAGAACAGCTCTCAGCAATCTTCTCAGAAGAAGGACGACAACGTAGTTGACGCTGAGTTTGAAGAAGTTCATGACGACAAGAAATAATCTGTAAATTTTTATAGATAAGCATCAATAGAGGTAGGTGGGGGCGTTAAGCCCACCTGCCTTTTGTGTTGTCAAAGAAGAGGAATTTATGGCGACAAAACGTGATTATTATGAAGTGCTAGGCGTAAGCAAGGATGCCGATGACGCCACTATAAAGAAAGCCTTCAAACGCCTAGCTATCAAGTACCATCCTGATCGCAACCATGAAGAGGGTGCAGAGAAGAGATTCCAAGAGATAAATGAAGCTTATCAGGTACTATCAGATCCTCAAAAGCGTGCTGCTTATGATCAGTTCGGCTTTGAGGGCATGAATGGCGGACAGGCTTCAGGCGGCAATCCTTTTGGACAGGGCGATTTTGGCGATATTTTCGGCGATATTTTCGGCGATATCTTCTCAGGTGGACGCAGCCGTCGTCAGCAAGGCCCTCGTGTAGTTCCTGGACGTGATATCCGCGTCAGAATCAGCTTGACTTTAGAGGAAGCTATAGCTGGCGTTAAGAAGCAGATTAAAGTTAAGTCTTTAGTAAAGTGCAAAACCTGCGGCGGCAGCGGTGCTCGCTCAGGATCACAGGCTCAGACTTGTCCTCATTGTCAAGGCTCAGGACGCGTTTTTGTACGTCAGGGGTTTATGCAGTTTGAGCAGACTTGCCCGCATTGCGGCGGTACCGGCAGGATTATCTCCGATCCTTGTCCTGATTGCCATGGTCAGGGACGTGTTGAGGATTATCGTACAATTACGGTTAATATTCCGGCAGGCGTTGACAGCGGCGATAATATCAGAATTGAAAATGAAGGCGAGGCTGGCTTAAATGGAGCTCCATCTGGAGATCTGTACGTTTTAGTTGAGGTTAAAGAGCATGATATCTTTACTCGTGACGGAGACGATCTCTTATGTGAGGTGCCGATTAGCTTCACTACAGCAGCCTTAGGCGGAGAGGTTGAGGTTCCGACTCTTGACAGCAAGGTTAAGATCACTGTAAAGCCTGAAACTCAAAGCGGCACTATGATGCGTCTTAAAGGCTTAGGAGTGCGTTCTGTTCATTCGCGTGATAAGGGCAATTTATATTGCAAGCTAGTGGTTGAGACCCCAGTTAAGCTCACTGCAAAGCAAAAAGATCTTTTGCGCGAATTTGAAGCTTCTTTAAATGAAGATTCCGAGAACGGGCAGGATTCTAAGCACAAGCCAAAGGCCAGCCTTTTGCAAAGACTGATGCAGTCTATAAAAGATTTAAAAAATTAGACAGTAAATTTTAGCTTACTTGCAACTTAATTATATAGAGTGTAAAGTAGGCTTAGTTAGGCGCCTAATATTATTTAGGCGTTTTCTTTTATTAGCGACGCTGTTTTGGCGTTAATTTAAAAAACTTTTAGATAAAAGAGCAAATATAAGTATTATGGATCAGACACCTATGACACCACGCGGCGAAGAATTGCTGCGTAAAGAATTACAGAGATTAAAGACCGTAGAGCGTCCGCGCATTGTTGCCGCTATTGCCGAGGCCCGCAGTCACGGTGATCTTAGTGAAAATGCTGAATATGACGCCGCCAAGGAAGAGCAGGGCATGTGCGAGGCCCGCATTAAGGATATTGAAGGCCGCTTAGCTTCTGCAAATGTTATTGACGTAACTAAGCTTAAGACTTCCGGAACTCCGAAGGTTATCTTTGGATCTACAGTAACCTTAGTTGATGTTGATACAGATAAAGAGATTACCTATAAGATAGTAGGTGAAGATGAGGCCTGCATTGAGGATAATCTTATCTCTTATATGACTCCAATTGCAAAAGGCCTGTTAGGCAAATATGAGGGAGATGAGATTGAGATCCATATCCCGCGCGGAACTGTTACCTACGAAATCGATAAGGTTGAGTATATTTAAAAAATATCCCCTACATAATAAAGTGGGGGATTTTTTTAGCTTAATACTTCAAAAGCTGCAACAGGCTTAACGCGGCAGGATAAAGCGGCTGCCGTCTTTGCGCTGTCTGAATAAAATAGCAACGAAGCCGACAACGGAGACTAGCTCAGCATTAACAGCATCAGCACAGGCTGCAGCCTGTTCCTTACGGCCTTCACCAGAATTGAGTTTAACTTTGACAAGTTCGTGATATTCTATGGAATTATCTAATTCTTTTAGAACATTTTCAGATAAGCCGTCAGCTCCTAGCATTACGACAGGCTTTAATGAGTGAGCCTGAGCTTTAAGAAATTGGCGTTGTTTAGAATTTAAAGACATATTGAACCTACGATTGATAATTTATTGTAATTTAGTTGCGTTAAATACCAGATTGCAATTATTATTTGATATCTTTAAATTGTATAATAACTGAGAATATTTTTAAATCTTTCTAGGGATCAAGTTTTTGCCAGCAAAAAAAAGAACAGCAAGCCAAACACGGTGGCTTCAAGAACATTTTTCTGATCAATATGTAAAGCAGGCCCATAAGCTAGGTTTACGTTCACGCGCAGCTTTTAAGCTTGAAGAGCTGCAGAAGCGCGACAAGCTTATTCGTCCTGGCAATATTGTGGTCGATTTAGGTGCCGCTCCTGGCGGTTGGTCTGAATTTGCTATTAAGTGTATAGGAGATAGCGGTCACGTTATAGCCTGTGATATTCTTCCTATGCGCCCAATTCGCGGAGTTGAGTTTCTTCAGGGGGATTTCAGAGAGGATGAAGTCTTCTGCAAACTTTACAGCATGATTGGAGTCGGCGCTCATGTAGTATTATCTGATATGGCGCCTAATATGTCAGGCAACGTTGCAATTGATCAGCCGCGAGCGATGCTTTTGTCTGAATTAGCCTTAGACATGGCGCGCCGAGTATTGCGCATTGGCGGAACCTTTGTAGTAAAGGTCTTCCAAGGCGTGGGATCTCAGGAATTTTTAAAGGAATTACGCAGCGATTTCAAGGAAGTGCGTGTGCGTAAGCCTGATGCTTCAAGAGATAGATCTCGCGAGGTTTATATGGTTGCCACAGGTTTTAAAGGTCATCCTTTAAATGGTGTCAGTCCAGCTATAGAATTTGCAGCAACACCGGATGATGATCCGGATGAAAAAGGGGAAGTATGACTAAAAATCTGATCCTATGGCTCGTAGTAGCAGTCATTTTAATGACTCTCTTTGAGTCTTTTAACTCAAGCGAAAGTTCTGGACGAACAGAGGATTACACCACCTTTGTGCGTGAAGTCCAGTCTGAGCAGATCCAGGAAGTAGTTTTTGATGGCTACGTGATCAATGGCTTAAAACGTAATGGCGAGAAATTTATCACCGTTATGCCAATGTCAGATCCGCAATTATTAGAAAACTTAATTAGTCACAATGTTAGAGCATCTGGCACTAAACCAGAAGAGCAGAGTACTTTGATGACGATTTTTGTTTCCTGGTTCCCGATGATTCTGCTTATTGGCGTATGGATTTTCTTTATGCGTCAGATGCAGGGCGGCTCAAAGGGCAATCCCTTGTCATTTGGCAAGAGCAAAGCTAAGCTTTTAAGCGAGAATCAAATTAAGACTACCTTTGCGGATGTTGCCGGCTGTGATGAAGCTAAAGAGGATGTCGTAGAGTTAGTCGATTTCCTAAAAGATCCTTCAAAGTATTCTAAATTAGGAGGACGTATTCCGCGCGGAGTTTTAATGGTAGGTCCTCCGGGAACAGGTAAAACCTTATTAGCAAGAGCTATCGCTGGCGAGGCTAAGGTGCCGTTTTTCTCCATTTCAGGTTCTGATTTCGTAGAAATGTTTGTCGGCGTAGGCGCCTCTCGCGTCCGCGATATGTTCGCAACTGCTAAAAAGAATGCTCCTTGCATTATATTCATTGACGAAATTGATGCTGTCGGCCGTAAGCGCGGCGTAGGCTTAGGCGGCGGTCATGATGAACGAGAGCAAACTTTAAACCAGCTGTTAGTTGAGATGGATGGTTTTGAAGGCTTCGAAGCGGTGATTGTCATTGCTGCAACTAACCGTCCGGATGTTTTGGATCAGGCTTTACTGCGTCCAGGCCGTTTTGACCGTCAGGTAGTTGTAGGCTTGCCGGATGTTCGCGGTCGTGAGCAAATTTTAAAGGTTCACATGCGCAAGGTGCCTTTATCTAAAGATGTTGATGCTGCAGTTTTAGCTCGCGGTACACCGGGCTTCTCAGGTGCTGAGCTGGCTAACTTAGTCAATGAAGCAGCTTTAGCAGCTGCACGTAAGAACCTGCGTGTAGTAAGCATGCATGAATTTGAAGAAGCTAAGGATAAGCTTCTGATGGGAGCTGAGCGCCGTTCTATGGCTATGACCGAGCATGAGCGCATTAATACAGCTTATCACGAAGCTGGGCATACTATTGTAGGACGCTTAATGCCAGAGCACGATCCTGTATATAAGGTTTCAATTATTCCAAGAGGCCGTGCTTTAGGCGTAACTATGTATTTGCCTGAGCAAGATCGTTATAGCCAAAGCAAGCAGTATCTGCTGTCAAATATTTCAACCTTATTTGCAGGACGAATTGCTGAGACTCTGATGTTTGGTGAAGATGCTGTTACTACAGGAGCCTCTAATGATATTGAGAGAGCAACTGAGATTGCCCGCAAGATGGTAACTCGTTGGGGATTTAGCAAGCGCTTGGCGCCTATGCTCTATGAGAAGGATAATGAGGCCTCTATGTATCTAGGTTCTCAGGGCAGCTCTATGCAGAGCATGTCTGATAAGACTGCCTTGATTATCGATGAAGAGGTGACGGCTATTATTAACTCCTGCTATGCTAAAGCTGAACAGATTCTTAAGGATAATAAAGATATTCTCGAGAATATGAAGGATGCTTTGTTAAAGTACGAGACCATCGATGCTTTGCAAATTGATGATCTTATGAATCGCGTCCCGGTAAGAGCTCCTACTGTGGATTATGATCCTGCTGTAAATAATAATGAAGGTCCTAAGTCTCAAAATGAGGCCCCAGCCTCTGCTGTTAAGAGCGACTCTGAGGGAAATGATGCAAATACTCAGAATCCTGATGCATCTAAAAACTCAGAAAATAATAACGGAGAGGGCCGTTAATAAGGAGTAGCTGATGAAGCTAAAAATCAGAGATCGTAATTTCGATCTAAGCATAACTAAGGTCATGGGTATTTTATCTTTAGACCCTAAGGACCAGGATAATTTTGAGGAATTGCTTAAAAGAGCCCAGTCCATGTATGCTTCGGGAGCGGAATTTGTCGAGGTTATTGTAGCCGGAGAAGCTGAGAGCATTAGTGCTGATGCTGAATGTAAGCTTCTAACTGGCGCTATTGCTGCTCTTGCGCAAAAAACTCGTCTTGTGATTGCAGCTAGTACTGTTTACCCTGAGAATATGCAAAAAGCTGTTGAGGCTGGAGCCTCAATGATTATATCTCCGGATGCTTTGCGTCATGAAGGTGCTGTTCAGATGGCTTTGAATTTGAAAGTGCCTGTTTGCTTGCAGTTTGATGGTAATCAAGACTGCAATGGCGAGCATGATGATGCTGTAGCCTTAGTCTCTGAATTTTTATTTGAGCGTATTGATGCCTGCCTGAATGCCGGCATCTCGCGTAAAATGCTGCTTATTGACCCGCTCTTAGGCAAGAGCGCTACTGTTAAAGCTCAGCTGAAGCTTATCGGACGCTTAGATAGCTTAAAGAGTTTTGGTGTACCTATAAGTTTTGCTATGCCGAGGACGTTGTCATTAAATGATGAATTTTTAAAGGATAATGCTAATATCTCTCAGACTTTGGCGCTATTTTGTGCAGATAGAGGCACAGTGCAGATTTTGCGCACGGAGAATGTTGCGGATATGGCTTTGTCTTTAGGTTCATGGCAGCTTTTATTAGCAACTACTAAGCCCTTTAGATTTTCAAAGTCTATTATCAGACGTTTCCGCAATCTGCGCGATAAGTTAGGCGTTATAAGGAAGAGTAAATAACCATGCAACGCAAATATTTTGGCACTGACGGCGTCAGAGGCCGTGTCGGCCGTTATCCGATTACACCTGAGTTTGCTATACGTTTAGGAATGGCGGCAGGCAAGGTATTAGCTAAGGAAAATGGCGGCAGGGTCATTATAGGTAAAGATACAAGATTATCAGGCTATATGCTAGAAGCTGCCTTAGAAGCTGGTTTTTCAGCTTCAGGCATTAGTCCTGTTATGTTAGGACCAATGCCGACTCCAGCGGTATCCTACTTAACTCGCGCCTTTAGAGCTGATTTAGGCGTGGTTATCAGTGCCTCGCATAATCCTTATTATGACAATGGCATCAAGTTTTTCTCCAAAGAAGGCACGAAGCTTCCAGATGAGGTAGAGCTTGCTATCGAACAGGCTTTAGATTCGGATGATTTAAAAATGGCTTCGCCTTCAGCTTTTGGCCGAGCCTATCGTCAGGACGATGCTCCCGGACGTTATGTAGAATTCTGCAAAAGTGCTTTTGCAGCTCATCTAAGCTTAGAGGGAATAACTATAGTTTTAGACTGTGCTAATGGTGCTACTTATCATGTAGCTCCCTTGGTATTCCGCGAGCTTGGAGCTAATGTTATTGTAATTGGAGACAGACCTAACGGCGTCAATATTAATGACGGAGTAGGCTCAACTCATCCGCAGGCTTTAGTTAATATGGTTTTAGCTACAAAGGCTGATCTGGGTATTGCCTTTGATGGCGATGGCGATCGTGTTTTGATGGTAGACAGACACGGTCAGATGCATGACGGCGACAATTTGATGTATATTATCGCCTGTGACCGCCAAATGCATAATAAGCTTGTCGGCGGCGTAGTCGGCACTCTGATGTCTAATTTAGGCTTTGAATTTGCTCTTAAGCGTAAGAATATTGATTTTATCAGAACTAAGGTTGGCGATCGCTATGTTATGGAATCCCTGCTTGAAAAAGGCTGGCGCTTAGGCGGAGAAAACAGCGGTCATATCATATGCTTAGATTATGCTACTACTGGCGACGGCATTATTTCCGCTTTGCAGGTATTAAAAGCCTGTCTGCATCAGCAAAAGAGCATAGAAGAATTATCAGCTGATCTCTTTATGTTCCCGCAGGAGCTTATCAATGTACGTCTTACAGCTGGCTTTGATATTAATGATTCAAAAGTACAGGCAGAAGTAGAGGCGGTTAAAAAGTCTTTAGGTGAAAGAGGTCGTGTGCTGCTGCGTAAATCAGGTACTGAGCCTGTAGTCAGAGTTATGGTGGAAGGTCCTGACAGAGATGATGTTCATACTAAAGCACAGCGCATTGCTGATGTGATCATCCATCAGGCAGAGGGCGAAAGCGCTTGAAAAAAGCGTCCGTAAACGGTATTATTCACGCTCAGAATGGTGTGAGTGTGCGTATTTAGGGTTTTATTATGTACGAAGCTACAATTGTTATTTTCTTATTAATTTGTATTGCCGTAGTTGCTTTGATTTTAGTTCAGCAGGGCAAGGGAGCTGGTATGGGGGCTTCTTTCGGCGCTGGTGCATCTAATACTGTATTTGGTTCTGTAGGATCAGGTAACTTCTTGACTAGATCTACATGGATTTTAATCATTGCTTTCTTTGGCATTTGTTTATTTATCGGCTGGATGCAAAAAGAGGCTCATGAGACTCAGAGCAATTTCAGCAATATCGATGCAGGTACAGTTCAGACTGAAACTGCAGCCCCGGCTGATGTTCCGGCGGTTAACAGTGATGTCCCGGTTGTTAATGATTCATCTAATACTGATGCCCCTGCTGACAAATAAGCTTAAAATAAGTTTTTAATGAAAAAAACCGCTATCAATCTGATAGCGGTTTTTATTTTTGAGCCTTTAAGCCACTAAAATACTAAATGCTGAGTTGGAGTTATGATTTCATCTAAGGGCATATCCCAGTGCTCAACGGGAACTTCGTCTATGCATTGAAAATCATAAGCTACGCCTATGGTTAAGCATTCAGCACTGAGCTTTTTTAAAGCGCGATCATAATAGCCGCCGCCCATTCCTAATCGGTTGCCGTGCTTATCGAAAGCTACAAGAGGCACAATTAAGATTTCTAATTTCTCAAAGCCTAAGAAATTTTTTTCATTATCAGCTGGCTCTAAAATATGAAAACGGTTTTCTACTAATTTATCGTTACTGTCAAAACGGTAGAAATCCATTAAACCTTTATGTTCAATATCGATGCGCGGCAAAGCTAGAGTGTGACCTCTTTTTAAGAGCATCTCGTTAATCTTGCGGCTCGATAATTCTCCTGAGGTACTAACGTATGAGCCGACGATGCGTTCTTGCTTAAAAGACGGATGATTGTCTAAAATTTTGGCTATTTTGTAGCCGGCATCCTCAACGTCTAAGGCACTTAGATTGCGGCGAATGGAGAGGATGCTTTGGCGTAAAGCCATACGTTTCTTTTTATTTTCAGAATGCTTATTTTCCATTTAGATTGTGCTTTAAGGTTGCTTTAATAGTTTCAATTTTTTGTTGTGCTAAGGCCTCAAATGGCGAGCTGTTTTCAAGATAGTCGCGTAAGCGGTTTTCGCTCTCAAGCGCAATAAGAACAGCTGTTTGCTGAGGACTTAAGGTGGGGTTTTCGCGCATCATTTGTGAACTTTTGCTTTGGATGGCGGCAATACTCTCCCGCAAGCCTTTTATCTTGTCAGAGGTTACCCTTAGGGTAAAAGTTAGCCCAAATAAGGAAAAAGTAACATTTTCTGTTTTTTTATCTAAAGCTTCGCTCATAAATAAATCCTGCGTTATTTAGCTTATTTTAAGCTAAAGTCTATAAAATGACTATTCATTAAATCATAGGCTTAAAAATGTAAATCGATTTAGACAATAGAGTTAGCTCCGTGTAGAATATGCTTAACATAATTAATTATAAAGGAAACTTATGAGCGAGAAGCTGCAGAAGGTTTTATCCCGTTTGGGTATTGCCTCAAGACGTGGAATTGAAAAAATGATTGCCGAAGGCCGCATAAGCTGTAATGGCATCGTTGCTAAAATAGGCGATCGTATTGATGCTGACAAGGTAAAGGTACAAATTGACGGAAAGGTTGTACTTATGCCTTCAACGCAGAAGCCTCAGTGTCGAGTCTTAATGTATCACAAGCCTGAAGGCGAGCTTACAACGCTCAACGATCCTGAGGATCGCCCGACGGTCTTTGACCATCTGCCTAAGCCTGATTGTGGCCGCTGGATTTATGTCGGACGTTTGGATATTAATACGTCAGGCTTATTGCTTTTTACTACAGATGGCGATTTAGCTAATGCACTTATGCATCCGCGTCAAGGCATTGAGCGTATTTATGCTTCTCGCATTTATGGCGAGGTCAGCGAGCAGATGCTTGAACAGCTGCAAAAAGGCGTAATTTTAGAAGATGGCCCGGCCCACTTTGATAAGATTACCTATGTCGGCGGCGAAGCCCGCAATGCTTGGTATCATGTTTCTTTAAAAGAAGGACGTAAGCGCGAGGTTAGACGTTTATGGGAAGCTGTAGGAGTAAAGGTCAGCCGTCTTATTCGCATAAGCTATGGCGGCATTGAGCTGGATCCGGCTTTAAAATCAGGACAGTATCGCGAGCTGACTTTAAGAGAAATAAATAAGCTGCGCCGTTTAGCTGATATGGAGCCCTTGACTTCAGAGGATATGCCTAAAGAGCCTTTAGTTGATGTAACAGCAGCTCCTTATAAGGCCAGAGCAGCTAAGCGTCTGTCTTTAAAGAAAAACAGCTTAAGAAGAGATGAGCATGCACGTGCCCCTGGAAGCTTAGGAAATGCCAGGTATTCTTCATTAAGAAGGGCTTTCTTTGAGGAGAGCAGCGAGCATAGCGAGCTTAGACGCAATACCGGGGTAAGAGCTGATGTTAAAAATCATTCTTACAAAGATAAGAGCTCTTTTGTAAGTGAAGATAGATCTTTTAGCAAAAAGCCTAAAGCTGCAGGCTATGCCAAAGCCTCAAGCAGCAGACATAAATCAGGTTATTCTGTTGATAAGTTTGATTCTAATAATGATAGAATAAGAGGCGCATCTAAAAAAACGGCAGGTCACTGGGAAAAGTAGTATGGCCCCAGAAATTGATCACTTAAGTTTCTAGGTCATACTAACAG
>CAJKNC010000025.1 GCA_905201175.1 uncultured Succinatimonas sp.
TATCGCTTGTTTAAATTAAGAACTACCTGGCAGTATGCCTATGAAAACGGCTCGTGGCGCTATACTCCAGTCGAAGTAAGAATACCATTACGCTCAGGAACAATTGCCCTATCTGCCGAGCAGCTTGATAAGAGCTCCTTAAAGCTGGATCTTGAAGACGGCTGTTACTGTCTGGAGCTTGATAACCATAAAGCGCTAACCTCAATGCGCTTTTATAAAGGCTATTTCAACCCGGATAATGCCAATAAGCCCGAGCAATTCAGCGTAGGGCTGGATAAAAAGTCTTATATGCCAGGCCAGGATGCTAAGCTCAGCTTCGAGCTTCCTTTCGACGGCTATGCAGATCTGACTTTAGGCACAAATAAATTAAGCTCAATTAGTCATTACAAGGTTAAGAAAGGTAAAAATGAAATTCCCGTACATATAGACGAGAGCATGGGAACAGGTGTTCATGCCCTAATTTCCGTATATACGCAGGAGCAATCGACAAGTCCTTCCATCCGCACTCTAGGGCTTGCATATATACCTGTTGAAATTGAAAATTCAGCGCTTAAAATTGAAGCTGCAATTCCTGCTGCTATAAAGCCTAATGATACCGTAGAAATCCCTCTAACTATCACAGGAGGCGAGGGAAAAACCTACTATACTGCAGCCTTAGTCGACGAGGGGATCTTAGGCCTGACGAATTTTAAAGCTCCGGATCCTTTAGCCTATTTAAATTCAGAAAAACTTTTCTCTCTTGATGTTTACGATCTCTACGGCTATTTAATAAATACTGCATCTGAATTAAAACAAGGGTATGGCTTAGATTCCTTAAATCTCAGCGCTAAGAAAAATAATACCTCTGTCTCCGCAAGAGAAAAACTTATAAGTCTTTATCAGGGAGTAACCGAGCTTAAGAATGGCAAAGGTCTTATACGCTTCAAACTGCCTCAGCGCCAAAGCGGCGCTAAGCTTATGATCGTAGCCTGGAATGATACGGCCTTAGGATCTCTTAATGCTGATTTAAAAATCCGCGATAAAGTATCCATACATGCAGCCATTCCTCTGTATGCCTATGCTCAGGATGTCATCCAAAGCAATCTTGCCTTAACCAGCCTTGAAGATAAAAAAGCTGCCTACAGGCTCAGCCTTGTTTGTGAAGGTGCTCTTAAATGTGAAAGCAGCAGAGAGCTCACTTTAGAAAAATTACATGATAAAAAGCTGTTAAATTTCAAAATTGAAGCAGTAGGCACAGGAAACGGAGTGCTTAAGCTTAAGCTTCAAGGCAAAGATTATAATTTTACCGATAGCTACAGCGTCGAGGTTTTCCCCTCTGAGCTGCAATTTTTATCTTTTAATTTTTCAGATAAAAAGCAAGCGTTCCAGGTAAATGCTCAGGATTACATAAATATCTCTAAAACGCAAAGCTCTGTGCCTAATCTCATCTCAGAGACCTTGCTTTTAAAAACACTTGATGATGAAATTAAATCCTCATCTGATGCTTTTTATGCTTTAAATACACTTTTGCGCATTAAGGAATGCAGCTCTGACTTATATGCAAAATATCAAGCAGACATTGACTTAAAAATAAATTACGGCATAAAGCTCTTAACGGCGCTTACGAATTTAAGCGGATATTTAAATGATTTTTACGACAGCCGCTTAAGCTTAGATGCCGCTTATCTGCTAAGGAAGGCGGTATCAAACGGCTTTAAAGTTAATGCCGAAACTTTAAAATACGGAAAAGCCCTCATAGCTAATGTCTCTCAGAGCTACGAGCTTGACTTAGCATCCGCAGCTTTAAAATACAGAGCCTTAAGCGGCGAGAATGTTTTAGCCCAAAGCCGCTATCTCTTTGATACTCAAATAGAGCCTAATGCCGAGAGTCTCGCTCAATTTGCCTATATCTTTACAATATTAGGCGATAAGGAACGCGCATTATCCGCAATAAGCAGGGGCATTGAGCAGCTAAAAAAATTCTCTGCACTTATAAAGGCTCAAAAATATGACGATGCCTCTCGCTTTACTGCAAAAGCTAAGCTTGATGCCTTAAATTTAATCGGAGCTTATTTAGGTATAGACAGCTATGAAAATATGCCATCATATTTAAAAGAAGCCTTAAAAACAAATATTCAGGGGCCTTTAAGCCCTAAAGCTATTGATTTGTATCTGGATATCTCAGCTAAGGCGCGGCATGCAGATAATTATCAAAATCTAATTACTTACGGCAAAGCCTGTAAGGATCTTGAAGCTTCAGATAAGCTAAGCTTTAAGCGACAATACTTTAACGATAAAGGCGAAAGCATCAAATGGCAGGATCTTAAGGCCGGTGATTTAATTACTGTAGTGGAGTCTATTAAATTTAAAGGTAAGCCTCCCTTAGATTTAACTAAGATTAGCTCCATTCCCGCTAACTTAAGCTTAATTGCAAATATGCCTTTTAGCGAAAAATTTGATAATTTGAAATTGCCCTATAGAAGCTATATAAAAAATGATCATTTAAAATACGAGCACTATCGATACTTTGATCGCGAGATCACTTCAGCTAGCCGCTATCTTGTGCTCTATAACGGCAGCTTTAAAGAAGCCCGCACTGTAATTTATGATGAAAATAACCCGGTTTTTATAAGCTGTGATTAAAAGAATTATGCTAATACTCCCTATAATCGCTGTTTTAGGGAGTATTTTTATCTCATCTATTCCAAAGCTTGATGTATACGAGCAGAGATCTCTTGCCATTTATGACAGAGAAGCTAATCTTATAGCCTATAATCTCACAGCTGACGGCTACCTTAGGCTGAAAACTACAGCTGCAGAGGTAGATCCCCTTTATTTAAAGCTCCTGCTTGCAAGCGAAGATAAACGCTTTAAATTCCATCTAGGAGTCGACCCTTTAGCTGTCATACGTGCTTTTTTCTCTAATTTAAAAGCTGGCTCTATAGTCTCAGGAGCCTCTACTATTGCCATGCAGACGGCTAAAAACCTAAAGAAAGAGCTGCGCTGCGGCTATTACAATAAATTAAGACAGGCTCTAGCGGCAGTTTATCTTACCTGTACTTTAGGACGAGAGGAAATTTTAAATATCTATCTCTCTACCGTGCCTATGGGAGGTAATCTTGAAGGAGTAAAAGCAGCTTCTTTAGCTTGGTTTGGTCATCTGCCAGATAAGCTCTCTCCTGCTGAAGCTGCACTTTTAGTAGCTCTGCCGCGCTCGCCTGAAAAATTACGTCCAGATAAATTCAGCAAAAGTGCCCGCTATTACCGCAATGAAGTATTGCGTCTGGGAGTTGCAGAAGGCGTAATAGCCGAAGATATTGCCAGTGCTGCTGCACGGGAGGACCTGCCTGTAAGAATGCAGAAAATTTATCAGGATGCCTTATGCCTAAAAAACTTTTTTAATACGCCTGATGTTTATGAATATCATACCAACCTTGATCCCAAGATACAGGAGATCTTAAAGCAAGCCGCTCATGATTATCTGCAGGAAAAAAATGCCTTTGAAACTATGGCTGCAGTAGTTATAAATAATAAAACATTTGAGGTTACAGGCTATATAGGCTCAGCTAACACTAAGATTTCACTTATGGATCTTCCTCACGCCTTAAGATCGCCAGCTTCAGCCCTAAAGCCATTTATCTATGCCAAAGCCTTCGACAGCGGCCTGCTGCATCCTCAAACCATAGTTTATGACGAGCAAGAACAGTTTGGCGCCTGGGCGCCTAACAACTACTCCCGCAAATTTCACGGAGCCATCACCGCAAGCGAAAGCCTGGCAAATTCCCTAAACCTGCCCGTCATAGATATACTCTTAAAATTAGATCCGCAAAGATTCTTCTTATGGATAAATACCCCTAAAAATTGGGTCAAAATCGCCCAAAATACTCGCCCCCATGCCGGTATTGGCTTAGGAGCCGTCAGTACGACTTTATTTGATCTTGCCAACTTTTATGCAGCGCTTGCTAATGACGGCTTATATGAAAATGCCCGGCTTCTGCAGCATGAGAGAAAATCTGCAACATACCGCCTGCTCTCGGAGAGCTCTGCTCGTGCCACCTATGAAATCTTAAAAAAAGTCAGACGCCCGGATTTTGCTCCTGCCTCGGAAATCAGCTATAAGACCGGCACCTCTTATCAGCATGCAGATGCCTATGCCATAGGCTCCCTTTATGATTATACAGCTGCCGTTTGGGTAGGCCGTCCTGACAATAGGCCAATGCCGATGAGGAAAACCGGGTTTTCTGCGGCTGCTCCTTACCTGTTTAAAATTTTAGAAGCAATACCGCAGCACAGAACTCCGAAAAAAGCTTTAGCGGAAAACGGCGCCTTAAGCCGAGAACCGCCCTTATATTTAAGAACTTTTTACCCAAACGCCCTAAAAAATAAAGGATTAAAGATAGAATTTCCGCAAAATAACAGCACCGTCAAGCCTGATTTTTACGGAAATATATATGTCATTACTAAAAATAAGCAAGGTGAATTAATCATGACTGTCAATGGAGAAATCATGCCGGATAATTATTTCTCACCCCAGCGTGACGGCTATTACAGCGTTTGCGCCGCTGATGAAAGCGGCCAGCATGATTGCGCTAGCTTTAAGGTAGAGCTTGATCATTAAGTGCCCCTTATCTCTTCAAAAGCATTTAAGCTAAATTAGATAAAATCATAGATAATCTTAATGACAAAAATCACCATCACCCCTATCATCACAGGCAAGACTGCTTTGGAGCCTTTATGATCAAAAAAGCGTGTGCCTAAATAATTTCCCAGGATACTGAAAAATCCAGCCACCAGACCTAATAAAATTAAAACTGACGCATGAGATAAAAAGACAGCAAAGGCTGCTACATTAGTTGCCAAATTAATAGCTTTAGCTGTACCGTTAGCTTCTTTCAAGCTTAGATGAGCAATTAAAGTTAAAGCTAAAATTAAAAAAGTCCCGGTACCCGGGCCATAAAAGCCGTCATATATGCCTAAAGTAAAGGAAATCAAAATACATAAAACCTTCGTCTTATTTTGACTATGAGGCTCCTGATTTTGGTTAAAAGGCTTGCTTCTCCATAAATAAACGGCAGTCAGCGGCAGAATTACCAGCATAATCAGCTTTAAGATCGTGTCATCGATAAACAGCACCAGGCGTGCTCCTAAAGCCGAGCCTAAAAAAGCAAAGATAACAAGCTGCAGGCTTCTTTTAAAATCAATATAGCCTTCTTTAGCATAGCGATACGTAGCTAAAAACGTTCCTAGCATAGAAGAAAATTTATTTGTGCCTAAAGCATAATGTACCGGCAGTCCGGAGATAAGATAGCCCGGCAGCGAAATAAGTCCCCCGCCTCCTGCTACAGCATCGACAAAGCCGGCTATAAATACAAAGGGACATACTACAAGGTAGGTATAGATATCGACAGTCACAGAAATCTCCTCAAAAAAAGTTTGTAAATACTAGCACAACTTTATTGAAGAGATAACGATTGCTCCAAAAGCTTACATTTTTAGTTTGCAGAAATAATATATTTTCCTGAAGTCAGTCTTACAAAGGTAACTTCTTCATATCCCTGCTGATTTTCACGCGGTACTTCATCTCTGAACTTCAGGTTAGTGTTGACCCAGACTTTTTTGGTCTCAGCACCCTTAGGGATATTATCCTTAGTGCAGTCATTGTATACATATACATTATGGATATCATTTATATTATCCAAAATAATCGGAGCTTCCTCTCCTGAGGCAAACACATACCAGCCTTCAGTCAGCCATTTAGTTTTATCCGTTCTGGCATTAATGGCTAGGGAACAATCCTCGCTTGATTCATTTTTAACATCAATGCGCACTGAGGCGCAAGCACTCCCTACACTTAAGGCTATTAAGACTGCTAAAAGTAATTTTTTCATATAAATTAAACGCTAAAATCTCATTTCATAAAATGAATAATAGCGCCATTCTCCTCTTTTAAATTTGACAAAATAACTTATTTTCTAAAGCTTAAGAATTCAGCAACAGATAGTCTTAAAAGACATAGCTTAAAAGCCTAGATATCAAAAGCTCTACAGACTATAGAGAACAGTTACGAGCCGCTTGCCCTTGAGAAGATGCTTTTGAAGAATTTTAATCTATTTTAGCGAATATCAGAGGAGCTATCAAATGGATAATTCTTTAGCTGCAGCTGTACTTATAAGTTAAGAAAATGAGCGTCTTAAAGAATAAGACTGCTGGCGCTAAAAGCCTTCATGAGCGGCATGAAAGCTTTTGCTGAGGCTTAGAAGCTAAGCGCTGATATTTTTAAAGTAAGTAGTAGAGGCATTTTGGAATACGGCTTCAAAGCCGTTCTTCTCCATAACTGACACCACCTCATCTACAGATCTGTCGTCATTTACAGTCCATTGCTCTAAATATTTACCCTTATGAGCATATCCGCCAGGCTCAGTTGAAGAGCCGGCTGAAAACGCCGTAATACCTACTGGCAGCAGGAGATCACGGAAAGCGGCGCTCTCTCGAGTTGAAATTGTCAGATCCAGCTCATTATCAAAAATACGCCAGGCGCAAATGATCTGTAAAAGCTTAGCATCAGATACCGGAGAATGAGGCTGAAATCCGCCGGCTGACGGTCTGATGCGCGGGAAGGAAATACTTAAGTTGCTCTGCCAATAATGCTCGCGCATATATAAAACATGCATAGCCACAGCACAGAGATCAACCTTCCAGTTATAAAGGCCTAAAAGGGCGCCCATGCCGATTTTATCAATCTTTGCCTGACCTAAGCGGTCCGGAGTCTCCATTCTCCAACGCATGTCAGCCTTTTTGCCGCCTAAATGACAGGCTTTGTAGGTCTCAGGATGGTAGGTTTCCTGATAAACGGAAACGCTGTCTAAGCCTAAGCTCTTAAGCTCGGCATAATCCTCAGCGGACATCGGCTGCACTTCCATCTGCAAATAAGTAGCATGCTTGCGGGTTAACGGCAAAACCTCTCTGAAATACGGCATGCCGCAGCGATGTTCATTTTCTCCTGAGACCAAAAGAATATTGTAATATCCCATCTCATTCATCGCCTGCAGCTCTTCTTCGACCTCTTCTAAAGTCAAAACTACCCGCTTGAACTTATTTAATACAGAGAAACCGCAATAAGTGCATTTATTTGAGCATAAATTTGACAGATATAAAGGCAGGTACATATTGATGCAGCGGCCAAAACGCTTGCGCGTCAGCTGCATGGATTTTTGCACCATTACATCCAAATAATGCTTGCGCGCATTTTCTGAAATCAATGCTGCAAAATCTTCAATAGTATGACGTCCTTCCTTGGCAATAGCATGCTCGACATCTGCATCAGTTCTGCTGTCAACTAGAGAAATAAATTTATCGACATCAATCTTTGAGATTTCATCATAAAAACTCATTTCATAGCCTCCTTTAAGAAAGCTTCCATAGGAGAGGTAGCTCTTGCAGTTTCAGTTCTGCCGGCTAAGCCTGCTCTGTAAGCCATACGTCCTGCCTTGCAGGCACAGGCAAAAGCCTCTGACATTGCAATGCAGTCGCCTGCTGCAGCGATAGCAGTATTAACCATAACCGCATCAGCGCCTAGCTCAAAGGCTAAGCTTGCCTCTGAAGGGGCTCCGATGCCGGCATCAACAATTACAGGCACATGGCTTTGCTCAATGATAATCTTGATCATCTGTACAGTTTCAATACCGCGTGCCGAACC
Organism: uncultured Succinatimonas sp.; assembly: GCA_905201175.1. Classification (GTDB taxonomy): domain Bacteria; phylum Pseudomonadota; class Gammaproteobacteria; order Enterobacterales; family Succinivibrionaceae; genus Succinivibrio. The sequence goes on from CAJKNC010000025.1 coordinate 7,676, forward strand.
AATCGGGGCTCCTAACGGCATGACAGCGCTTACGCCTAGATCTTCAAGTCTGCGAGCTAAAACCGGATCTGCTTGAATATAAGGAAACACCTTAAAGCCCTGCTTGACAAGCTCTTCGCATGCCTTAAAGGTTTCAAGCGGATCTGGCAATAAATACTTTACGTCAGGATGAACCTCTACCTTAATCCAATCGGTGCCTAAAGCTTCACGAGCTAAATTTGCTGCAAAAACAGCCTCTTTTGCATTTTTTGCTCCAGAGGTATTAGGCATCAGGGTAATGCCTAAGTCTAATAACGGCTTAATGATCTCATCTTTATGAGTACGCATATCAATGCGCTTTACAGCCATAGTGGCAATCTGCGCACCTGATGCTGCGGCTGACGCATGCAAAGCTTCGCCAGAAGCATATTTACCAGTACCGATAATAAGGCGGCTTTCAAATTCCTTTCCCGCTAAAATTAATTTATCTGACATTGATTAACCTCCTGCAACCATATTGAAAATATCAAGCGCCATGCCTTCCTTAAGTTCAAATTGCCCCCAGCTATTCTTAGGGACAATCTCGCCGTCAAAAGCTACTGCAACGCCCTGTAATGGCAAGCCTAAAGACTCAATAAGCTCTAAAAGAGTAGCTGCTTTAGTCTCTTTTACTTCATCATTTATACTAATGCGCATTTTCATCATCTCCGCTTCCGCACAGCTCAAGCCAGATCTTGCATTCAGCATCCGGATCTGAGGCTTTAGTAATGCCTGTAATAAGAGCAACGGAGCCAACTCCGGTATCTAAAACATCCCGAACGTTATGCAGCTTAATGCCGCCGATTGCCACCGTAGGCATAAAGTCCTTTACAAGACGCTGCTCTATTGCCAGCTTATTAACGCCTTGAGGTTTAGACGGCATTTTTTTGCTCTGAGTTGGGAAGATATGCCCTAAAGCTATATAGGAAGGCTTCAATTGCAGGGCTTTTAAAAGCTCATAGGCCCCGTGAGTTGAGACGCCTAAGCGCAGGCCTGCTGCCTTTATTTTCTCAATATCAGCCTGGCGCAAATCTTCCATGCCTAAATGCACGCCATAGGCTTTAGCCTTAATAGCCAATTCATAGTAATCATCAATGAAAAGCCGAGCTTTATACGTACAAGCAAGCTCAACAGCCTTAACTATCTTTTCATACAGCATAGGATCTTCTTTATCCTTAATGCGCAGCTGTATGGTCTTAACTCCAAGCTTCAAAAGTCTTTCAATCCACTCAGGACTGTCTACGACAGGATATAGTCCCAAATGCATCGGGCAAGATGCAAACGGTCCGCCGCTCTTAGGAAAGCCTTCCTCTGAGACCTCCGGCATATCAGCTAAAGCAAAATCCATGCCGTGATGCCCGCAAGGAGGTCTTACCGTATCTGTGTCTAAGGCCGGACTCTTAATGCCGCGGTAGACATAGGCTGAAGCTAAGACTGCGGCATCTTCAACTGCAAAGCCCTGTGCTAAAAATGAAGCTATAGCTGAAGATAATGCGCATCCTCCTCCATGCACGCCGTTGCCGGCGATTTTTTTATGCGTTAAGGCAGTTTTTAAAACAGGCGTAACTAAAGTATCTGCTGCATATGCTGCTTTATCATTATGGCCGCCCTTTATAATTACAGCCGTCGCGCCCCTATCCTGAAGCTTAGCAGCTATAGCATAGGCTGAATCAGTATCTGACGAATGACTAAGCTCTAAAGCTTCAGGCAAATTAGGAGTAAAAACCGTACTTACCTTTAAAATGCGCTCTAACTCTTTATGCAGATCGGCACTGTCCATGCCGCCTGCGGTAGCGCATAAAACCGGATCCCATACTACTGGTATGCCTTTTAAGGGGCCTTCTAAATAGTCCAGCAATAAGGAGAGGATTTTCTGCGAGGTAATCACGCCTATTTTGATGGCAGCGGGTCTATCCCAATCAGAAAGTGCCGTATCTAAGGTCTTTTTAAAGATATTCTCATCAACTGCCTCAACGCTTGCAACCTGCAAAAGCGACTGTGCAGTCAAAGCGCTGACGCAGGGCAATGGCCAAGCTCCGGTATCAAAAACAGTTAGGCAGTCTGCCGTAATGCCGGCTCCCCCGCCTGAATCTACGCCAGCTATTAGTAAAACATAGGGTCTTAAACTATTTTTTAACATTATATTTTTCCTGTAAAAAACGGTTTAAACGAATCGGGCAGAAACGAGGTCCGCACATAGAGCAATAGGACGGCTGATGTCCGCGCATCTCGCACTCCTCAGGCATCTGAGATTTCCAAACCTCATATGCATGCTCAGGATCTAAAGACAAGGCAAATTGATCGTGCCATCTAAACTCAGCACGAGCACGCGCCATGGCATTGTCTCTTAAGACAGCGCCAGGCAGGCCTTTAGCAACATCAGCTGCATGTGCTGCTAATTTATAAGTTATAAGACCGGTTTTTACATCCTCAGGAGTAGGCAAAGCTAGATGCTCAGATGGGGTAACATAGCAAAGCATGGCTGTACCGTAAAAGGCAATATTGCAGCCGCCAATAGCTGATGTTATATGATCATAGCCAGGAGCAATGTCAGTTACCAGCGGTCCTAAGGTATAGAAAGGCGCATTATGGCAGTATTTTTCTTCCAGACGCTGATTTTCTTCAACGCGATTTAAAGGAACATGGCCCGGACCTTCAATAAAGCACTGCACGCCGGCTTCATAGCAGCGTGATGCTAATTTGCCGATGGTCATCAGCTCGCCGTACTGCGCAGCATCGCAAGCATCATCAAGACATCCAGGGCGCAAGCCGTCACCTAAAGACAATGCTACGTCATAATCGTGACAGATTTCCAAAAGCTCATCAAAATGAGTATAAGCCATGTTTTCCTCATCACGGCGCACCATGCAGTTTGCCATAATCGAGCCGCCGCGGGAAACAATGCCCAAAGTGCGGGCCGCAGCATGCGGCAATAAAGAGGAAACTAAGCCTGCATGAATAGTAAAATAATCGACGCCCTGTCTGGCCTGATCGATCACAGTCTGCTTAAATAAATCCCAGGTTAAAAGATTTATATCGCCATGAGCTCTATCTAAGGCCTCATAAATAGGAACCGTTCCAATCGGTACCGGAGAAGCTCTTAAAATAGCCTCACGCAAAGATGTCAAATCCTTAATGCCTGTGGACAGATCCATAACCGTATCTGCACCATGCTTTAAAGACAGACGCAATTTAGAAATTTCTTCATCAAAATTTGAAGATAAAGAAGAAGCTCCTATATTGGCATTGACCTTAACAGAAAAATCCTTGCCGATGATCATAGGCTCAGCTTCAGGATGATTGATATTAGCCGGAATAACCGCTACACCGCGGGCTAGAGCATTTTTAACATCATCAGGAGTAAATGCCATATCGCTTCCGCTCTTATATGATTCGCGGATAGCAGCATATTCCATCTCTTTGGTGACAATGCCTTCGCGAGCACATTCCAATTGGGTCTTTTTAACCTTGAATTTATCGCCGCAAGGAATTTTTGCCTGCCATTTTTCGCGAAGCTTCGGCATGGAGCGTAAATTATCAGTACTGCCTTCAACGGTATAAATTAAAATAGATTCGCCGTTAGATAATGTAACCTTATCAAAAGGAACTTGGATTTCTTCAGAAGAGCCCTTGATATAAATACGGCTTTTATTTACGCAAAATTTCTGGGGTGATTTATTATTCTGCATTGGCATGTCCTCAATGTTGCTGAATTTGGTGCATGCCGAAGGGCTGTTGTTTCCTACGCGGGGATTATCCCGATCAGGTTTACGGATTTTGCAAATGCAATCTCAGCCATAAGGCACTCCGACAAGCACAGTTATTATGATACTAATATTATTAAGGTGCAAATATAATTTTTATAAATAAGCTAAATTGCAGTTTAGCTTTGATAAGAGAAAAAACTGCAATAAACTGCATATTTTATTGTGAATTAACAGAATTAAAAAATTCTTTAGGATTAATTGATAATAACTAGGTAATTTAAAGAAACCTAATTTAAGTTTGGATTAGGTCTTGATAAGATTATTTTGCATAGAAAGCATGCAGAAAGCATATTTAAAATAATAAAACAGAATTTAACTATCTTTTTTTTATTATAGAAATTCTTAAATTATGCCTGCTGCTAAAATGCAGGGCTGCTAACTAGAAATTGGCCGGCAGAATTTTCTTATTAGAAAGGCCTTAGGGCAAAATAATCATATTTCTGACCTAGAGATAAAATTTACTATGTATAACCATAAATTAAGATCGCCGCAGCATTTTATGGACTAGAAAAACGGCTTTTGTCCATCAGCACTCAGTTAATCAAACTGCAAGCTATTATGTTCAGCCTAAAGGGGCAGATTATTCTTCCTCTTTGCTAATTTTTTGTCTTAATTTAATATCATTCTGAATTTGAGCAATATGCAGCTTCATAGCCTCGCTTGCAGCTTTGCCATCCCTGCTCAATATGGCCTTAACAATCATATCATGAGTGTCGATAGCCTCCTTGCACAAGGTTCGATCATTAAGATTTATAACATAATCGATGGAAGCGTAAATAATATCCATGATCGAGGGCAAAACGCAATTGGGAAAACAGGCTGCAATACTAGAATGAAACGCAATATCGATTGAAGAATGATTTTTCCCCATATTTACAAGTGATTTAATTTTCTCATGAGCCTCGCATATTTTTTCTATCTGCTCAGTTGTAGCAATTTCAGCAGCTTTCTCTGCTAATTTAGGCTCTATAAGCAATCTTATCTCACACAAATCATATCCTAATTGAAGCTTATCTTTATAAAAACGAAAGCCAAAAGGATCAGGCAAAACTCCTGGATTTTTTGCAACAAATGTACCTAAACCTCTTTTAATTTCTAAAATATTCTGACTTACCAAAAGCTTCACAGCTTCGCGGATTGAGCTTCTGCCTACACCTAAAAGGTTAGCTAATTCCATCTCCGGAGGAAGAGCTTCTTCTTTTTTTAAATACCCCTCCTGAATCATTTTAATAATAGTTTCTGCTATCAGATCAACCTTAGATTTAAGCTTGTACACACTTAACGGTGTATTCATACAGTTTTGAATCAGATGTTCAAGATTATTCCGTGTAAAAGTAGGCATAACGAATTTTAATTATTTTATACATTTTAATTATTTTATTATTAGCTTATAAAATTTTACCATAGTCTTTTAATACATTAAAAAGACTATTAAAGGCCCTCTGAATAATTTCCTTCTGTGAATACTTCTTGCAATATGAGCTGTTAAAAATTTCTGTTGAGAACATGCCCTGATAATTGATCTCCTCAAGAGCCTTTAAAAATTTAGCTATATCAATGGCATCGCCTTCATCACAAAAAACTCTGTATCTTTGATCAAAGATTTTTTCCCCATCATCAACCTTAATGCCATTCATAAGGTGAACAGCCATAACTTTATTTGCGTCTATATGCTTAAAATCATAATCAGATTTTCTATATTTCAAATAAAGATTATAAGAATCAAGAACTAAGCCTACATTTAATGCATTAACCTCTAAAATAATTTCATAAGCAAAATCTGCATCCTTAACTAAGCTGCGCGCAAGTCCCACCGGCTCAAAAATCCAATTTATCTCAGGATAATGCTGAGATAAAAAAGCTAAGCTTCGCACGCAGCTTTTTTTTATCTCAGAACGCTCATATTTGCCACATAAAGAATCATCTGCTAAAAGAGGCGCTACGACGATACATTTATCTATGCCTAATTTATGATGCAGGGAAACGATAAGCTCTAAATTTTTATATATCTCCCTATCCTTATCTTCGTCATTATCCGAGCTCAAAAATTCAGGATATATATATAAAGCATTTAATGCATGGGGCTTTATCCCGGTACTTGCTAAAAGATCTTTTAAATCTTCTAAGCTGTGATGCTTTAAATATTCAAACAGACAATCAAAGCGTATTTCAATAAGGTCGAATCCTGAATTTTTAGCTAAGATTATGTCATTCTCTAAATCCAAAAAATCTTTAGTACAAGCTTCGTTATAACAATAAATTGCCATGTTTTCTCCAAGATTCATACCTAGCTTCAGTTAAAAGCGATGTTCGCAGCTCTTCCAGATCATATTAGGATTTTGAGAAATGCTGTAAATAGCCTCACAGACTTCAACAGTCGCTCTGCCTGCTTCACCATCTGCCAGCAGCTTGTCTTTTCCCAAAATAGCATTCACGAAATTTTCAATGTGCAGCTGATGAAAATAAATCATCTTATCTACACTATTAAAAAATTTTTTATCTGCATTGATTAAGGATTCTAAGGAAACGCTGTCGCCTGGCACATTCCACATGTCAGTAACCGGAGCCTCTTCAATTTCTGACATTCCTGCGATAAACATCTGACCGCCGTCAGTCTGCACTCCCACAGAAGAACCATTGCTGCCGAAAACATGCACCTTGCCGTAAAGGGCTGGGTTTTGACTATTGCTTGCAAGCAGAGTAGCTAAAGCACCTGACTTATACCTAATTACTGCAGCAGCGCTGTCTTCTACCTCTATATAGGGATGATTGAAGTTAGCAGCAAGTCCATAAATAGACTCAATATCTCCCATATACCAATTTAAAAGATCGATCTGATGAGAAGCCTGAGTAACTAAAACTCCGCCTCCTTCTCCGGCGATTGTTCCACGCCAAGGATCACTTTTGTAGTAATCCTCAGATCGCCAGCCCAACATCGTTACTTGAGCTAAGATTGGCTTTCCTAATTTATTAGCATCAATAGCTTTTTTGATGCGCAGACAAGGCAAGTAATTGCGTCTTTGCACTAAGGTTCCCAATAAAACATGATTTTCTTGAGCAGCCTTAATCATAGCATCAGCTTCTTTTAAATTAACTGCTAAAGGCTTTTCAACTAAAATATGACAGTGATGCTTTGCGCACTTAATTGCAAGATCAGCATGAGACGGATGAGGGGTACAAATGGTAACTGCATCAAGATGCTCTTTTGCAATCATCTCCTCACAGTCTAAATATCCGTGAATATCATACGCTTCACAGAAGCTTTTAAGTTTAGGTTCGGTATGATTGCAGGCTGCAGCCAGCACGCAATTATTTAAATTATTTATAGCCTTAGCATGAAAATGCGCTACCTTTCCGCAGCCAATGATGCCAATTTTAATTTTATCCATAATTAAATCTCTCAATATTAGGTATCAGAAATATTTTCTGATACCTGTATTTTTTTAGTATTGCTTTTGTAAAACCTTATCTAAAATGTCAGGGTTATCCATTTTGTCTTTAACTAAATCGTATACTTTGCCCTCAATAGCCTGTTTTCGCCAAATATCTTTTTCCTCTGGAGTTATCTCAATAACCTCATTGCCTAGCTGCTTAAATTTATCCTTTAACTGATTATCAATTTCCACGGCTCGAGCTCTTTGCAGCTTAGTTGCCTCTTCAACGGCTTCAAGCAATGCTTTTTGCTGATTTTCTGATAAGGAGTCAAATTTCTCCTGATTTATCATGACAAAATGAGGGCCGTATACATGTCCTGTAAGAGATATATATTTTTGAGCCTCATAAAAATGATTGGAATCAATCAAAGCAAGGGGATTTTCCTGAGCATCAATCGTTCCCTGCTGAAGCGCCGACAAAACTTCTGTAAAAGCCATTGGAGTCGGATTTGCGCCCCAATTCTTCCACATAGCCAGCTGAATTTCATTTTCCATGGTTCTCAATTTCTGATTTTTAATATCTTTAGGAACTCTTACTGGAACCTTGTTATTTGTATACATTCTAAAGCCATTCTGCCACACGGCTAAAAGCTTTAGTCCTTTTGAACCAACGATGCTATTAACTTTTTTACCAGCTTCGCTGTCAAACCATTTAAAGGCTTCTGCTGAATCATCAAAAAGAAAAGGCGCATCATATAAATACAAATCATGCATCATATTCGCAATAGGTGAAGTCGGCGTATTTACCATATCTATTTCACCTAAAATCACGGATTCAGTAGCGACGCGATCATCACCATAAGAATTATCATTATACAAATTAATATCCAATGAGCCATTGGTCTTTTCTACAACTAATTTTTTAAGCAATGCCCCAGCTTCCTTGCCTGACTGATTAGCCACATTCGCAAACTGTAATACCACCTTATCTTCAGCATAAGATGCAGTTATAGTGCAAATACCTGCAGCTGCAATAACAGCCATACACAAGGTTTTCATTTTTATATTTTTCATCATAAAAAGCTCCTTAATATTTGTTAAAAATTATAAAGTGGGTAAAGTCATTGATATTCCTGGTATAAAGGATATAAGCAATAAATTGATTAACATTACGATGATGAAAGGCGTTATTCCTTTTAGAATAACTTCCATAGGCGAATTAGATATTCTTGATGCGACAAACAGATTTATGCCTAAAGGAGGAGTGGTAAAGCCAATAGCCAAATTTACCACCATTATTATTCCAAAATGAACCGGATCTAAACCAATAGCTTTAGCAATAGGCATCAGTATTGGGGCTAAAACCAAAATAGCCGGCGTTGTATCCATAAAGCAGCCAACTATCAGCAGCAATATATTAATTAATATCAATAAGATAACTGCATTGCTGGTTAAGCTTAAAAGACTTTGGGTTATAAGAGCTGGTATTTGCTCAACCATAATTATCTTCGTAAAAGCTGAAGCACAGCCTAAGATAACCATTGTTGTAGCTGTAGTAGAACAAGAGGTTGCTATGGCTTTAAATACTTTCTTAAAATTTAATTCTCTGTGGAAAAAATAACCGCAGACAAAGGCATAAAGGGCAGCTACGGAAGCTGCTTCTGTGGGAGTAAAAATGCCTGCATAAATTCCTCCTAAGATAATGATAGGATTTATTAATGCCCATTTGGCATCATAAATAGCCTTTAAAGCTTCCCTCTTAGCAGGAGCACTTTCATTAGATCTAATATTATTTTTTCTGCAATGAAAGTAACAATAAATAATCAGAGAAACACCAATAAGGATTCCTGGGATAAATCCTGCCATAAACAGGTCGGTTACAGAGGTGCCTGTAGCTACGCCAAAAATTACCATTGGTATTGAAGGCGGGATAATAACGCCGATTGCTCCGGCTGTAGCTACAAGAGCTAAACAGAAGCTTTTGCTATAGCCCTGCTTTAGCATGGTAGGAATAACCATTGTGCCTACTGCAGCAACCGTAGCAGGACCGGAGCCTGAAACTGCAGCAAAAAACATACAGACAAGCACCGTAACAATAGCCAAGCCGCCTGTTACTCTGCCGAAAAATATATTGCAAACCTTTAAAATCCTAGTAGATACTCCTCCAGCACTCATCAAATCTCCAGCGAGAATAAACATAGGAATTGCCAAAATAGGAAATGAATCGCAGGAGGTAACTAATGACTGAGTCAAGGAAATTAAGGTCAGAGAAGAACTTCCAAAAGCAATTGCTACCATCGCAGAAAATCCTAAGGATATTCCTACAGGCACATTTAAAATAAGAAGAATTGCTAAAGATACAAATAATAATATGACAGCCATATGCATTTCTCCCTATATATTCAGTTCTTCAGAAGGGTCGTAATTCTTGTTTTCTTTTATTTTTTTAAATCGATAGATTATGGTTTGTATTTGCCTAATAGCTGTTAAAAAGAAGCCCACGCCAGGCGCTGCATATACAATCCACATTGGTATGCCCATTGCCGGAGAAGTTTGGCTTAACATCAGCTGTCTATTTACTAGCAGCACTGAATAGGCAATAACAATGAAGCAGAATATTAAAAATAAAAAATCGCCAATTATAGTATGAACCCCATTATTGATCACATGATTGATAATGGGGTTTTGTTATGAAA
>CAJKNC010000026.1 GCA_905201175.1 uncultured Succinatimonas sp.
AATTCTGTTAGTATGACCTAGAAACTTAAGTGATCAATTTCTGGGGCCATACTAAGTGCTACGCTTTTTATTTATCAATAGTTAATTATTTATTTTTCAACAGCAGTTTTTTCCCATTTAGGCATCTGCTCTTCGAATTTAGCAATTTCATCGCTATGCTGCATAGTAAGAGAAATTGCATCTAAGCCTTCAAGCAGGCAGTGTCTGCGGAAAGGATCAAGATTAAAGGTAAAATGAAGATCGGCGCAATCTACGGTCATATTTTCCAGATCAATTTTAATCTTTGTTCCAGGGTGAGCTGTCAAAACTTTAAAGATCTGATCTACTTCTTCAGCTTTAAGTTTTAACGGCAATAAACCATTAGCTAAGGAATTATTATTAAAAATAACCGCAAATGATGGCGCAATTACAGCTCTGAAGCCATAATCCATTAAAGCCCAGGGAGCATGCTCACGAGAGGAGCCATTGCCAAAATTATCACGAGCAACTAAGATAGTGGAGCCGGCATATTCTGGCTTATTTAAGTTAAATTCAGGATTAGGCTGAGTTTCTGCATCATCAAGATAACGAGCATCATGAAATAAGTGAACGCCAAAACCTTTGCGGCTTACTGCAAGCAGAAATTGCTTTGGAATAATCTGATCGGTATCGATGTTAGCTGAATCAAGGGGAACGGCTACACCTTCATGGACAGTAAATTTTTGCATGATTTAATCCTTTAAATAATCGCGAACATCAGCTAAGCATCCTGCAATTGCGCAAGCTGCAGCACTAGCTGGGCTCATTAAATGAGTACGTGAGCCCTTACCCTGACGGCCAACAAAGTTGCGGTTAGAAGTAGAAGCAACACGAACACCTACAGGAGCCTTATCATCATTCATAGCCAGGCACATTGAGCATCCTGGCATACGCCATTCAAAGCCAGCTTCAATAAAGATCTTGTCTAAGCCTTCACGCTCGGCCTGATGTTTAACCCACATAGAACCAGGAACAGCTAAAGCCAGCTGAATATTAGGAGCTATCTTATGTCCCTTTAAAATTTCAGCTGCGGCTCTGAAATCCTCGATGCGGCCGTTAGTACATGAGCCGATAAATACGTAGTCAACAGGAGTTCCTATAAGTTTCTGACGCGGCTTTAAGTCAATATAAGCTAAAGCATCAGCGCATGATTTGGCTGTAACCGGATCGTCATAATCATCAGGAGATGGTACGCAAGCGGTTATAGGGGCTCCTTGTCCTGGATTTGTACCCCAGGTAACATGCGGCTCTAATTTATCCGCTTCGATGGTTACAACCTTGTCAAATACAGCGTCATCGTCTGATTTCAGAGTGCGCCAATATTCGCAGGCTTTTTCAAAATCTTCGCCCTTAGGAGCGAACATACGTCCGCGCAGATATTCAAAAGTAGTTTCATCAGGCGCAATCATACCTGCAGTGGCGCCAAATTCTATAGCCATATTAGATAAAGTCATACGGCCTTCCATAGATAAAGCGCGTACAGCCTCACCAGCAAATTCTACAGCATAGCCGGTACCGCCTGCAGTGGTAAGCTTAGCGATAATGGCTAAAATTAAGTCTTTGGCATAGCAGCCTTTAGGCAGTTTACCAGTACACTCAATCTTCATGATCTTAAAACGGCCCTGTTTTAGAGTCTGAGTAGCCATAACATGTTCTACTTCAGAAGTACCGATGCCAAAGGCTAAGGCACCAAAAGCACCGTGAGTGGCTGTATGAGAGTCACCGCAGACTAATGTAGTTCCAGGCAAGGTAAAGCCTGTTTGTGGGCCTATAATATGTACGATGCCTTGATTTTCATCGCCAAAACCGAAAAATTTAATACCAAATTTTTGAGTATTATTCATTAAGGCCTTGATCTGCTCTTTAGCCATAGGAGAGCAAGCTTCGATAGTTTGCTCCTTTGTGGAAATATCATGATCCATTGTAGCTAAATGAAGATCTGGTCGGCGGACTTTGCGTCCGGCAACTTCTAAGCCTGAGAAAGCCTGCGGAGAGGTTACCTCGTGAACTAACTGTCTATCGATATAAAGTGTCGGCAATTCGCCTTCTTGGGTATATACAACGTGACTGTCGTAAACCTTTTGATATAAAGTCTTTCCCATTTTTAGTCCTGTTTATTGCAGTATAACTTTCAGTTAAATTTCAGAGGCAATCTTATCGCCCATTTCAGAAGTGCTCAGAGGCTTACGCGGTGAAGACCCGCTCTCAATAAGATCTGAGGTCATATAACCTTCTTTTAAGACACGGGCTACAGTGTCCTCAATGCATTTAGCTGCATCATATTCCTTTAATGAATAGCGCAGCATTAAGGCTGCAGAGAGAATTTGAGCTAAAGGATTGGCAATATTTTTGCCAGCGATATCCGGGGCGCTGCCGCCTGCAGGCTCATATAGACCGAAACCGCCTTCTCCTAATGAAGCTGAAGGAAGCATACCCATAGATCCTGTGATCATGGCACATTCGTCAGAGAGGATATCGCCAAACATGTTAGAGCATAAGAGCACGTCAAACTGGGACGGATTCTTAACTAACTGCATGGTAGCATTATCAATATAGATATGATTGAGCTCAACTTCAGGATACTGCTTAGAAACCTCAGTTACAACTTCACGCCAAAGCACAGAGCTAGCTAAAACATTGGACTTATCTACAGAGGTAACTTTTTTGCGGCGCAGCATAGCAGCTTCAAAGGCAATTTTTGCAATGCGTTCAATCTCATAACGATGATAAATTTCAGTATCAAAGGCTTTCTCTTCAGCGCCGGAGCCCTCACGGCCTTTTGGGGTACCAAAATAGATGCCGCCGGTAAGCTCACGTACGCACAGCATATCAAAGCCGCGCATAGAAATATCTGCGCGTAAAGGCGACAGAGAGCCTAAGCCCTGGTAAATACGGGCGGGACGGAAATTGCAGTATAAGCCAAATTGCTTGCGCAAAGGCAATAAAGCCCCGCTTTCAGGCCGCTTAGCGGTAGGAAGATGATCCCATTTAGGCCCGCCTACAGAACCAAATAAAATTGCATCAGATTGCTTGCAGGCTTCCATAGTTTCCTCAGGCAAAGGACAGCCTTTTGCATCAATTGCACAGCCGCCGACTAAGGCTTTTGCATACTCTAAGGTAAAGCCGAATTTCTTTTGAACTTTATCTAAAACCTTCAGGGCCTCGTTCATGACCTCAGGGCCAATGCCGTCACCTGCAAGTACTGCAATTTTGTAATTCTTGGCCATTATTATTTATTCTCCTGTTCTTCTTTCTTTTCTTCTTCAATAAGCTGGGCTCTGTAAATGCTGTTGCAAGCTGAAATTAAAGCAAATGCCGAGGCTTCAATAACATCAGTTGAGAGACCCTTGCCATGATAATGGCGACCTTTATAGATTACATCTACATCAACTTGGCCTTGGGCGTTCATTCCTGAGCCCTTAGCAGAAATTGTGAAATTGTCTAATTCTAATTTAATACCGGTAAGGCGAGTAATGCAGTTGAACACAGCATCTACAGGACCATTGCCGGTACCTGATTCAGTGCGAGTGCGTTTGCCGATCTTAAGTCTTACTGAGGCAGTAGGAATAATATGCTTATCTCCAGATATAACGCTCAAATTATCTAAGACAAATTGGCTGGCTTCTTCTTGCTCATGAGAGAGGAATAACAATGCTTCAAGATCATAGTCAAATACTTGTCCTTTCTTATCGGCAAGCTTTAAGAAGCGGGAATATATATCGTCAAGATTGTAAGAATTTTCGCTATAGCCTAATTTTTCTAGAACAGCTTTAATCATATGACGTCCGGATCTGGCGGTCATATGCATATTGTTCTCTTTAAAGCCTACGCTTTGAGGAGTCAGGATTTCGTATGTATTCTTATTTTTTAAGACGCCGTCTTGATGAATGCCTGAGCTGTGAGCAAAAGCGTTAGATCCAACAATAGCCTTATGAGAAGGAACCGGCTCATTGGTGATGCCTGCTACAACCTGGCTTGCACGGGCAATATTTTCAGCTTTAATATCGGTATAGACACCGCCCATGTATTGCTGACGAAGCTTCATGGCCATCACGCATTCTTCTAATGAGGTGTTGCCGGCTCTTTCACCTAGGCCGTTTACTGTACACTCAATTTGGCGTGCACCTTCCATTACGGCAGTTAAGCTGTTTGCTGTAGCCATGCCTAAGTCATTATGGCAATGTACGGAGATAACTGCTTTGTCTATATTTGGTACACGGTTGAATAAGGTTTTAATAATATTTCCAAATTCGTATGGTAAGGTATAGCCTACTGTATCAGGAATGTTTATGGTAGTAGCACCGGCTTTAATAGCATTTTCTACCATGCGGCAGAGGTGATCTATAGGGGTGCGTCCAGCATCTTCGCAGGAGAACTCGACATCATCGGTATAATTGCGGGCTCTTTGGATTGCGTGTACAGCCATATCTACGATATCATCAAAGGATTTTCTCAGTTTTGACTGAGCATGAATATCAGAGGTGGCAATAAAAGTATGTATGCGGTAGTGATCTACGCCTTTTAAAGCTTCATAGCAGGCATCAATGTCTTTATCGAGTGCACGCGAGAGTCCGCAGCATGTGGCTCTTTTTAAGGCGTGGGCAATATTTCGCACACTTTCAAGATCGCCTGGAGATGAGATAGGGAAACCAGCTTCGATTACATCAACGCCTAATTGCTCTAAAGTCAAAGCAATCTGCATTTTTTGTTTGGCTGTTAATGACTGTTGTAAAGCCTGCTCTCCGTCACGAAGGGTAGTATCGAAAATTATAACCTTGTTGTTATCCGGCATAAGTTATTCACCTTTAATTACGCTGCAGTAAAACTTGCAGATAAGCTGTAAATTTAATGATTACCCACAATGATATTACTATGTTTTTGCAAATCAAGCACTTTTTGCAAAATGTATGAAAAATAAATTTTAATTGCTTGAATTTATTTATAATTATTTTTCAAAAAATATAAATTTTGTAATTAAAATTATGCGCCGCTTTTTTACGAAATAATATGTTTTTGCAAAAAAAGCAAAGTTTAAATAATGAACTGAATACAAGTAAGAAAATGCGTAATTCTATAGAGACGGTTTTTAAATTAACAATATAAATTAGCGTTAAATAAGATTAAGCAAAAAAATAATGGGATCTTTCTCACGTTTTAGGTATAATAAGCCATCTTTTTTTTGAGGCCGGCAGGCTGTGGATCGCGGGTTTTCGATCGCTGTAGGTGGTATTTCGAGTTACTCCTCTATTTTCCCTCAGACCTTTGTAAAGTTATTAAAGGTACAATTGCCCAAGGGCCTCCGTCTTTTTGTGGAGTCTTTTTTACATGTCCGATCAGGATTTAAATTTACAGAATTCAATCTCCGAGCAGGAGCAGTCCCAAGATAATGAAGTTAAGTCTAAGTCTAAGAATTTAGAGAGCGAGATTACAGTTACCACAGGCGGTTCTGAAAGTCTTTTAATGGCAAATGCAGATGATGAAGATGATTTAGCTGTTTTTGATGATTTACCATTATCAAAAGAGGTATTGCAGGCTGTTAAATCCTTAGGCTTTGAAGCCCCTACCCCGATTCAGGAACGAGCAATCCCAGTTATTATGGAAGGCCATGATATTTTAGGCCAGGCTCAAACCGGTACGGGTAAAACAGCAGCTTTCTGCTTGCCGCTTTTATCGAAAATTGATAGCTCCAAGAATTATATCCAGGCCTTAATTTTAGAGCCTACACGTGAATTAGCTATTCAGGTTGCAGAAGCTTGTCAAAGCTTTGCTAAGTATATTGAGGATTTCCGCGTAGCTCCTATTTATGGCGGTGCTTCTTATGAAAATCAGATTAGAAGCCTGCGTCATGGAGCTTCTGTAGTTGTTGCGACTCCTGGCCGTTTAATTGACTTGCTAGAGCGTGGAAAGATCGATTTAAATTCTGTATCCTTCATTGTTATTGATGAAGCTGACGAAATGCTGCGTATGGGCTTTATAGACGATGTAGATTGGATTTTAAGCAATACTCCAGAAGAGCGTCAGACAGCTTTATTCTCTGCTACTATGCCTGAAGCTATTGCTCGCATTGCCAAAAATCATTTGCAAAATCCGGTTGATGTACGTATTGAATCTAAAACTACTACGGCAACAACTGTACATCAGCGCTACTGGATTGCCTCTGGCGTACATAAGATCGATGCAATGACCAGAATTTTAGAGGTCGAGGATTATGATGCTGTTTTAGTTTTTGTCAGAACTAAGACAGATGCTGAGGATGTAGCTAATCGTCTGATGGGCAGAGGCTTAGCCTGCGCTGCCTTGCATGGCGATATTCCGCAGCGCCAGAGAGAAAAGATTATCGATCGCTTAAAGAATAAGCAATTAGATATTATTATTGCCACAGATGTAGCTGCACGTGGCTTGGATGTTGATCGTATTACTCACGTCTTTAATTATGATATTCCTTATGATGCAGAATCATATGTGCATCGTATTGGACGTACTGGCCGCGCCGGCCGTACCGGAGAGGCTATTTTATTTGTATCTCCGCGTGAGCGAAGAGCCTTACGACAGATTGAGCGAGTAACTCACCAGCAAATTGAACCTATGAGCATGCCGACTATTGCTGATGTTAATCGTGTAAGATTAGAAAATTTCCGCAATCAAATCATGGAGACCATAGCTGAGGGCGGCTTAGAGCAGTTTGAGGAAGTTATTTCCGAAATCTTAACTGATGATTCTATCGAGCCTGAGGTATTAGCGGCAGCCTTAGCTAAGATGGCGCAGCGTGATGGAACTTTACTTTTAGATGAAAGCAAGCCGGAGCCTCGTATGCGGACTTTTGATGATGACAGAGAACGTCGCCCGCGTGACAATAATCGTCAGCATCGCGTGCCTTCAGCTCAGCCGCAGCCTTTAAGAGACTTCCCGGATATGAAGATGACTCGTTTCCGTTTGGCTGTAGGCCGTCGTGATGGGGCAAAACCTGGACAGATTGTTGGTGCTATCGCCAATGAAGGCAACTTAGAGAGCAAGTATATAGGCGAGATTGCTATTTTTGATACTTTCACTACTGTAGATTTGCCTGCCGGAATGCCAGAGGAAACTATGCGAATCTTAGCTGCAGCTAGAGTTTGCGGCCGTCCTTTAGATTTACGTGAATATACTGCTGAGCCTCCGCGTGCTCATCGTCAAGATCGCGGCAATTTCAGAGGCGAGCGCAATTTTAACAGCCGTGATTTTGATCGCTCCGGCAATCGTAGCGGTCGTGATTTCCATGGCTTCCAGGGAGATGATCGCCGCGGCAATCGTCGTTTTGAGCGTCCTGCATTCAGCTTCAATGATCGCCGTGAGCGTCAGCCGCGCTTTGATCGTGGAATGAGAGGCGGTTTTTCTGGCGGCCGTCGCGATGGTTTTTAATTAGTAAAAGCTTTATTTAAAAATAAAAACCCATTATCTGAAAATAGATAATGGGTTTAATTTTTTATTCTAAAGATAATTTAAATGATTGAAGCTTTAATCAGCATTTTTGGAATTTTCTGCAAAATTTTCATTTCCTGGCAGAGTATGAGGGTGTTCGGCTGAGAATTTATGTTCACAGAATCTTGCAAAGCAATACATGCAGATTAAACCTATAAAGGTAATAATACTGCCGAATAATGGGATAAAGTGCAGATTTAGGGCAAATATAAATACTAAGCCGCCAATAAAAGCTCCTAAAGCATTGCCAAGATTAAAGGCCGCTTGAATGCATGAGGCTCCTAAAAGCTGTCCTCCTGTAGAAACTCTTAAAATGAGCATTTGCAACGGGGCAGAGGTTGCAAAGAGCATGCCTCCTGAGAGACAGACTAAAGGAATAGCGCAGTATGGGATGCTGCCTAGCAGGCTGATGCAGATTAGGATTAAGGTAGACAAGACAATCCATATTGTAGACACTTTACCTGGGGAAAATCTGTCGCAAAGCTTTCCTGAGAATAAGTTAAATAAAACCATGCAAATTCCCATTGCAAGCATGATAACTGATACTAAAGGCAGAGGGACATTAGAGAGTTTGGTTAAAAAAGGACTTAAATAGGAGAGCATGCAGAAGATGCCGCCGTTGCTAAACATAGTAGCTCCTAAAATCAGCCAGGGGGCTTTGTTTTTTAGAAATACAAATTGCCCTTTAAAGCCGGTATCAGCAATTTTGCCGGTATCCTTGACGAAAATAGCTACGGAAAGCAATACAATAGCTCCCCAGAAAGTAACCAGATAGAAAATGGAGCGCCAAGAGAGAGTATCGGCCATAGCTGTGCCTAAGGGAGCGCCAAATACATTAGCTACAGTCATGCCGGCACCCATAATAGCAATAGCCGAGGTACCTTTACCAGATGTTGCAAGGCGCGAGGCGATAATTGAACCTACGCCAAAGTAGCAGCCGTGAGGTAAACCTGAGATAAAACGGTATACAAGCAGCATATTAAAATTATTAGCTAAAGCTGTTAAGGCATTACCAAGAATATGCACGACAATTAAAAATAAAATAATATGCTTGAGCTTAAAACGTCTTACAAAAAGTAAAGAAAATGCTCCAAAAGCTACGCCTGAGGCGTAAAAAGAGATTATGTGGCCTGCAGCATCTAAGCTTACAGAAAAATCTCTAGCAATGTAGGGTAAAAGTCCCATAGCTACAAATTCTGTAATACCTAAGCTTAAGGTGCCGAAGGCTAAGGCTATCAATCCTTTGAACAGCATAGAAAGTCCTTTTTATAAATAGAATTTAATTAGGATTTTAATTACTGTATATGATAAATAAATACGATAAAATCACTAAAAATTTAATTTTTTTTTGAATATGCGCACTGACTATGAGCAGAAATATTATTAAAAAATATGGTGAATGGCGGAATTTGTTTATAAAAAACTGCACATAAGTGCAGTTTTTATCAGTTATTTATTAAGCAATACGCTGTAATTTAGCCATATAGAAGCCGTCAGTTCCTGAAGAAGGCATCAGATGCTTATCTTCAATAAGCTTGAATTTATCTCCATGGCGAGATAAGAACAACTCAATCTGCTTTTCGTTTTCAGAAGGCAAGATCGAGCAGGTAGAATAGACTACAATGCCGCCGATTTTTGCCATTTTAGAATAACGTTCCAGAATATCCTGCTGAGTCTTGCGGATTTCAGACAGACATTCGCGTCCATCGCGCCATTTGCTGTCAGGCATGCGGCGAATAACTCCTATTCCCGAGCAAGGAGCATCGATTAAGACCTTATCGGCACTTTCATAAAGACGTTTGATGACCTTAGTGCTGTCAATGATGCGAGGCTCAATATTGAAAGCTCCAGCACGGCGAGCGCGATGCTTTAAGTCTTGAAGCTTCCAAAATTCAGTGTCAGTTGCAATAATGGTGCCGCGTCCTTCCATTAGAGCGGCCAGATGCAGCGTCTTGCCGCCTGATCCTGAGCAGGCATCAATTACGCGCTCACCAGCCTTAGGATCTAAGAATGCTCCAATTAACTGCGAGCCTACATCCTGCTGTTCAAAAAAGCCGTTTTTAAAAGCCTGCGTTCTAAATAAAGCCGAGTTAGAGGTAACTTCTAGGGCAGTAGGGCAGCCAGCTACAGGTTTTGTAACCACTCGTTCTTCAGACAGGGCGTGCGCTAATTCGTCGCGAGTGCATTTTAATGTATTAGCACGAATAAAGCGCTTAGCTTCCTGCCCCAAAGCTTTGCGTTCAGCCGGCCAAGCGTCTTTTAATTCTGCAGATCCTAATTCTTCAAGCCAAATAGGACAGCCTTCAGCTAAAAGCGGATCTTGACGGGCTTGCTCCAAACGCTTATTGATGCCGCGACGATCAAAGCCCTCTTCTCCGTCGAGTTCCGGCAGAGGCCAATCCTTAGCAGCGCAATACGAGAATACTAAGCGGCCTATATGACGCTCAAAATCAGATGGGCGTTTTAAGTTTGATACGTAAGCGTAAAAAGACATATTACAGAACATGGCGTTAATCTGACGGATTAAGAAACCTTGTTCTACAGGGGATAATTTTACTTTAGCAAACCAATAAGCATAGGCTTTATCTAAAGATTTATGTTTGGCGATGGCATCATTTAAAATTGATAAAACCAAACGCAGCTGAAATTCAGAAAAACCTTTACGGCGTATTTGGGTTTCATGCTGTTTGGGATCAGTAAAATGAGCTTCGAGGCGTTGTTTTGGATCACGCGTATAGGAGCGGGAACGATTTTGTTTAAAATTACGGTTGTGATTAGGCCGTGAAGGTTGCTTCTGATCCATATATTCCTCTTATTATCGGGATGACCGAAAGTTTTTAATTCAGTATTCAGCTTGTTTTATTGAAAAGCCTTTGCAATTTATCCATCTGTCAGTACCGTTTTGAATATTTATGACAATAACGGCTTACGACAAAGCTTGGATTTTAAAGTTAATTTTGTCTGTAAATAATTAGCAATTATGCTTATTATTTCTTTGATTTTCCTTCTATCTATCAGCGGCTCTCAATTAATTTGAATATGTTAAGGTAAAGAGCTTGCTTTAGATAAAGACGGTTGTGATCTTTTTAATCACTAAGAATTAAGAAATGGGATGTATTTTATCTCCTGTAAGCCAGCTAGCTGTAGCTAAATTTTGACTGCAAGTGTATATATTTATTCTCTATAGAGCAAGGCCTAAGTCTTTAGCATTTTTTAAGCTAAATAACCAGAAAATTCAATAGACACCATATTGCTGCGGTTACCATTATCTTGACAGCAGGCTAAATTTATTCATATTCAAATGTTATATCTTAATTTTAGTATAAGCTTTAATTTAAGCCGTGTGTAACAAGACAGTAATAAAGCTATTTATTAAATATTTGGCCTCAAGCAGATATCCCCTATATTTTTAGCTGATTGTTAAAATCATCATTTTCTTTATCTAACAATATGCTAAAGAATTTGCTGTAGTTCTTATAAAAATCTTAGGCTTTGATTTTGCTATTTATAATTTAAGCCTAAAGATTATCTTTTAATTGTTATTCATTATAAGCAATAAATCAAAAACTATGCCTTTTGCCAGAGTCCTGCATATTTGTTTTTAAGCCTTTGCTGAGTTAAATGCAATAAGCAAGACAGCTGCAGTTTTAGGCATAGTTTTTCAGTTTTATTGTCTGTAAGTTTTCAGGAAATGCTCCAGGCGATCACAAGCGTCATTGATGATATCGACAGATGGAAGGAATACCATTCTAAAATGATTAGGCTCAGGCCAATTAAATCCGGTACCCTGAACAATCAGCATTTTCTCAGCACGTAACAGGTCTAAAGCAAATTTCTGATCATCTTTTATATTAAATTTTTTATCAAGCTTAGGGAACATGTATAGTGCACCGTAAGGTTTAACTACACTTATACCATCTATAGCAGATAGACGCTCGTACATGGCTTGCCTTTGAGTGTAAAGGCGTCCGCCAGGAATGATTAGCTCATTGATGCTTTGATATCCGCCTAAAGCAGTTTGAATTGCATGCTGCAGCGGGACATTAGCGCATAAGCGCATAGCCATCATCATTTTGATGCCGTCAATAAAGCCCTTATTGCGTTTAGCCGGGCCTGTGATCATCATCCAGCCTTGGCGGAAACCGCAGGCTCTGTATACCTTAGATAAGCCATTATATGTCACCACGGTAATATCGTCAGCTAAAGTACAAATGCTGCGGTGCGCTACATCATCATAGAGAATTTTATCGTAGATTTCATCGGCAAAGATTACAAGATTATTTTGGCGGGCAAATTCTACAATCTCCTGCAAAACTGGGGTCGGATAAACGGCACCGGTAGGATTGTTAGGATTGATTAAAACAATGCCTATAGTACGAGGGGATAGTTTCTTTTTCATATCCTCTAGATCAGGGTACCAGTTAGCTTGTTCGTCACAAATATAATGAACAGCACGGCCGCCGGCTAAGTTGATAGCTGCTGTCCACAAAGGATAGTCAGGAGCAGGGACTAAAACCTCATCACCATTATTTAATAAGGAATTCATGGTCATGGTGATAAGTTCAGAGACACCGTTGCCGATAAAGATATCATCGGCGTCAACGTTCTTTAAGCCTTTTTGCTGATAATACTGGGCAATAGCTTTGCGGGCGGGGAAAATACCATTAGATTCACAATAGCCTTGAGAATTAGGCAAATTACGGATTACATCACGTACAACTTCCTCAGGTGCTTCAAAACCAAAGGGCGCAGTATTACCTATATTTAGCTTTAAAATGCGCTGCCCTTCTTCCTCCATACGCAAAGCTTCTTGATGAATTTTACCGCGAATGTCATAACAGACATTGTCGAGCTTATGTGATTTTTGCAGTAATTTCATAAATTGCAACCTGTTATCCTGCTATTTGTAGATGCTTTATTTTAGCACCTATAAATATAACTAATATTATTTGAAGTCACGTCCCATAACTTTTTCATTATAGATTTGTTCTAAAACATAACGTTCATACCCTAAGTGCGGGGAAGCCATACGACGATATTTCACCATATCTCTGGTTTTTTGATCGTAGTTTAAAGCTCCTGTATATATAACAAAGCTTACACGCTTGCCAGATTTGGTGGTAATAAAACCCATTAAATTAGAGACATTCTGCAAAGTACCTGTTTTAGCAGTTACATTCTTAGCTAAAGGCGGCTGAGAAGTAGATGCACGCCAGTGCATAGAACCTGATACTCCTGCTACAGGCAGCAGTTCAATAAAATGAAGTTTATCATCGTTATGGTTAATATACTCTAAAATATTGAGCATGATATGCGGAGAGACGATATTATGTGGCGATAATCCAGAACCATCGACAAAATAGGCGTGCTCTAAATCGATATTGGCATATTTTGCTAGGATTGAACGAATTGCTGCAGAGGTACGCTGATATGTCGCCGGAAGCTTGTAATATTCATAAGCAATATTCTTAGCAATAGCATCGGCATAGAGGTTATTTGAACGATAAAGCATATATTTTAAGAGCTCTTTTAAAGGCTTTGATTCAATATAGCCGAATATTGCGTAGTCATTAATACTCTCATGACTTATCTTAATGCCGTCAATTTGAATTTTTTTTCGATTAAAGACTATATTTGTCCAATCTACGGCCCATTGTTCCGGATCTGATACAGCTAAGGATAGTGGCCAGGGCTTGTTTTGCTTTTGAACAGGCACACAGCCTGAAATGCGATAATGATTATTGCGATAGAGATTTGTTTCAAGCTCGCAGTTAATGCCGTATTTTTCAGGAGAGATGCCGTACGCTTCAGAATCAATAGAAATAGGCACTCCTTGTGGGACAGCCGATGTGGATAATTTACCTATGCCATGAGGCTGCAGATTAGCAAATGCGCAATTACGATTTATGATTGCAGCTCCAGCAGGAGCGGTAAAGCAGACAGGCAAGTCATTCCAAGACCATCCTTGACCGCGGCTTAAACCGCCAAAACGGCTTAAATCTAAAATTACTGAACCGTTGATTTTTTTTACTCCGGCATTAGCTAAACTTTGAACTAATGTTGCATAATCTTTTGATTTAAAACTAGGGTCGCCTGTAAATTTTATCAGGATATTGCCATTTAAAACACCGCCCTCCCCTAAACGCAAGGAGCCGTCTTGATTTAAGCTCTGCGGAGGGACTTCTAAAAGAGTCTTTAAAGTATAGTCTTGACCTAAATATAAGACAGCGGCTAAAGCGGTTACAACTTTTAGAGTTGATGCCGGCTGCATAAAAGTATCGATATTTTTACCGTATATTTGCTGGCTGTTTGGCAGAGTATAGGCAACGCCTATTTGGGTGCCTTCAAGGGGCGTACTTTTAGCCGGTATAGCATATGCTTGGGTATTTATGATTAAGATTAAGGCTGTTAAGGCAATTTTTAAGGTTTTTATTATCATTTTTAAGGATTTTGCAATTATATAAGAAACAGGTGCAATTATACTTGTTTTTATCTAGCATAATGCTTTGTATTTTTAGAAAAATTTTAAAAAGGATAATTTTTATATTTATAAGCTTAAGCTTTGTATGCTTATGCATTATGTATAGATCATCGGCATCATTTGAGATTGTGATAAAATTATTAGTAATATAGAAAGCAAAATTTCTATAACGGAAATTTTTTAGTGGAGTTTCTTTATGATCATCGAACCTAAGGTACGCGGTTTTATCTGTGTCACCACTCATCCTACAGGCTGTGACCTTAACGTCAAGCATCAAATTGAGTATGTAAAATCTCAGGGAAAAATTGAAAATGGGCCGAAAAAGGTTTTAGTAATTGGCGCTTCAACCGGTTACGGTTTAGCCTCTCGTATAAGTGCAGCCTTTGGTAGCGGCGCTGCCACATTAGGCGTTTTCTTTGAGAAGCCAGGAACAGAAAAACGTCCCGGTACTGCAGGTTGGTACAATACGGTAGCTTTTACTAAATACGCTTCTGCAGCAGGTCTTTATGCAAAGAATATCAATGCTGACGCTTTTTCAGATGAGTGCCGCCAGAAGACTATTGAGATTATTAAGGCTGATTTAGGCCAGGTTGATATGGTAGTTTATTCTTTAGCAGCCCCTGTTAGAAAGATGCCGAAGACAGGTGAAGTTGTGCGCTCATCTTTAAAGCCTATTGGTAAGGCTTATACTTCTACTGCTATTGATACTAATAAAAACGAAATTATCACAGCAACTTTAGAGCCTGCTACCGATGAAGAGGTTGCTAATACAGTCAAAGTAATGGGCGGACAGGATTGGGAGTTGTGGATTGAGGCTTTAAGCGCTGCCGGAGTCTTAGCTGATGGCTGCAAGACTGTGGCATATAGCTATATCGGCACAGAAATCACCTGGCCGATTTACTGGCATGGAGCTTTAGGCAAGGCAAAGGAAGATCTGGATAGAGCTGCTATTGCAAATCGTAAGCGTTTAGCTCCTTTACATGGTGATGCTCGTGTAGCTGTATTGAAGTCGGTAGTAACTCAGGCATCGTCAGCAATCCCTGTAATGCCTTTATATATTTCTTTGTGCTTTAAGGTTATGCGTGAGCAGGGGATTTATGAGTCTGTAATTGCTCATATTTTCCGTATGTTTAGCGATGCTCTTTATGGCAAAAAAACTGAACTGGACGATCAAGGCCGTGTTCGTATGGATAGCTGGGAGCTGCGTGACAGCGTACAGAACAAATGCAAGGAGTTGTGGCCGCAGGTTACTACTGAAAATCTCTCAGAGATTAGCGATTATGCCGACTATAAATTACAGTTCCTGCAATTATTTGGCTTTAATGTTGAAGGCGTTGATTATAGCTTAGACGTAAATCCTGATGTTAAGATGGATAATTTAATTAGCTTAATTTAAGTAATTATTTTTAAATTAAAGGCCTGTTTGTTAACAGGCCTTTTTAGTTTAATGACTTATATTAAAATAAAATTTATAAATATTCAGCTGCAATAGATATATTCTAGATTTATTTTATATGGCTTTCATAAGCTGTTAAGGTGTTTTGCATTAAAGTTGCAATAGTCATAGGACCAACACCGCCAGGAACTGGAGTTATATAGCCTACGTGATCAGCTGCGCTGTCAAAATCAACATCTCCGCAGAGCTTGCCGTTTTCAAGACGATTGATGCCAACATCAATAACACAAGCGCCATCCTTAAACCAAGCTCCGTCAATAAAGCGGGGCTTTCCTACGGCAACAACAGCAATATCAGCTTGCTTTAGCATGGCTTTAGTAGTCTCCATAGGAGTAAAGCGGTGTGTTACGGTGACAGTACATCCTGCAAGCAGCAGTTCTAAGGCCATCGGACGGCCAACAATATTGGAAGCTCCAACAATTACGGCATTTTTGCCTTTTAAATCATCGCCTAAGGTTTTGTGCAGCATGGTCATGACTCCATGGGGAGTAGCAGCACATATATAAGGAATACGCTGTACTAAACGGCCTACGTTGTAAGGGTGAAAGCCGTCAACATCTTTAGAGGAGCTGATGCGCTCAACTATTTCACTTTCTTTTAAATGCTCAGGTAAAGGAAATTGGACTAATATGCCGTCAATATTGCTGTCGTTGTTGAGCTTATCAATAAGCTCGTTAAGCTCGTTCTGCTTAATTGAGGCGTCTAGCTCATAGGCTAAGGATTTAATGCCGCAGTCTTCGCAGGCTTTGTGTTTATTGCGGACATAGATCTGAGAAGCAGGATCTGAACCAACCAGAATTACGGCTAAAGCAGGACGGCGATAGCCTTTTTTTACATAATTTTCTACTTGTTCTTTGATTCCTGTACGGATATTAGCGGCAATAAGCTTGCCATCGATGAGTTGTGCTGTCATGATTTCTCCAAAATTAGTCTGTAATACCGCTGTAAAGCATGCGTACACTGATTATAAACAAAGCAATAGCAAAAATACGCTTTAAGGTTAAAGGACGGATATTTTTGCCGATATTTACTCCCCAAGGAGCACAGACATAGGAGATCGGGACTACACATATAGCTGCTAGAACATTCACAAGTCCAAAAGTTCCTATTGGAGCGCCATCAGGCGTGGAGTTAGTAAGAAGCATCAATAAAGCTCCTGGAACGCAGACAAATAAAGATACAGCAGAGGATGTTCCAACAGATCTATGAGGTTCAACAGAGAAGGCATTTAATACAGGGACTGTTAAGGTGCCGCCGCCGATACCTAACATAGAAGAGAAACAGGCTATACAAAAAGCGATTGCTTGCTGAATCGGGCTGGACGGAAGATGATCAAATGTAGGCTTAGCTCCGGCTCTTAAAAGAGTATTGATAGAATTTAGAAGCATAACTCCGCCGAAGAGAGCGGCTAGCCATTTCCCGCCGAAAAATTTTGAAGTCAAAATACCTACAATTACGCCAATAATCATAGCTGCAGACCATCTTTTTATAATGGATATATCTGTATTACCCTTCTTATATTGCGATCTGGCCGCTGAAATAGAAGTAGGTATCATACATAAAAGAGATGTGCCTGTAGCTACTACCATAGCTGTATCTGGAGCAATATTAAAAAAATTAACGAATAATAAATAAAAGCATGGTACGAAAACGATGCCTCCGCCAATTCCAAGTAGTCCTGCAAGAAATCCTGCAATAACACCGCATATTGCTAGCGAGAATATAGTAATACCTAATTCGGCATAGTGAATTCCAAAGATCATAATCATCCTCAAAAAGGTTAAAAGGCAAGAGGCATTTTATCAAAATGAATTTTATTAGATTAAATTTTTCAAAAATAAAAGTGATTTTATTTCAATATGATTATGGCCAATGAATTTTATTTTTATAAAAATG
>CAJKNC010000027.1 GCA_905201175.1 uncultured Succinatimonas sp.
TTTTGAGGCAAAAAAAATGACACAGCAATTCACCAAAGAAAAGCATCTGCTAAAAAAAGCTTATAAATCAATCCCTGCTAAGCCTTATAGTAAAGGCGACTTAATCCATAGGGGGGGGGTAAAGCAATTTATAAAAAAAGTAGATTCAAAGACTTTTATTTCAGTGGCGATTGCTGTTATTTCATCTCCTGCCTATGCTGGAATAAATGATGCATCAGATCCTGTTTTAAATATTGATACTCAAATTGAAAGCATAACAACAGAAGTTGAAAATAAAATAAATGAAATTGTTAAGCATACAGCAGCAAATAAGCCTGCTTATGGCGATGTCACACCTAGCGAAGCTCCCTCTTCTAAATCAATACCGCAAATAAACGATCAAGCTTTACAAGCGGATATTCCAGACTGGAATTTTGAAGGTTTACCTTATACAAGAACTTATCAAGAAGCTGATGAACAGCCTACAGAATCAAATAATCCAGATTCTCAAAGATATACAATAGATAATGATAAAGCTGCAGCTATATCCGGAGATTATGAATATATCAAGCACAGCGGATATAAAGGCCAAGACAGTCCTTATCACGGTGCGGCAATACATTTATCTGATTCTAAAGATGTATACGATAATTTTGAAATTATTAGCTATTCCGGCAATATAAGAGTTGATGCTGTATCAAGCGATAAATTTTCAGAAGTAGATGGACATTTTTATGATGCTGTTCAGGTATATGGCGAGAGAAATCTGCAGCTAAATTCAGCCAAAGATATTATTATTTATGCTAATAATAACGGCATTGATAGTACAGATAGTGATGGTAATGCTAATAATAAAAAAGGAAATACCGACCTTACAGCTGCAGGCAGCACCTATATTCATGGCGGCATTAATCGTACAGGCGATGACAAAAATGGTGACGGAATTAGAAGCGAAGGTAACGGGTATATAAACGTACATTCTGGGGTATCAAATGTTATTACTGGCTATGATGCTGGAGTTTATGTTCATAAAGATACTGATTCCCAAGGCAGCATTTCAAATAATGATAAGAAATATAATATATTGATCACTGCTGAAGGAAATGACATAAATGAAAAAGGCGGAATAGCAAATACTATTGTCGGAAATAATAATGGCTTGCAGGTAGACAGCACCTCTTCGTCTGTACGTGTTGGCGTTATTGCTCAAAATGGTGATAACTATATTGAAGGGTTAAAATCTTATAAAAATACAAACGGTTACGGAATTTCTACTCAGGGCGGAACAGTTGATGTAATTGCTGAAAACGGTGATAACTATATTGGCGGAGTCATAGGCGTTAATGCCGAAGGTGCGGCTGAAAATATATATGAAAAAAGTGTCAATCTAATTGCAGAAAACAACTACATTTTTACAACAGAAGAAAATAAAAATAATGCAGATAATTCAATAGGCGTCAATATTGCAGGCAGTTCAGTAAAAGCTGAAGCTACATCTGGAAATAATATTATAGGCGTAAGCTCCTCTTCATCAGAAAAATCAGCTAATCAGGATCTATTTAATGAAGGTCTTGTAATGTCTGGAGGAACTGCTGAATTTACAGCCGCCTCTGCTAACCTTGTCCGTGCTTACCAAAACGGCATTCATATTGAGTCCGGAGATAATAATGTAACATTACAGGGAGCTTACAACGAGGTTAGTGTTAATTCTGGTAATGCCATTGTTACGGATGCTGGCTCAGACAGCAATATTACTATTACTTCCACAGCAGAAAACGGAATTAATTCCATTATTTCTTATGGTGAAGACGGCAAAGGCATTTACACCGGAAAAGACAGCAGCGGAGAAATATATATTCAAGGCAAAGGAGAAATCGGTGTTCTTAATCAAATCTATGCCGGAGGTACAGCTATTGATCATAGCGGTTCTCAGTCAATAGAAATCAAAGACGATCAAGGAACCAATGTTATCGTCGGCGGTTATAATTTTGAAAATGATAATTTGAAAAAATCAGAATCTGCCAGCGGTATTGTTTTGAATGGTAACGGTACGATACATGTTTCAGGATTAAAAAATCAGGTTTTCGGTGCAAATAACGGCATTGAATTGACAAAAAAAAATGTATCTTCCAATCGACCTTATAATATCCAGCTTGAATCCCATGGTTCAGAAGGAAATACCGTTGTCGGCAATAATAACGGCATTTTTAATCAAGGCTCTGATAGTATTGCATCTATTGTAGCAAAAGGAGGAAGCAACTATATAGGCGGTGGAGAAAGCGGAATTACCTCAACTGGCGGTACAATTTATGTAGATGCGCATACTAATAATACTGTTTATTCTAATAAAATAGGAATTTCTGCTTCTGACACTAATGTTACCCTAACAGCAGATGATTTTAATTATGCAACATCTGATGAATACAATCTTATTTATGCAGGAAATGCTGATGAAAATTCAGGCACAGGTATTGATATTTCTTCGTCAGGTCAAGTAACTCTTAATTCTTCCTACAATGAAGTTTATGGCGGTCAAACCGGAATTAAGCTGGCATCGGGAACCGTCAATATGGAAGCTTCTAAAGACAATACCATTTTTGCTAATGACTTTGGTATTCATTTAGAGGAAGGAAGCTCTAAGGTAGTTTTATCAGGTGCCTCAAACTATATCCGTACTTTCGGCAAAGATGCAAGTTCCGCTGACGGCATTAATATTGCAGATAATGCCCAAGGTTCTGTAGCCCTAACCGCTACTTCCGGTAATAACGTTATTTTATCTGAAGCTAAGAAAAATGCTGCAGATTCAGGAGAAATCGGCGGTGACGGTATTTTGACGCAGCAAGAAAGCTTTGCTGATGTAACTTTGAAATCAGAAACGGGAAATAACATTATTGCAGCCGGCAATAACGGTATTGATCACAGAGGCTCTCAGAACATTTCCTTAATAGCCCAAAATGGAATCAATGCCGTTTATGGTTCTGCTTATTATGATGAAGATGATGCATATAAGACTGGCGATGGCATCCGCATAGATGGGAACGGCACAGTATCTCTCGAAGCTAAATATAACTACGTATCAGGCCATGATACAGGCATATATTTAACAGAAAATGCATCATTAGCAGACAATGATAACGTTTCATTAATTGCCGAAAACAATTATGTAGGCGGAGAAGCTTCAGGCCTCTCTGCAAAGGGCGGGTCTGCTCATATTGAAGCTACAAACGGCTACAATCATGTTGAAGGCCTTGAAGGCTATGGCATTGAGTCAGCAAAAACTGCAGCCATTGACGTAATAGCTAAAGGCAGCAATTTAATTACCGGTTCCGCTTCAGGCATTAGTGCATCAGATTCTTCAGTAATTGATTTGAAAGCTGCAGAGTCTAACTTCATTCAGTCTGATAATGGTTATGCTATCAAAGCAAATGCCGACTCTGACGTATCTTTACATGCTGATAAGTATAACTATTTATCAGGAGCTGTATATGCTTCTGGAACTGGAGCCGCTGTTGATTTAATAGGCAATCAAACTTCCTCTTCTAAAACTAACTATGTCTACTCTACAACTGTTATTGAAAAAGCTGGTGATTTAAATTCGTCTAGTATTGTTTCAGCATTATATGCAGAAGACGGATCTTCAATAAATTTAAACGGAGAATCTAATATTTTAAGGACTCATGCTGATCCTTATTCATCTGCTTTGGAGCGTGTAGTCTGGGCATATAACGGAAATGAAAAAGGTACAGCCATCAATATAGATGGATTCACTTCAATTGCTACAGACAGTTACGCTATAAGCTCTAACAGTCAGGATATCGCTATTGCTGCCGGTACGGCAACTAACTTAAGCAAGGATGCTGTTTCCACAAGCAAGAATATGAGCACAGAGGATCGTGCCAAAGTAATTTTGTCCTATGACGATTTTAAAGATGCTTCAGGAAACTCCATAAAAAGTTCAATTTCTGGAGATATTTTGGCAGCGTATGAAGGCTATGTGGATATAAGATCTAAATCATCATCTTCAGGCATCAATATTACAGGCAATCTGCTTGCCGGTAATAACGGCATCTTAAACGTTGACTTAGGCTGCGGAGGCGTTTTAACAGGACGAGCTGACGATTACGGCGATGCCGGTGTTATTTCTGAAAATGGCCATAGTTCATCCACTTTCTTCAACCCCGCTTTCAGCAGTGAAATTTATGAGGGCGGTGCTATTAACCTAACTATGGGTCAAGGATCTGTTTGGAATGTTACTGGACAAAGCTGGATAACTTCTATAACTACAAATGGCGGAATAATAGCCTTAGATGAAGCTGATTTGGATGATGATCAAGATTCCCTATCTTTCGATGTTAACGGACTTCCTATCATCAATCTTGTACAAGCTAATTCTGATTTAAATACTGCGGCTAATGCTCTTACTGTTTACAAGTTTAACGGTGATGCAGTATTCAGTATGAATCTCGATGGCAACAACTTGAATAACAGTAATATGCTGTATATTAAAGAAGCTAACGGTACTTACTACATCAATCTGGTTGATGCCGTAAGTGAGGCAGAAATTAATAACGGTCACGATGGCTTGCGCTTTGCAACAATTGGCGCAGGTTCTGATGTCACATTCCATGTCGGAAGTATGGATAAGGGCATATTTAATGTAACTTACGGCATAACAACCGATGAATATGATAATAATGATGAAAACGATCTATACAATGGAGATTCTTTAACAGAACAAAAGCCTGGCAGTGATACGGTAGATGGATTATTTGGCAGTGAAGGAGCTCCTGTAGGCGAAGACCAACAAGAGACTGATGATGAAGTCGATGCAATTATGACTTTGAGCGATGAAGCAGATCCTCAGGCAGCTGCAGACTCTGCTGATGATACCGGCGCAATTAATTACAAGCTTTACACTATCAATAATCGTGAAGTCTCTGATATAGGCAAGACCGTTATCGATATGTCTCGTGCGAACTATGCTAATGCTATCTACATGGATACTTTAAATAAGCGTCTGGGTGAAGCAAGATTCGTTGGTAATACCGATCACGGCGTTTGGGTCAGACTGCGTCACGATAATATTGGTAAGGAGGATTCCTTCAGAAGCCATAACACTATGGTAGAAATAGGCTTTGACCAAAGAGATCTTCTCGATTCCGGAGAATTCCATACTGGCTTAGCTATTGACTACATGAACGGAGATCTTGATTACCGTACTGTTTACGGTGACGGCAATATTGAGAGATACGGTTTGTGGTTCTATACTACCTATCTTGCCGATGATGGCCAGTACCTGGACTTGGTATTAAAATATGGTCATCTCAAAAATGACTTCGGTTTTAATACCAGAACATGGAATGAATATGTTTCTGGTGAGTATTCTAATGATTTGGCCTCTATTTCTGCTGAGTATGGATGGAAATTTTCAAATTCTAGCAACTACTACATCGAGCCTCAAGCTCAATTGCAGTACACATATGTTGCTGGAGCTAATTACACTACCTCTCAAGGCAGCGAGATTGAATTAGATTCTATTAACAGCTTAATCGGCCGTGCAGGCTTCAGAGCAGGAAAGGACTTCCTTGACTGGGAACATTCTGTAACTATGTATGTTCGAGCCGATGTAATGCATGAATTCTTAGGCGATCAAAAAATTCGTGCTTATGATAATAGCGGCTATATGGATGTTACTTATGAAAACGATGATACCTGGTATACATTAGGCTTAGGCATGTCAGTCAAGAGTTCTGAAAACTCTTACTTCTTTATTGAAGGCGAAACTGCCTTAGGAGCTGATAATTCTGATACTTATATCTTATCTGGAGGATTTAAATACAGCTTCTAATAATTAATAAAGCGTCAGAAGCAATGCAGCTCAACTGGCGCTTATGCCTCATTTGTTAAGGCCGTAAATTTTAATTTATAAAATATTGCCTCTACGGCCTTATATTTAAAGCTTAAGAATTATTTTTAACTATAAAGCTTGTGCTATTTATAATGAAGCAAAGCCGCCTTACAATGCCCTATTTCTCTTCAATTATTACTAAAGATTTTTGACTTTTTTGTATTGCTTCAAGCAAATCTTGATTTAAATGAGTTATGTAAAGAAGATTTTCAGAATACCTAAAATCTTTAACAAATACCGCTAAATTCCCCCACGGTACATAATAGGTTAAATCTCCGCGAACCGGCGTACAGTGAGGATTGTCTTTAAAATTTTCCAATTTCTTATTTAGATAAGCTATTCTTTCGTTTTGCCCAAAATTTTCAAAAACTACAGTTAAAGGCAAAGCTTTTCTAAAGGCTGCTGCTCCCTCATTTAACTCATCAATATTTTGAAAATACTGTTTATTATCAATTTTAAATATAACATCATAAGAATAGGCGTTTACAGAAATAAAGCTCATCAATAAAAATATAATAATTATTGCTAGTCTAGATTTCATCTTAACTCCTTATTTCAGGAAAATTTTACGCTTTTAAATAGCTGGATAAAAAATGTGATAAAAGCATATCTGAAATGGAAAATTAAACACTTTCAATAAATTGCTTATAAACAGCAAAATTGTTAAACGGAGAGGATAAATATAGATATCTCAAGCATAAATCGCAAGGAAATATCTGCGTATATTGAATATAAAAATTTTAATAAGGATTACGTGTGCCTTCTTGTCCTGTGTATGGATTTACATTTCCTTTAGTAGACCAATTATTATACACATTACCGTCACGCTCTGAACGATAATGCCCCTGTACATAGGTACCATTGCTTCTATAATAACCATTTACGTAAGTATCGTGGTGAAGGCTGCTGTGCCCATGAGCAAAGCCAGGCACTGAAAAGAAAAGCAGGCCTGCTAAAGAACCAATAATTAATTGCTTAAATTTCATATTTGTTCCTCCTGACTATCCTAAATTATATTTTCTATTTTTCATCTTTAATAATTTTTGCTTGACCAGAAGTCATTTCAATCACTTTAGCCTGAAAAGCCTCATATTCAGATTGAGGCAATGAAATCTTATATATAGCCTCAATACCAAAGTCGCAATTTGAAATTTGAGCTTGATAACTTTGACATAAGCGTAAAAATTGACTTATAAATCTGGGGCCTATTTGTATCTCAAGGTCATAAGTTAAGACCATGGGGGTCGTCTTAAGGGTATCTAAAGCATTTTTAACGCTGTCTTGATAGGCCTTAACTAATCCGCCAGTTCCTAAAAGAATGCCGCCAAAATAACGGGTAACTACAGCGGTAATCTCGCCTATATCACTATGAATTACTACATTCAGCATAGGCTTTCCCGCTGTGCCGTGAGGTTCGCCGTCATCAGAACATCCAGCATAGCCTGTTGAACCGGGCTTATCTGCATTATAAGCAAAGCAATTATGTCTGGCATCAGCAAATTCAGCGGAAATCTTATCAATAAAAGACTTCGCCTCGTCTACACCTTTAGTATGACCAATACTGGTAATAAAACGGCTTTTCTTAATAATAATTTCAGTCCTGTGCACTTCATTTTTAGCAAGCGCAGGAATCAAATAGGTATCTTGGGAACTTAAACTCATAAGATGCTGTAAAAGAATTCTGCTTTAATTTAAAAGCATAAAATTTATAATTTATCCTTGATATGTTTAGGCTTATTTTATCAAATAATTGTCAAAGTCAAATACTTAGATAATTAAAGAAGCTTATGTTATAAAAATAAGATTAAAGCTAAAGAAGAGAAAATCTAACAGATGAAGAAAACATAATGCGCCTTAAGGCTTTAAGGCGCATTGAAAAGATTAACGTACAACGAAGGAAATCATAAATACTACAGTTACAACCCACATTACTGGACTGATTTCACGAGCACGGCCAGTGAAAACCTTAAGCAGGCAGTAGCTTGCAAAGCCAAAGCCGAAGCCGTTGGCAATTGAGTAGGTTAACGGCATCATGATTATAGTTAAGAAAGCAGGAATTGAATCTGTGAAGTCTTCAAAGTTAACCCCTAAAACATTCTTCATCATCATAGCACCTACAATAATAAGAGCAGGAGCTGTAGCATAACCAGGGATTAAACCGGCTAAAGGAGCTAAGAAGAAAGACAATAAGAAGCAAACGCCTACTGTTACGGCAGTAAGACCGGTTCTGCCGCCGGCGTTGGCACCAGCTGTGGATTCAACGTAAGAGGTAACCGTGCAGGTACCCATTACAGCAGAGATCATGGTGCCGCAAGAATCGGTTAATAAGGCTCTGTCGATATTTTCAATATGACCATTCTTATCCATTAAGCCTGCAGCCTTGCCGACGCCGATTAAGGTGCCGATATTATCGAAAAGCTCAACTACAGTGAAGGTAAATACAATGGAAAACAAGCCGTAGTGGAAAGCTCCGACTAAATCCATCGCCATGAAGGTCTCGCCGAAATGCGGCAAATCGAAGCTTATTACGTCAGAAACCTTGGTCGGTGCTGGAGATACGCCGAAAATCATGCCGATAACGGCAACGGCAACAATACCGATAAGCATAGCTCCTTTAACTTTTAAAGCTAAAAGAATGCCGATAATAATGATACCCAGCACGCTAAGCAGAACTTTAGGATCAACCATGCTGCCTAAGGTTACTTTAGTTGCAGGAGAACCAATAATTAATCCTGATGTTTGTAAGCCGACGAAAGCAATAAACATGCCGATACCGACGACTACAGCTGACTTTAAGCTCATCGGAACAGAATCAATGATAAGCTGACGAAGCTTAGTTATGGTTAATATTAAGAAGACGATACCGGAGATAAATACAGCGCCTAAAGCAGTCTGCCATGGGAGGCCTAAGGTATTGCAGACATAAAAGGTGAAGAATGCATTTAAGCCCATGCCGGGAGCAACTGCTACCGGAATATTGGCAAAGAAGCCCATTGCTAAGGTACATAATGCTGCAGACCAAAGTGTAGCTGCAACGGCGGCTTCATGAGGAATGCCAGCCTCTTTTAAGATTGAAGGATTGACAAAAATAATATAAGCCATAGCCACGAAAGTAGTTAGACCGGCAATTATTTCTGTTCGTACAGAAGTCTTTTTACGGGTGAGACCAAATATACGGTCAAGCAGGCCTTTAGGAGCTTGCTCTAAATTTTCTGACATATAAACCTCAGATTTGATTGTTAAAGAAAAAAGTTTGTTGCAATTATAGGGGGAAAGTCTATTTTTTCAATAGCATAAAGCTTATTTGTAAGCTTTTTGCTTAATTTTTTATTTTATAAAAATAAAATTTGAAGCGGCTTTATTTGTAAAGAGAAACTGAACGATCATTTTTTGTGGTTAAAATCAAACTTATATAGGTAATTTATTGAAAACATTATAAAAAAGAATAAAATCGAATAGATCGGAGTTTTTAGATATGTTAAAAGCAGTAAAAGACGCAACTTATTACCAAAATCGACTTTCAGATCTATCCAAAAGTCAGCAAAAGCAATACGACTCTCTGCGGCACTTAGTTCAGTCCCGCCGCATTCTAACTATGAGTCTTTCTGAATTATGCTCAGCCCTGTCGCTTGAATATGATAAAGATACTTTCGAAAAAAATTCTAAAAAAGAATATGCAGCTATCAGTAAGCTTTTATCAGAATTCGATCTAAAGCTGGTCCCTGGCTTTATACCTTGCAATTTAGGTTTTAATGATATTATCTATGTAACTATAAAGCCTAATATGCAGCATGATGAGGATTATGCCTACGTAACCGATCTCATAGCCAAAAAAAGAGCTCCCCAGCCTAAAGATATGGCCCATATCTCCCGCATGAATTTAAAGCTTACTAATTACAATATCATGCTGAGAGTCTTTGAATCTCTAGGCGTAATCGGCAAGGAGCATTTATGCACGCAGCAGCGTATGACCTTAAACGCCATTATCAGCAATCTGGAGCTTCCGCATGAGGGGGCTGAATTCTTACGCTCCTGCTATACTTATGCAGGCGAGCAATGCAATT
This sequence comes from uncultured Succinatimonas sp., assembly GCA_905201175.1. GTDB lineage: Bacteria > Pseudomonadota > Gammaproteobacteria > Enterobacterales > Succinivibrionaceae > Succinivibrio. The sequence goes on from CAJKNC010000027.1 coordinate 9,952, forward strand.
ATATCTGCGATTTTTCAGATCCAGAATACAGCTTTAAGCCGCTTAAAAATGAACAGCAGCAGACTGTAATAAAATATTTAGCTTTAATTGCGGCACAAGCTACATATAAACCAAGATTTTTAAAGGATTATCCTTATATTGATCGCTTAAATGAAGAGTTTTCGGCTTTAGAGCAGGAGCATAAGTTAGGCATTCATAAATACCCCGCCTTTAACACCCTGCCTAAAAACGATGTCTTAATGCAGGCAGAAGAAGCAAAGGCACAATCCTCTAAGGGCTTAAAAAATAAATTATCCAGTATTTATATCAATCTAAAGCGCTTAGGAAGCAGCAAGCCTGACGAAGCTGAACTAAAGGCTCAGCGAGCAAGCCTCAAAGAAAGCCTGACTAGAAACCTAGGCCTGCCTGAATGGCTGAATAAAATTTTAAGCGATCATATCGATAATGCTGCTGCAGGCTTCTTCAAAACCATACCGGACTTTAATCAGATTTTCTTTCAGGAAGCCCGCAATTTAATCACTCCCTGCAGAGAGGCCGGCTTTCTGTACTGGACCGAAAATTCTCAGTACGCGATCCCTTATCCATGGATAGCTATAGGAGAGGTAACCTCGCAGAGGCTTATGGAGGATGAAGAGCTTGAAGAGCTGCGCGATTTTTTGCAGAATCCCTCCCTTGATGATATCAATCAGGAGCTGCGTCTTGAGCACAGCATGTTCTTTGGGCTAATCATACAAAACGCTCTTGAGGGAATTGGGCATAGAAGATCTGAATTGCTTCTTAAGATGCTAGATGCTGAGCTCAAAAAATATCAGTATACGCTGCTATTTATAAAAACCTTCTATTACGTGCTCTTTGGGATTAATCTTAAGAATCCTGCTTTGCCTAAAGACTCAGTATGTCTCGGCTTATGCTGCTTTCCTAATCTGCTGAATCTTTTAATTTATAAAATTTATGATTTCTATAAGGAAGATTTAAGCAAATGCCACAGCAGACTGCTGCCGTACATAAAGCTTTATGCAATAAGATCTATTTTAGCTAATTTCCATTTGCAGTCAGTATGGCTGCAGAGACCTTTAGCTTTAGATTTAATTTTAAAGCTAAGCTTTAATTTAGCCGATCGCTTAGGTAAGCTGCCAGCAGATTTTATCGAATGCTCGCCTAGCTTCGAAGAAAAAAACTTGGCCGATTTTGCTCAGACTAATCAATATATTCGCCCTTATAAGACTCTTTTTGAACAAATTTTTGCCAAAAATATCTTAAGCCCTCTGATTAGCTCTGCTGAAATAAAACAACATGCACCCTATTTCTTTTCCTGCAATCGGATTTTTGCTAAAAAATTCTATGAATTATTAGAACCATTCAGCGTGCATTTTGATTATTTGCTTTCAATCAAGCCTGAAGATAATCATCTTTTGGTAGATCTGATGCTCAATCGAGTTTCAGATCTGGCTAAAGATGCACTTAAAGCAAAGCTTTTAAATGTTGCTTTCACCTCTGATGAAGATTTATGCAGATTATTATCGCTAAGATGGTCTCCTGAATTATGCCGCAGCTTAAAGCATGAATTATTAAAGCTTGGTCTTATAAGTCTGCCTAGCGATGAACTGCTTCCTGAAAAATTGGGCAAGCATTTTTCCCATCATAAATTTGCCTCCATTACGCCGGCTTTTGGAATTTTGACGGCTAAATTTATTGAAAAATTAAAATCAGCTCAATTTGCCTATTTGTTATTTTACTACGCTGTCGGTAAGGTTACCTTTATAGCTGAGCTGGCTAATTTCTTTTCAAAGGACAAGAATGAAAGAGCTTTTATTCAGGAATTCTTATCGCAGCTGTCAATAAACATAGCTAAAAGCAAGCCATTTTTGCCTGAACAGCTAAAGGAAGTTTATATTGCCGACAGATCTTTGGATTACTATAAAAATGCAAGAGAATGCGTGCGCTTTATCGGACGGAAAGTTATCTTTAAATATAATTTTAATCCGCTGCTTCTAAATAAAATAAAAGATCTCTTTGCTATTTTGCATTTACAGGAGCGAGATCTGATCGCTCGTCATAAGACGGTACCGGAGTTTAATAAAAACGAACCGATTTTCTCTAATCTAGATTCCAATTTAATCAGATCCAAGCTTCAGGAAAGTGCTCAGCTTCAGGATGTTATAGCTAAAATTAAGGATGAAAATTCTGATGATGGTCAAATTGCTGCAGATAAGACTTTAGAAGGCAGCAATGACATTAAAAAAGCTGAAGCTTGCGTCCCTGCAGCCTCAGATGCTCAGGCTGCCCCGCAAGAGATTAAGGCAGAAGCTAAAGTTCCCCTGCCCTCTGATGCTGTGTATAAGCTTCTGCATGCAATTTATACAGAAAATGCTGAGATTATGGATTTGAATGAATTCCAAGGCTTATGCTTAAGCTTGAAGTTCATGTCTATGAATGTTGCCGTGGAAGAGGTAAATGACTGGAGTTATGAAAACTTTGACGAGCCACTTTTTGACTTAGCTCCTGAGGAAAATCATGTTTATATAACGACATCGCTATTGTCTGAAATCTTCGGTTAATGTCTCAGACTCCTTTTCTAAAATCTGAGACTTAAGCTTGCCCTTATTGGTAATCGTGATAAGGGCATCTCCTATTTTCAGCTTCTCAAAGCTGATATGATTGCCTTTTTCATCAACAGTTAAGGTATAGCCTTTTTCTAATAAGGATAAGGGATTTAAAGCCTGCAGTTTGGCAATCCTCTCAGAGAGCAGCTGCTGATATTCATGAAGCTTAGATTCAACACCAAGAGCTGACAGCCTGTTCTCTAATGATGAGAGCTGATTCTGTGCTCCATGGAGCTTATCTGATAAATTCACAAATAAATTCATTTCTGTTTTTAAGACGTCATGCTTTTTAGCAATTAATAGTCCTTTGAGATCTAATTTATTAAGCCTTTCATTAGAGCTGCTTAAAGAGCTTTCAAAATACTGCAGCCTTGCATTTATGACATCATTCAGATAACTTTCCTTTGCTGCAATATAATTGCGTTTTTTCTCTATTCTAAGCTCAGGAGAGTTTTTTATTAATTTTTCTTTAAAAGAAGCAATAATGTCTTTATTTTGGCTGATTTTAAAGGAAATAAATTTATCCAAAAGCAAAACAGCTGCCTTTAATTTATTTTCATGAATTTTTATGGTATTTAAAGGACCGGCATTCTGAAAGCGCGAATCAAGATTCTTGAAATTTATAAGAGTATTATGCAGCTGTCTGCCTATCAGAGCTTCTATACGCTGTCTGCAGCTTTCAACGCTTTGGTAAATATCATCCTTAGTAATTGCTGAAACTAAATTTGCAGCAACTGAAGGCGTGCTTGCCCGAACATCTGCAGCAAAGTCCGTTAAGGCTATATCCGGCTCATGACCTACAGCAGAAATAATGGGTATCTTTGAAGCAGCCACTGCTCTGACTACGGATTCATCGCTGAAGGCTAAGAGATCTTCAAAGGAGCCGCCGCCGCGGCCGATAATCAATACGTCGCAGCGATTTTCGTAATTGGCTTGATTCAAGGCGCGAATTAAGCTGGCAGGTGCTTCGGGACCTTGAACTCGGGCATCATAAACTAAGATGCTTATGCCGTTATTGCGAGAATTTAAGGTCATCTGAATATCATGTACAGCTTTGCCGTCCTTAGAGGTAATAACGCCGACGGTATTAACAAAATCAGGAATTTTTCGCTTAGGATGAGAAAATACTCCTTCGGCGGCAAGCTTTTGCTGCAGCAGCTTAAGCTGCTGCATTAAATAGCCTAAGCCCTGCTTATACAGAGCATGCGCCTGCAGGCTGAATCTTCCTGCACGGGCATAGATGGTACTCTTGCCGCAGACAATAACCTTATCTCCGACAGCCGGTTCAAAATCCAGATTTTTTAAGGCATTGGCCCATAAAATGCAGTTAACTACCGACGAGTCATCCCGGATCTGAAAATATAGATGCTTTGCCTTTTTTAATTCGCTAATCTCACCCTGCACATAGGCTATGCCGCATTTATCTAAAATATCTGCAGTAATATCCAAATAAGCAGTTACCGTCATCGGGGTGATCCCCTCAGGTATAGGTGATGTGCAGCTATTAATGTCCATGGCGAATCTTGTTTATCTGCGTAAAAAGTATAGAAATTGATCTTTATAAAGATCATGCCGCAAAAGCTGATTTAAATCCAGTATGCTAAAGCAGCTTTCTTTATCCTCACAGCTTTATTTTAAACTGCTGACTTCCTCGATAAGAGCTTTTATAGGCTCAGAAAGCTGCCTGATGCTAATACAGCAATTTTGTCATTATAAATAAAGATTTATTATTCTGATCTTTTTTAGACAATATCTTTATTCATCGAGATTATTGTTTTTTTCATTATATCGCCAATCCAATTCTTAACTGCACTGCTGCTGAGTCCATTGAGCAATTTGCCATTCTGCCAGTCAAGCTTAGGATAGGTATTTTTCAGTACAATTACGCTGTTGTTTATGCTGCTCCCGCCTGAGGTTGCAAACGGCACAAGCGTTTTACCCTTAAGATTATGGCTTTCAATAAAAGAATTGATAATGCGCGGTGCCAGATCCCACCAGATAGGATAACCGATAAAAATCAGATTACAGCTGCCTATATCCATTTGAGTTTCCTGCAATGCCGGACGTACCTGCGGATTGTTCATCTCAACTGAACTGCGCGACTGTCTGTCATGCCAGTTAAGATCTTCGGTGGTATAAGGCTGCTGCGGAATTATTCTGCATAATCGGCCGCCCGTCATGTCTGCAATCATACGGGCCGCCTCAGCCGTAGTGCCGGTAGCGGAAAAATACGCGATTACAGTTTTGCTTTGCATGTTATTTCTCCTTTGCTGCGGATGCAGGGAAAATTCAAAGCTCTTTTAGCTGCTCCCGCATTATTAACATAATCCTGCGGGAAAGCCTAATAAAGAAAACCGCTTAAATAAGACGCAGCTTAATTAAAAGCTATTTTACCCTGCTTATTCTTAAATTTTATTCAGAAGCTCCATAATGGATCTCTTCAAGCCAATCGGCAACCATAGAATGACAATCGGAAGTTTGTGATGAACGTATCCAAAGACTAGGCTCTATAAAATCTCCATCTGGCACAAGCCGCCGCAAATCTGCTTCCACGCCGCTTATGCCGGTGCTTGCACTTGATACGATAAGTCCGATATGCTTTTCTGACATCTGACTGCCATATTTAAAAAGAAATGTCTGCATTGGAGCTGCCATGCTGCTCCACCATAACGGCGCAGCCACAATGACGGTATCATATTCATCTAGATTACCTATAGTCGTGCGAATATCTGGATATGACGAAGCATCCTCAGGATTTTCACGTATGGCAGAAATCAGCGAACTTCCTGCAGCATAGTTGTCAGCAGCATAGTCAATGCCTTCTTCAGCCGGCTCAACACGCAATACATCCGCATCTATCTGAGTCTGCAGGTCAGAAACGATTTTTTGAATATTATTAGTAAAGCTGTAATAAACTATCAGTGTATTGCCTGCAGGCAGGCTGTCTGTGGCAGCGGAATTATCTCGATGGCTTTCTATCTGAGATTCGGCTTTTACTGCCTCTCCCTCGCTGTAAGCTGTAAAGCTGAATGTCAGACCTGCCATAAGCAGAGAATAAAAGAGTTTTTTCATATGCTTTAGCTCCTGTCCGGATAAGTTTTAACGCGGCATAGACTGCCTTAGACCTTTCCTCTTCCGGAACTTTAAAGGCAAGGCCTGCTTGATTAAAATATCTGCCAAAAATTTAAGGCTATTTTCCCGATATTAAGTGCTGACGATTATTAGCAGCAGGAGAACAGCCATACATTTCTTTATAGCTTCTGGAGAAATGCGAAAGGTTTTTAAATCCTGCCTGATAGCAGACATCCGTCACCTTATCATATTTTCCCGAGACAATAAGTTCATGAGCCGCTTCCAGACGGCGCTTTATAATCCATTTCTGCGGAGGAAGAATGCTAACCTTTTTAAAATCTCGTTTAAAAGATGAAAGACTTCTCCCCGTATCAGCAGCCATTTCTTCCATGGACAAATCGTACATATAGTTTTCGTTCATGTATTCTAAAAGGTCGATTTTCCAGGGATCAGTAAAATCGAAGAGAGATGCATACAAATTTGCGTCGGTATGAAGCAGAACATACATTCCTTCCGTCATCTTCAGCTTCAGCAAGTCTTCAGAAGGCTTAGCACCAGAATCAAAAAAAGGCTGGATCGATTCAAACAAACTTTTGATATCCGGCCGATCCGCAGGCAGCTTTATAAAGCTGCGCTCATCTCTCTTAGCTTGTTTCGGCAGATCTTTTTTAATAATGTTCTGATAAAATTCACGTAAAAATTTACGTGAAAATTTAAGTACTATAGAGCGGTAAGGCATATTATTTTGAACATGCTTTTGCATTATCATACGATGATCACGGCGCATGAAAGCATATTCCCCAGCATTAAGAATATGCTTATTTCCATGTTCTGTAATTTCTAAAATTCCAGAACAAAGATAAATCAATGTATGTTCCTTATTAGCATGCAGGCATTCGCTGTTATTTGCAAAATAACAAGCGATGAATACATTTGAATAATCAAGAACTTTCTGCTTTTCCATATGACTGCCTTTTCTGAATGTCTTAAAATTAGCACAAAATAGCGAGAATGATTTTGCTGATAAGCCCATTCTTTTTTGCTCAAAAGCTCAGAAAGCTTAAATTTATGATTGATATTTAAATAATTGCTGTATTCATAAAATATCCATGAATGCTTATATGCATAAATAAAAGCATAAGATCTGCTGCTGATTGCTTTTAGTGTGCTTCCCATGATGCATAGCTAAGCATGCCTCAGCATTTTTTATTAGTCATTCTCATGCCTAGACTGAATAAAAATTTGCTTTTCTGTCTTCTGAGAATTTTTAACAGCAAAATCTGCCGAGAGAAAATGCTCAGCTGCAGCACAATAATTAAAAAATCAGCTTTTTTATTATGTATAATAAAAGATTACCTTTCAAAGATTAGTATGAACCCCATTATTGATCACATGATTGATAATGGGGTTTTGTTATGAA
>CAJKNC010000028.1 GCA_905201175.1 uncultured Succinatimonas sp.
TACAGCTGATAACTTAAATAAAGAATTATCTATTGAGTTAAAGTATTATGCTATTAAGCGATAGTTTATTGCATATGGCAATTTGCGTAGAATCGAAAACCACAGACGCTTGTAGATAATAAATATACTATTAATAGTGTTTATATATAATATGGGATTTTATAAGAAAGAAATTAATCCGGCAAAATTACATCTGCCGGATTTTAAGCTTATTTGTCTTCCTTTTTCGGGAAAATCAAGCTGGAGAGAATGCCGATGCCCAAGATTACGGCAATTACGCCTAAGGAGACGTATACATCGATTTGGGTGCCAAAGCCAAAAAGATGTTCGCAGGCGCCTGCAGCAAGCTTAAAGGCAATGAAGAATAATAAGAAGATAACGGCCTTTTCCAAGTGGACTAGGTACTTGCGCAGAGCATCTAATACGAAGTACATGGAACGTAAGCCCATTACCGCAAACATCATTGCAGAATAAACAATTAATGGCTCGCGAGAAACCGCGATTACTGCAGGGACTGAGTCAAAGGCAAACAGCACGTCAGTAGTTTCAATAACTGCCAGGCATAAGAATAACGGAGTGCAGAACCAGGCGCCGGTGCGCTTTAGCACAATATTCTTATTCTCAGGCTTTGCCAATTCCGCTTGAACCTCCTTGCGGCTTAAGAAGAAAGCATGTCCTACCATTTTCGGGAAAATAGGGAAGAACCACTTTACTGTTCTGTAGGCAATATGAGATGAGAAGTCTGAAACCTCAGAGTTATCTTTCTTTTTGAGCATCATTACGCCTGAAAGCAGAACTACAAAAGCGAAGATTAGCTCAACAATAGGACCCATAGCAAAGAGCGAGGCTCCTATAACAACGAAGACAAGACGGAAGACTACCGCACCCAGAACACCCCAATAGAGCACGCGGTGGCAGTATTTATCCTGAACTCCGAACCACGAGAAAATAGCCATCATCACAAAGAGGTTATCAACCGAGAGCGCCTGCTCAAATAGATAGCCTGCAAGATATAAGGATGCTACCTCATAGTTAAAGTGATAGCCTAGGAAAAGCGCAAAGCTTAAGCCGACGGCAATCCAGAAGAGCGTCCATAAAGAAGCTGCTGTCAGAGAAATAGGCTTATCACCGCGATGAGCCCACATATCAATTAAAAAGGCTATGATAGCTAAGGCCGCAAAAATAATTATGGTTTCAGCTTCAAAGCCTATATGCGTATTTACACTCGGCTGCATTTTAAAATTTCCATTTGAGCTAAATATCTGCAGGTAGAATCAGGCAGAGGAGAGGCATCAAAACAGCTGGTAGTACCCTTATGGCAGGTAGGGCCTTCAGGACGTACCAAAATTAAGAGAGTATCATTGTCGCAGTCACAGGCAATCGAGCGCATGTGCAGGAAATGACCGCTCTCCTCTCCTTTTGTCCAGAGTCTCTGCTTAGTGCGGGAGAAGAAAGTTACAAGACCAGTTTCTACGGTTTTATGCAAAGCTTCTTCATTCATGTAGCCTAGCATTAAAACCTGGCCGGTCTGACAGTCTTGAATAATAGCAGGCATTAATCCGCCGACTTTCTTAAAATCGAGATCGGCATAATCCTTAAAGCCATGAAAATATCTAATCACGGATACATACTCCTTTTTCTTTTAAATAATCTTTAAGCGCAGGGATATGAATTATTCCTTTGTGGAATACGGAAGCGGCTAAAGCTCCATCAGCATTAGCAGCGTTAAAAGCTTGCTCAAAGTGCTCCATGCTGCCGGCACCGCCGGAGGCGATCAAGGGAACCTTGCAGATTTCGCGAACCTTGCTCAGCTGAACAAGATCGTAGCCGCGGCGCATGCCGTCCTGATTCATCATATTTAATACAATTTCGCCGGCACCGCGTTTTTGCACTTCAGCTACCCAGTCTAAGGTTCTCCATGCAGTAGTGACAGTCTTTTCAACCTTGCCGGTATACTGCTTGACTACATAATCGCCAATGGTTTCATCATAGAAGCTGTCGATGCCGACAACGACACACTGTACGCCGAACTTGTCGGCAAGCCTGGTAATTAAGTCAGGATCAGCCAGAGCTGGAGAGTTAATAGAAATCTTATCGGCACCATAGGCTAAGATGGTACGGGCATCCTCAATACTCTTAATGCCGCCTGCAACAGCAAACGGGATGTTGATGACCTCGGCAACCTTTGCCACCCAGGACTTATCAACGCGTCTGCCGTCTGAGGAAGCAGTAATATCATAGAATACCAGCTCATCGGCGCCTTCATCAGCATAGCGCTTGGCAAGATCTAAAATTGAGCCCATGATTTCATGATCACGGAACTGCACGCCTTTGACGACAACGCCGTCACGTACATCTAAGCAGGGAATTATGCGTTTGGCCAGCATTTTAAGGCCTCCTCAACAGTGAAACGGCGCTCTAAAAGAGCACGGCCTAAGACTACGGAAGTTGCTCCTGAAGCTGCAACAGCCTTAATATCATCTAAACAGGAGATGCCGCCTGAGGCAATGATATCTAAGGATGGATATTTTTTAGCCAGTATGGCGTAGAGATCGGTATTGCAGCCCTGCATCATGCCGTCGCGGCTGATATCCGTTACCAGCAGGTGCTGGAGCTTATACGGCAGATAGTGGCGCAAAACAGCATCGATAGTCTGATTGGAAGTTTTAAGCCAGCCATGGGTTGCAACGTAAGGTACGCCGTCTTCAACGCGTACGTCTAAGGCTAAGGTTAAATGCTCAGGGCCAAAACGCTTAAAAAAGCTTCTGACCATCTGCGGATTTTTAACTGCAATGGAGCCGATTACAACACGTTCAACGCCTAATTTTAAAAGATTTTCTACATCATAGGCGCTGCGGATTCCGCCGCCAGTTTGAATTGGAAGAGGAGAGCATTTGACGATGCGTTCAATTAAAGCTTTCTGTCTTTTTACAGGATCCTTAGCACCCTGTAAATCAACAATATGCACAAGCTCAGCTCCCTGATGAGCAGCTTCGAGGATTCTATGCACAGGATCGACCTTGAATACCGTACGTTTGGCATAATCGCCTTGCTTTAAGCGCACTACATTGCCATAAAGCAGATCTAAAGCAGGAATTATCACCTCAAAGGCTCCTAAAAATTATTGATAAAATTAGACAATAAACGCTCGCCTGCAGCAGAAGACTTTTCAGGATGAAATTGCACACCCATAAAATTATCGACAGCTACTGCTGCTGCAAATTTCTGACCGTAATCACTGATGCCGATGGCGTTTTCATTGATTTCCATGGCAAAAGAATGATCAAAATAGAAGTAAGCGTCCTGTTTAATGCCTTCAAATAAAGGATGATCGGTATGATGCACGGTATTCCAACCCATATGAGGCAGTCTTAAATTATTGCTTTGAAGCTTTTTTACCTTAGCGTGGATAAGATCTAAGCTTAAAATTTCCTTTTCCTGTGCGTTTAAAGGAACCTCTTCTGATGAAGCTGCTAAAATCTGCATGCCTAGGCATATGCCTAGTAATGGCTTCTTATTATTTAAGATATAGTCTTTAAGACCATATTTTAATACGCCGTCCATAACTGCGCAGGCTGTGCCTACTCCAGGAAGGATCAGGTGTGATGCTTTATCGATTTCCTTTATGTCAGATGAAATGACGGCTTCGTAACCTAAACGCTTGAAAGCCTGAAATACTGAATTTAAATTAGCCGAACCAGTATCTATAATTGCAATTGACACAATACCTCCTAGAGCTTGCCTTTAGATGAGGGCAATTCATTGCCATGTACAGCTAAGGCTTGACGCAAAGCACGTCCGAAGGCTTTAAATAGAGCCTCAACCTGGTGATGCGCATTTCCTGAAGTGACTTTCATATGTAAGGTTAAGCCTAAAGCTACAGCTAAAGATTCAAAAAAGTGACTTACCATCTGGGTCGGCATTTGACCTACTTCATCGCGGGTAAAGGCTGCATCTAAATCAAATTCAACGTGCGGACGTCCTGAGATATCTAAAGCAACAGTAATGTTATCTTCGTTAAGCTTATCGGCGAAAACCTCAGCATAAACCTCATCCATAGGCAAAACAAAGCCGAAGCGTCCGATACCTCGCTTATCTCCTAAGGCTTTCAGAATAGCTTGGCCTAAAGCAATGCCGGTATCTTCAATTGAATGATGCTCATCAACATTAAGATCGCCCTTAACGCAGGCGCTGATGCTGATGCCGCCGTGAGTTGCAATCTGATCGAGCATATGATCGAAAAAGCCCATGCCGGTATCAAAATGGCTTTGACCCTGATGATCGAGATCGACTGAAATCTTAATTTGCGTTTCTTTAGTATTGCGCTCAACCGTAGCGGTACGCGGATTTAAGCATAAGCCCTCGGCAATCGCTTTCCAGCCGAAATTTTCGCGATTGTAGCGAATGCTCTTGATGCCCATGTTCAGGCCCATTTGTACGTCAGTATCGCGATCGCCTATGAAATAGGAGGCATTTCTATCCCAAGAAGTATCTTTAAGATATGACATTACCAAGCCTAAGTGCGGCTTGCGGCAGTCGCAGTGATCTTCACTCTTATGCGGGCAGATTAAAATCTGCTCAAAGCTAATACCTTGGCTTTCAAGGGTGTTAACTACTAGCTCATGAGCCTTGGTAAAGGTTTCAAGAGGGAAAGATGAAGTCCCCAGGCCGTCCTGGTTTGAAACCATAACTAGGGTGTAGCCATGAGCAATAAGTCTTAATAAGGCGGGAATAACGAAAGGCTCAAAAACAACCTTATCTGTACTGTCAACCTGAAAATCATCAGGCTCAGCGATTAAAGTTCCGTCGCGATCAATAAAGAGGTATTTTTTCATAGAGTATCTGCAAGAAAAATGTACTCTTATTATAGATATAAGAGACATTTTTCTCCTTATATTTGGGAAAAATGCTCTCTGGAGTAATCTTATAAGGTGCAGATATAATCTGCACCCTAATAAATTTTTATTTTAACCAAGAGCGGTTATTTGCATTATCAGCACTGCTCTGCAAAAGCTGTTAAGCCTCGCATAAGCTCGTCTAATTCCTCATTAGAGCCAATGGAGATGCGCACGCAGTTTTTAAGACCTGGCTTATCCTCAAAAGATCTTAAAATTACGCCGCGCTTGGCCATAAAATCAAAAACTGCAGGGCCGTCCTTGAATTTAACTAAGAGGAAGTTGCCTAAGCTTGCAAAGACTTTTTCAACAATCGGCAAAGCCTCAAGCTCGACTTCAAGCTGCTCGCGGCGGCGATTGCAGTCCATCACACGGGCATAGGTCATATGAACGCCGTGGTCGGTTAAAGCCTGAATGGCTATCTGGGCTACAGGATCGCAAATCGGATAAGGATCTATAACCTTGAGCATAGTCTTGATGATCTGCGGATTGGCAACAGCAAAGCCGCAGCGGATGCCTGCTAAGGCAAAGGCCTTAGAGAGAGTACGGGTAACGATTAAATTCTCATACTCATTTACAAGACTGATGTAGTCGTCCTCTTTGTGAGCAAACTCGACATAAGCCTCATCTAAAACAACCAAGGTTTCAGGGAGAGCAGTTAAGAGCTTGATAAGCTCATCTTTTTTAAAGACTGTGCCTAAAGGATTTGCCGGGCTGTCGATAAAGATAGCCTTAACCTTAAAGGAAGCGTCTTTGACGGCCTCTAAAAGCAAATCTGCATCTAAGGAAAAATCCTCATGACGCTTGGCATAAGCAACCTGTACGTTATTAGTACGAGCTGCAACCTCATACATGCCGTAGGTAGGAGGAGCAATTAATACTCCTTCAGAGCCGTCGCTTTCAACAAAGGTTCTGACAATCAGGCCTAAAGCTTCATCAGAGCCGCGGGTAGCGATTACCTGTTCCTTGTGCATATTGACATAATCAGCATAGCGCTCAATTAATCCTTCAGGCTGACAGTCAGGATAGCGATTGAAAGATGAAGAATTTATGAAATAGCCTTCACTTTTAGGCGACTCATTAGCATTTAAAAAATTATGTCCGTGTCCGCCGATGCGGCGAGCAGATTGATAAGGTTTTAAAGTACGAACATGTTTTACCGTAATTTCATTAAAATCCATTATTCATCTCCAATACGGACGGCAACTGCCAGACGGTGTGCCTCTAAGCTCTCAGCGCGGGCTAAGGTCTGCACGGTTGAGGAAATCTGACGTAATCCTTCCTGAGTGGCTCTCTGAATAGTGTAGCGGCGGCGATAGTCATCGGTACCTAAAGCAGAGAAGGTCTTAGCATAGCCGTATGTAGGCAAGGTATGATTAGTGCCTGAAGCATAATCGCCTAAGGATTCAGGGGTAAAGCTTCCGACAAAGATAGAGCCTGCATTGTGCAGTCTATCAATATAAGCGTCAGGATCCTTTACCTGCAGAATTAAATGCTCTGGAGCATAGCGATTTGAAACAGCAACAGCGGTATCGAGATCTGGAACAACTACAATATTGCTCTTAGATAAGGCTGCAGTTGCAATTTCGCGGCGCGGCAGCTTTTCTAATTCACGCTTAACTGCTTCCATAGCACTATCTGCCAAGCTCATAGAGTCGGTAATTAATAACACCTGACTGTCTGGGCCATGTTCTGCCTGAGAGAGCAGATCGGCTGCTACAAATTTAGGATTGGCGCTTTCATCTGCAATAACCAATACCTCCGAAGGGCCTGCCGGCATATCGATAGCAGCGCCGTGAGGATCGGATGAAACCAGACGTTTTGCCATAGTTACAAACTGATTGCCAGGTCCGAAGATCTTCAGCATCTTAGGTACTGAGGCTGTACCGTAAGCCATAGCGGCAATAGCCTGAGCTCCGCCTAAATTGAAGATGCGCTTAACGCCGGCAAGAGCGGCAGCATAGATAATAGCATCAGATATAGGCGGAGGAGAGCACAAGATCACCTCTTTGCAGCCTGCAATCTGAGCTGGAACTGACAGCATTAAGGCTGTAGAGACTAAGGGAGCGCTGCCGCCAGGAACATATAAGCCTACTGCATCAATAGCATGAGTGCGGGTCTGGCAGGTAATTCCCGGGAAGGTCTCTAAATCCACGTGAGAGGGAGTCTGAGCCTGATGGAATTTGTAAATGTTTTTATAAGCAGTTTCAATAGCCTGCTTTAAATTGCCGTCAATGCGGCTGCAAGCTTCAGCAATCTCTTGTGAAGAGAGCTCAATATTCTCGCCTGAGAAGTGATCAAGCTTTACAGAGTATTCCTTTAAAGCCTTATCGCCGTCCTTGCGGATATTGGCGATAATATCCTTGACAATAGCTTCAACCTTATCATTAGAGCTTTGAGCAGGACGAGTTAGAGTATCTTCCTGTTCGCAAGATGAAAGCTCATTCCAGATCTTTTTTTCCATGATATCTCCCGACTAATCGAGCATCTTCTCAATTGGTACAACTAAGATAGAAGTAGCGCCTAAGGCCTTAATCTGCTCCAGAGTTTCCCAGAAAATCTTTTCGCGGGAAACTACGTGCATGGCTACATGATCAGGATCGCCTTCAAGATCAAGAATAGAAGGATTATCTGCACCAGGCAAAATAGCACGAATCTGCTCTAATTTGGCACGAGGAGCATTCATCATGATGTATTTGCTGTCAACAGCTGCCAAAACGCCCTTAAAGCGCTGAATCAATAGATCGGCAATTGCCTGTTTCTCTGGATACAGCACCTGATCGCGGCCAATCAGTACAGCCTGAGAGGTGTAGATAGTTTCAACTTCTTTTAGGCCGTTGGACTGCAGGGTAGCACCGGTGCAGACCAAATCGCAGATGGCATCAGCAAGCCCTGCACGCGGGGCAACCTCAACAGAGCCGGTTAAAAGTACGGATTTGAAGCTGACGTTATGCTGCTGCATGACGCGGCGCAGTAAGAATGGGTAGGTAGTGGCAATGCGGCAGCCTTCGAGATCTGTTAAGCCGTGCCATTCTTTTTCTGTAGGTATGGCAACAGACAGGCGGCAGTCACCGAAGTTTAATTTCATAACCTCGTTGTAGCCGGTGTACAAACCGTCAACCTGGCGCTGCATGGTGGTCTCTTCTAAGACATTTTGACCAACAATACCCCAGTCGACGACGTGATCCATAACTAAGCCGGGAATATCATCGTCACGTACTCTGAGGATATCTATGGGCAGATTTTCAGCATGAGCTAACAGATGATCACGGTTATCAGCAATTTTAATACCACTGTTCTTAAATAACTTCTCGGTCTCATCGGTAAGGCGACCGGATTTTTGGATGGCAATCCGCAGACGCTTTTTATCATTGCCTATGTTCTGACATGCTGTGCAGGTACTCATAGAAATCTCTTTATAAAAATTAACGTAAAAAAAATATATAAAAGCAAGTTTAAGCTTATTTTGCTTAGACTCTATCCTAGACAAATTTTGATGATAACACAAAAAATTTATATTTCGTAAATTTGAAAAAAATGCACCATAGTAAAAGCAGAAAGTCTTTAAAAGCTAATATTTAGAGAAAATAAAATAGGATATTTTTATCTTAAGCTTCAATTGCATATTTGGAAGAAAGCATATACAAGAGTACTTAAAAAAAAGATGGAAAGCTGTTAGCTTCCCATCTTAAGATACTGCAAGCTGAGGAATATTTTTTATGAAAATCCGCTAATAATTTTCATTAGGGAAATAAGATTTGCATAGGATCCTTAAAGGATGGACCGCCTTTTTGTTAGTACCGTTCTGCATTTGTAAGCGGCATATATTGCATTCACAGATGCCTAAATCGGCTGATGAATTTAGTATTTTTGCTTTTAGTTCGCTTCCTACAAGCTTTGCTATATGTGAGGTTTCCTTTTTATAGCCGTATACGCCTGATAAACCGCAGCAGCCGGCGTTAGCATCTTCAATTGTAATGCCAGGAATTTTGGGCAAAAGCTTAAATACGGGTCTGCCGTATCCCTGAATCTTAAGGTGACAGGGAGTATGATAGATAAGCTTAAGATTGACTGGGTTAAAGTCGGTTTTAAGCTTATTTTCATCTGCAAGAAGGCATAAGTATTCTAAAGCATCGTAAAGCTTAGGTGCATAGGCTTCTGCAATTCTGTCAAGATTAAAAAGCTCGCGGTATTCCTGCTTGAGGATTAAAGCGCAGGTTGTGCAGGTCGTTAGGATATCATAGCCCTGAACGGCGTAATTTCTTAAAATATCGGTATTATGCAGGGCTAATTTCTCAACCTTATCTAAAAATCCTGTTGAAATAAGCGGAGAGCCGCAGCATTTAAAGCGCGGATCGACAATGACCTCGATTCCCTGATGATTTAAGACCTTTATCAGATCGAGTCCTACCTGAGGCTCATTGTAATTTACATAACAGCCAGGAAAATACAGGATTTTCTTCTCGCAGCTAGGCTGCTTAACCTTTTTATACAGGCTGTAAAAGTCCTCTTTTGCATACTGAGGCAGAGGAGCTTTTGAGCTGATGCCGATAAGATCCAGGCTCTTAAGTTTTTTGCCTGCAGCCATAGCCGTATTTGCCAGCCCCGGCAAAAAAGGGATCTTAGTGACGGTTTTACCCAAAAATTCATTGTTAGATAAAATATGATCGGCAAGCGAATGCTTATGCGTCTTGAAATACTCATAGCGAGCTTTCATATTTAAAGAAGCTATAGGCGTTCCCGAAGGACAGACTCGCTCGCAGTTTTTGCAATTAGAGCAGTACTGCTGCATGGTGTCTTCATCGCTTACTAATTTGCGCAGACGGCTTAAAGCCGGCCCTGTAAGCTTAGGGCCGCGATAGCGCATAGTCGCCTTAGCTACAGGACAGGCTGTAAGGCAGATATTGCAGCTGATGCACTGATCTGGATTATCTGGTTTCATGATTGACATATCTTTACTCCAAAAGTGATGCTGCATGATATGCAGAGCATATAGCTACGCCGTTGCCTGATTTTTCAAAGCAAAAGTCGTAGCCTGACAGAGCACGGCCGGCAATATGGACATTATCTAAAAGCAGCTGCCCCTTTCGGCAGGGACGGAGCTGTTTGTCAGTTTCAATGCCGTAGGTGGCAAAGGGCTGGGGCTTGCCGGTAAATAAGTATTGATGCGACCATTCCTGCTGATTTTTAGGCACGTCTATTTCAAGATTAAAGATAGGCTCATACATCCTGCCCATCTGGGCTATAAGGCCGTTTCCAAAAACGCCTCCGGTAGCCAGGATAAAATGATCTGCCTTATAGCTTCTTATCCGGTCAAAGCCCTGCGAGAGTACTTCCCTGCAGCAGCGGTTTTCGACATTAGCGCCGATCACATGAGCTTTTTCAATGATCTCAACCCCAAGCCTGGAGGCTGCTTTACGGAGCATAAGCTCTGTTCTGTAGCCGGTAACTGAAGGCGGCATGGCAGAGACCTCTAAAAATTCGGCATTGATATCGATATGCAGAAGATCGAGCAAATCCGTATTAGGGGCAGCACCGAGCACCGGAGGCAGAATAAAGACTGTTTTGCCTCTTACATAGGGCTTCAGCTGTTCTTTAAAGTTCAGATAGCCTGCAAAGGTATCAAGCTTGCGGGCTATGTCCAAAGCGCTTAAGTCGCGGCAATTGCGGCCTTGCTCGATATTCAGGTTGATATCGGCGCTGATTATTTCACAGGTGCCGTCATTGAGATTCTGTCTGAGATTTTCACAGATTAAGTCGGAAAAATAATCCTTAAGACCGTTGAAGCCTGTAACAACGATGCGATCGGCACCGTGAATTACGGAGGCATCAATGCTCGGAGGAGTCAGGCAGGTAGGCTTAAAGGTGCCAATTCCGGTCGGCACCATTTGATTATGATGCGGATCGCCTCTGTAAGGATAATTAGCATCTTTGCTGAGCTTTAAAAAAGCATTAAAAGCTTTTTCTATATTTTCAGCTCCAATTTTGGCATAGGGATGGCTTTCATCAAGAGTCTTTATGTAATTTAAAGGATCGCTGATTAGCCTGCCTTCATTATCATAGCCGAAGAAGTCAATAATGCCTCCGGCAACAGAAAGAGCTCCCTGACCGTATGAAAGCACAGTAGTTTTAAATCCGCGCATGGCACTTATGCAGGAAGCAAAAAGACCGCTGATGCCGCCGCCTATAATTACTACAGACTTATTCATTGCCTTTCTCCTTATGATTTATATTGAGGCTTACCTCATAAATGCCGCGGGCTAGCTCAACATCGCGCATCTGATTTCCCCACATTACCGGGCGAATGCCTTTCCAGCGGGCTTCCAGAAATTCCTTAAATAAGACTGAGATATCGTCAGCCCACTCTAAGTTAAGTCTTTTAACAGTGCCTACAGCTCTGTAGGTACAGAATGTCCCCTGGCAGGTGCCCATGCCGAGACGAGTGCGCCGTCTCACATCAGAAATAGAGTGAGTTGTAGGCTCAGAGGCTGCAGCTTCAATTTCAGCGCGGGTAACATTTTCGCATTCGCAGATAAGCTCAGCCTTTTCCGGATTTTTTTCAATGCTGCTGACAATCTGTTCAAGGCGCTTAGGGCCTTGTCTGTCCTCGCAGAGCTTAGCTCCATAGTTAGGGAAAATAGCTTTAGCTCTTCTTTTTAAAGTTTCATCAGCTTCTTCAATTAAAGGGATCTCTGCTGTCTGACATTGCTTCTGACAGCCAAGCTTAGGAGCAACAATGTCGCAGACTTTCTGTGCCATAAGTCTGTGGGTGGTGAATTTGCCTCCGCAAACAGACATAAAGCCTGACAAGCCGTCTTTTTCATGATCTATAGCGACAAAGTCTCGAGAGGCATTTCTTCCGGATATATTTTCATCAGCGCTGTATAAAGGCCTGCATCCGGCAAAAACGCGCAGAATTCTGTAGTCATAAAGATTTTCAAAGGTAGCCGTACCGATCTTAAGCATGCTTTCAACTTCTTCCTGTGAAGTTGAATTGTCATCTGGAGTACTGTTAACTGAAGTTGTCCCTAAAATAGTAACTGTGCCGTGAGGGACAAAAATATCTGCATCAGCAGGCTTGTGCAGCCTATGAATAACGTTATGGCAGATTCGATGATTAAAGGCAATAAGAGAGCCTTTTGAGGGGCTGACTTTTATTTTTAATCCTGCCAAAGCAGCAACTTCTCCGCACCAGGGGCCTGCGGCAGAAATAACATAGGAGCAGGAGATTTTCTTGATTTCATGGGTGCGTACGTCTTCAATAGTTACGCCGTGAACGCGTCCGCCTGCAGAATCAATGGAAATTACCTTATGATAGGTAATAGTTTTGCCGCCGTAATGCTTTGCGCTGTCGAATATCTGCCATAAAAGGCGAAAGCTGTCTATGGCAGCGCCGGGACACATAAAGGCTGATTGAACCTTGCGGCTTACATTAGGCTCAATTTTAAATAAATCGGCTAATTCTATGCGTTTAGCATCAATGCCTGCCTGAGCACATGATTTAAGCCAGATATCTTCGTAATCCTCATCATCCTCGGGAGTTCGGATGAAAATGGAATTAATCGGTTCAACGCAGTGCCTGCCGATTTTTCTGAGAATTTTATTTTCTTCAATGCATTCAACAGCAGCATGCTGATCTTTAACTGCATAGCGGGCTCCTGAATGCAGAAGACCATGAAAGCGAGAGCTAGTGCCGCATCCCAGATCTCCGCGTTCAACTAATATAGCTTTGATGCCACGCATGGAGAGATCTCTTAGGATTCCGGCACCGGTGGCGCCTCCTCCGATAATCACGACATCAGTATTTAACATAAATTTCTCCCTGAATTTTAAAATTAGGCACACAGAATATCTGCGTGCCTAATAGCCCTTATGTTTATTCTAGGTTTGCGTTTTTAGCGATAGTTTTCTTTTCGTCAATCATTACGATTGCAAGCAGGACTACAGATAAGACAGAGCCGCCGATAAGGAGGTAGAAGCCCCAGTCCCAGCCGAAGTGATCAACAGTCCAGCCAATTGCTGCTGAGGCAATTACAGAGCCGCCTAGGTAGCCGAAGAGTCCGGTGAAGCCTGCTGCAGTGCCGGCAGCCTTCTTATGAGCCAGCTCCAGGGCATGCAAGCCGATGAGCATAACCGGTCCGTAAATTAAGAAGCCGATGATAATCATGCAGGCCATGTCGATCTGCGGATAGCCTGCAGGGGTGAGCCAGTAGATTACGGTTGCAATGGTTACTAAGGTCATGAAGAATACGCCGGTAGCGCCGCGATTGCCCTTGAAGACTTTATCTGACATCCAGCCGCAGAATAAGGTGCCGGGAATGCCTGCATACTCATAGAGGAAATAAGCCCAGGAGCTGGTATCGATAGCATGCATCTTGACTTCGCTTAGGTAAGCCGGCGACCAGTCAAGGATGCCGTAGCGCAATAGGTATACGAAAACGTTAGCAATAGCGATTAACCATAATGCCTTGTTAGGGAAGACATATTTCATGAAGATTTCACGAGCAGTAAGCTCGATCTCAGAGCCTTTTTTATCGTAGTCTTTTGGATAATCGTTCTTGTATTCTTCAATCGGAGGCAAGCCGCATGACTGCGGAGTATCACGCATCATGATAAAGGCAAAGATTGCTACAGCGACGGCTGCAATAGCAGGCATATAGAAAGCAGCATGCCAATCATTAAACCAGGCCATACCAAGTAAAAACAGGAGAGGAGGAATGCCGCCGCCAACATTATGAGCGCAGTTCCAAATAGAGACTATGCCGCCGCGCTCTTTCTGCGACCACCAGTGAACCATGGTGCGTCCGCATGGAGGCCAGCCCATGCCCTGGAACCAGCCGCAGATAAAAAGCAGTACAAACATAACTGCAATAGATGATGTGGCCCAAGGGAATATACCCATAATGAGCATGATTGAGGCGGCTAAGATAAGTCCCAGCGGCAGGAAGTAGCGAGGATTAGCTCTATCGGAGAATGAGCCGGAAATAAACTTTGAAAAGCCGTATGCAATAGAAATTGCAGAAAGGGCAAAGCCTAAATCTGCCTTAGAAAATCCCTCCTCCTGTAAATAGGGGATCGCCAGAGCGAAGTTTTTGCGCACTAAATAATAAGCGGCATAGCCAAAGAAGATGCCGAAAAAGATTTGCCAGCGCAGTCTGCGGTATGTCGGATCAATCTGCTCTTTTGGTAAACGTGCAATATGAGCTGCAGGTTGCAAAAATTTAAGCATACATAACTCCTTGTGTGAGTTTGTTAATTTAAAAATGATCGATGTGAATAATTGTGATAAATGACACCAACATATTTTGCGCTAAGTTTATGTGCTATTTTGATAAAAAATAGTGATCATGATCAATTAAAACTTTTACAAGTCAAAATATAGAAAGGCTGGAAACAGGAGAATATATTGTCTATAAAAGACAGAAAATAAAAAACCAAAGAGGAGTAAAGGCAATAAAAATTCCCGTGAC
Organism: uncultured Succinatimonas sp.; assembly: GCA_905201175.1. GTDB lineage: Bacteria > Pseudomonadota > Gammaproteobacteria > Enterobacterales > Succinivibrionaceae > Succinivibrio. The sequence goes on from CAJKNC010000028.1 coordinate 14,366, forward strand.
AGAAACAATAAAAGAACTATTGGATTGGTTTAAAATGAATACACCTCTTGTTGGGAATTATCTTGTCCCCGTAATAACTAAAGATTACAGCGGAGAACAGCTATACAATCATATCCGGTCAAGATATGTGCGTTATGCTAAAAATTTAAAGAAATTGGGCGAAACATTAGAAATTGAGCGTCTTCGCTTAACGAGTTATGTGAGTCGTCATACAATGGCTATGACTTTACAAAATCAAAACGTACCCCGGGAACAAATTAGCCAAGCACTGGGACATAATAACCTTACAACTACCAATGTTTATCTGGATAGCTTTGATACAAACATAATGGATAAAGTAGCACAATTACTCTAAAATACTCTATGAATTATGACTTAAATATGCCTTTGAGCGACTTAGTAGCTAAGTTGCTCAAAGGGGAAGCAGACGAATTGCATGAAGAAGATTTACATGCCTATATGGATAATTTAACTCATGGAGATAAAAAAGGACTCCAGCAAGCGTTGAAAGAAGTGGAAAAATCCATTGTGGAGTGGAAAGATACCTACTTTGTTGAAACATATGCTGATAAAGTAAGATTGTATCAGCAGGGAAAGTTAAAGTGGACACAACGGGAATTGGATGACTTATTCTATGAGGAAGAATTTTTGAGGAAAGAAGGTAAAACAGGTTTGACTGTTGATTATCTATATAACGCTATTGAAAAGATAGGCTTCATTAATGAACTTCATGGTGATGCCATTGAATGTGCCTGGCAGAACAACGATATTGAATTTCTGAGGACACAATGGGAAGATTTGGCTTTGGATCAAATTAGAGCGTTACAGGCAATAATTAACGGAATGCTTAGAGTTACCCTACTAAATCAAGTAACGAGGTACAGAGCGCCAATAGACCCGAAAAACAGTTAAAAGACTACCCGGAAGTATTTGGGATAGATGTATGCTGTAAAATAACAGGGTATAAAAAGAACACGATATATAAATTGACAGCTAAAAATAAGATACCACATTTTCGCCCCGGTAATGATGGACGAAAACTAATGTTCCGACGGGAAGAAGTGTTGGAGTGGATGACAGCCCGACGACAGGAAACAACCGAGGAATTTGTAAATAGTATGGATGTGCGGTTGGCGGCTCGAAATAAATCTAATTCTATAATAACCCAAAAAAGTTCAAAAAAATGATCGATACAATCTGGTTAATACTTCATCACTCAACTGTCAACTACAAAATTGACTTCATGGCTGAGGTTGGTGCTAAAATCAATGTTGATATCAAACGTAGTAATGAGTACCGTATAGTTGGCTCACTCCAAAATATGCAAATCTATATTGAACCGACCTTTGTCCTTATCCAAGGCAGTCTTCCTAAATATTATTACGGAAGTAATTTAGTATCACTGCCACGTACAGAGTTAAGTAATGCTATTGATAAATTGAGTACCGACCTTGGTTTACCTTTACGAGAGGCTATTATTACACGCATAGACATCGGGATGAATGTCGAAGTGGATAATCCTCCTCGAAGTTATTTTTCCTATTTTGGTATATTAAAGAAGTTTGAGCGTAATATTCGTAGAAACTCACTATATTATGAGCAAAAATGGTGTCAACTTTGCTTTTATGACAAGGTAAAGGAGGCTAAGGCTCATAAAGACCCTTTATTAACCTCTGAAATGTTGGACAAAAACATCCTCCGGTACGAAATCAGGTATAAACATAGTTGGTTGAAACACTATTTCAAACGGAATATAAAGGCAAAGG
>CAJKNC010000029.1 GCA_905201175.1 uncultured Succinatimonas sp.
ATTTCATAACAAAACCCCATTATCAATCATGTGATCAATAATGGGGTTCATACTAGCTTATCCCGCTTTTCCAAAATAGACAAACTTTTAATACCATTAAAAAATTCATAAGGGGTTAACTATGAGAAGCTTCAAAAAAATCTTATTAGCTGCTGCTTTAGGCTGCGCCATTTCCTCTATGACAGCTCAAGCTGCCGAAGATTTAGTATTGCGCTTTGCTAACGTTTCAACTCAATCTTCTGTTGAAGCGGGCAAAGTATTTGTTGATGTTGCCGCTAAGGAATCTAACGGCAGATTAAAGATCGAACACTTCCCTAACAATATGCTAGGCGATGATCGCGTTGTTTTAGAGTCAACTCTTATGGGCGATATCGGCATGTGCCAGATCGCCACCTCAGAATTAGCCCCGCTTGTACCGGACATGAATATTTATGATGCCCCATTTATTTTCAAATCTGCTGAAGATGCCTGGAGATTTGAGGCTAGTAAATACGGCAAGCAAATTGCCGATCAGTTAGAAGAGAAAAATCTTAAACTGCTGGCTGTAGCAGATCTCGGCTTCCGCAACTATACCAACAATAAGCTTCCAGTCAGAGTTCCAGCTGACGTAAAAGGCCAGAAGATGCGTGTATTAAACAGCGATGTTCATATTGCCATGTGGAAGGCCTGGGGTGCAAATCCTACTCCTATGGCCTGGGGCGAGGTAATTCCTGGTCTGCAGCAAGGTACCATCGACTCTCAGGAACACCCTAATGTCGGCATGCTGTCAAATAAGCTTTATGAGGTACAGCATTACATCTCTTTCACTAAGCACATCTTCACTGTTCAGCCATTAGTTATGAACAAAGAGATTTTCGACAGCATGGATGAACAATTACAAAATGCCATCTTAAAAGCTGCTGCCGCCTATCAGGAGACTCAGCGCAAGCTTAATCAGGAGCTCGATGCCTCTGCTGAGAAGGTTTATGAAGATTACGGCTGCGAAGTTATCCATTTAACTGATGCTGAACGTCAGCAATGGCTGGATATGGCTAAAGATAAAGGCATTTATGATTTAGTCAAAGGTCTTATGACACATCCTGAAATTGTGGATGCTGTATTAAAGGGTGATTTCTAATCAATAATATAGAGGAGGCCCGCCTCCTCTGTATCCCGCCTTAGATATTGCTATTTAATAAAAATAATAATTTAAAAAAAATTCCACGCTAAGAGTAAAAAGAGTATGAAGTCATTTACTAATTTTTTAAATAATCATGTGGAAGAATACCTATGCTGCATTTTAATGTTCGTTCTCTCTATGCTTTTGATAGTACAAGTATTCTTCCGCTACTGCCTCGGACAATCTTTAACCTGGTCTGAAGAATTAGCCCGTTATATTTTCGTATGGCTTGTATATTTAGGCGTTCCTTACGGATGCTTATTGATGCGTCACATTAAAATCGATGCCGGCTTAATGCTGTTCCCTAAATTCATGAGAAAACACGTAGTGCTTATAGGCGAAATAAGCTTCTTCCTGCTGGCAATTGCCGTTGCCTACTATTCGGCCGCATTTGATTACAAACAATATAAGATTGGCTTAGTTTCTCCTGCTCTGAAAATTCCTATGTGGGTAATTTATCTGGCTCCTTTTGTTGGTTTTTCATTAGCAGCCATAAGACAGCTTCAGGTAATCGTTAAATTAGTAAAAAACAAAAACTCTGAGAATAATGTAACCGATCAAGGAGCGGCATAAAAAATGGTTTCCTTAATTTTATTTGGTCTTTTAGCCCTATTCCTAATTTTAAATGCTCCTGTTGGCATCGCCATCGGTATCAGCTCTATCGGCGCTATGATGTATGGCGGTACCTCAAGCTTGATGTCCATTCCTCAGGCTCTGGTTAACAGCGTTGACTCATTCCCTCTGCTGGCAATTCCTCTGTTTATCTTTGCCGGCGATTTAATGAGCGTCGGCGGCTTATCCTCAAGGATCCTAAATGTATGTAATGTATTTTTCGGCAGAATCACCGGCGGACTTGCAATTGTAACTGTAGTTGTCTGCATGTTCTTTGCCGCTGTTTCAGGCTCGGCAACTGCAACTGTTGCTGCTGTAGGAACAATGGTAATTCCTACCATGCTGAGAATGGGATACAGCAAAACATTCGTACTGGCATTAATTACAACCGCAGGATCCCTCGGAGTAATTATCCCGCCCTCAATTCCTATGGTAATTTTCGGCGTAGCTACAGGTGCTTCAGTTACCTCGATGTTTATGGGCGGATTTTTACCAGGCATATTAATTGGTGTAGCATTAATTTCATATTGCTATTTTCATTCCAAAAAGGCTGGTATAAACGGCTTGTCTGATCCGCTGACTAAAGAGCAGGCCTTAAAAGCAATTTGGGATGCCAAATGGGCTTTAATAAACCCGATTCTTATTTTAGGCGGTATTTATTTAGGCGTATTCACTCCGACTGAGGCTGCAGCCGTTGCTGTCGGCTATGCTCTGGTTTGCGGATTATTCTTCCACAGAGAATTAACCTTCAAATCACTTGTAGGTGCGTTAAAAAGCTCCTGCTCAACAACCGGTACTGCCATGATTATTATCGGCTTTGCTACCTCATTCTCTAAGGTTTTAACTCTGGCCCATATTCCTGAGCTAGTTGCCGACGGCTTACTCTCCTTCAGCTCAAATAAGATCATTATCTTATTACTGATTTGCACCTTGCTGCTGATAGTCGGCTGCTTTATGGATGCTACCCCGGCAATTTTGATTTTAGGCCCTATTTTATTGCCTGTAACTCAGTCAATCGGCGTTGATGTAGTTCACTATGGCTTAATTTTCACTACAAGCGTCGCTATCGGCTACACAACACCTCCTTTAGGCACAAACCTGTTTGTATGCTCTCGTATAGCAAATGAGCCTGTTGAAGTAATTCTAAAGGGAATGATGCCATTCTTTGCAATCCTCATAGGCTGCTTATTGATGATTACATTCATCCCTTCAATTGTCATGTTCCTGCCAAACATGCTTGCTAAGTAAAAATCCAAAGGCCTCTGCCTTACTCCGCGCAGAGGCCCTTCAAAATGACACACGGCAGTTGTCAAAGTTTTAGGTACCTTACGCAGGTTTGGTACCTTTTTTTAGCTGCAGCCTGTTAAACAATGCATATTTTTTATCAGGCATTATTCACTTATAAGTGCGCAGTTATTTAAAAGCTGACAGAGATATCTGAATTACACCTTGCTAAATTAAGCTGCTTTATGAAATTTGCCTACAGCTAAAGCTATTCTTTACAATTACTGCCGCACTTTCTAAATAAGCTTACTGTCTGATTGACAGATCTTCATCTGCACTCTTAGCCGTAAAACTTATGGAGATGCCTTGATTATTCAAGCTGCAGCATAAAGCCTGGCTGAATTTAAGTAAATATTATTAGAGCCTGATTTTATTCAGGCTCTTGTTTATATTTATAAGCTGGTTAAATATTAAGGCTGCGCAAAGCTTCAATGCGCTTTTCAAGCGGCGGATGAGAGGAGAATAAAGAGGCTAGATCTGCAGAATTGATGCATAAGGCCTGCATAGAGGCTCTCTGGGCAGCCTGAGGCTGAACGCCTCTTTGCAGAGCCTGCAGAGCATGGATCATAGTGCTGCGGCCTGCAAGCGCTGCAGAGCCTGCATCAGCGCGGTACTCGCGATAACGAGAGAACCACATTAAAATTAAGGTAGCGCCGATGCCGAAAATAATCTGCATAATAGAATTTATAAGATAAAACATCATGAAATTGCCGCTGCTGCTGCCCTCTTCTTCATCACGATTGCTCATAGCCTGAACGGCAAATTGAGAAACAATATAGGAGAAGAAATATACAAAGGTATTTAATACGCCCTGCAGCAGAGTCATAGTTACCATATCGCCATTTTGAATATGGGAAATCTCATGACCGATAACGCCCCTGATCTCCTCTTCAGTCATGGAATCTAAAAGACCTGTAGATACGGCTACTAAGGCATTATCCTTACTTGCGCCAGTTGCAAAAGCATTAGGATCCGGACTTTGATAAATGCCTACTTCAGGCATATTAAATCCGCAGCGGCCTGCAAACTCAGCTACAGTGTTATAAACCAACCGCTCCTGATAGGTGCTAGGGTTATTGATAATCTGCACGCCGTAAGCTGTCTTGCACATAGTCTTAGACATAAATAGAGAAATAACGGAGCCCACACAGCCGTAAATGGCGCACATGATCAAAAGACCTGTGTATGAGCCTCCTGATAAGCGGATCCCCAAAAGGCTCATAATAATGGAACCGACAATGCTGACTACCAGTAAAACTGCAAGCTGCATCGCCAAAAATAATAAAATTCGCTTCATTAGCTGCTCCTTATAAAAGATTAATTTGTATTTTGCTGATTACTTTTTTAAATTTCAAGACACTATATTATTTATGGTATTTTTTCGCAGAAAATTCTCTAAAAATAAACATTTTCATAAAAAAATAAGCAGAAAAATCTAAAGATGTATTATTTTTTGGATACAGCTATAATGGTTTTAATTACATAAGGAAGGTCTATGCATCAAAATCAAGTCGCCATTTCAAGCTCTTTAGCTGTAGCTGGGCATCGCACGATTGAATATAAATCAAATTATATTTTTGTAGGTGAAGGTCCTGATGAAGAAAGTGCCAAAAATGCACTTACAGAATTTGCTTATCAGCATAATGCTAATGCCATTTTAGACTATAAGCTCACCTGCCATAAGCATAAATTCAGCAAGAAGAATCGTTATGCAGCCTCAGGTGCTGCCGCTATCATAGGCGGAGATGTCTATAAAATGAAAAACGGCCTGCATATCAATATCGATAAAAAATTCCTGCGCGTAAATTCGCCTAATGCCGTGCAGATCCGCTATTTAGCAGTTCTCTTTATAAGCCTGCTCTTTATAGCTACTCCTATCTTTATAAGAATAGCGCAAAGACTTGGCCTAAGTGCAGGTATAGGCCTTGCGGCTGGTGCTCTGTGCGCACTGGCGCTTTTAGCAATTCTGCTTTTTTATTTCCCTAACAAAAAGCTCAGCTATTTAATCGCCGTCCGCCATCGGCATTCCATTTAAGGTAAAATTTCCCTGCTTAAGCTCAATGACGGTGTGATATTGCTCACCGTCAAAATCTACGGCTTTTCGTGCAACCTGCATCTTTAAGGCCTGTGCATAATCATCCCTTAAGAATTCAGATACGATCTGCTTGCCTGCCTCACCCTCAAAACGCGCATACAAGGAGCCAGGCTCTAATTTAGCTGAGCTTATTTTTGCCTTAATTTCACCCTTGCCTTTTAAAGCTTCATGCTTATGGCTATAGCCAAAAGAATTAAGCGTAAATACTGGACTTGCGCTGATATAAGATAAAAACTCAGGAATGGTGGTTTTGCCCTTTAATATTCTTTTAAAAAGCCCTGTAAAATCAGCTCTGGCAAAGTTGACGTCAAAATGCAGATTATCCATTCTATATAATTCCTGCCTTTGATTATCGCGCACTGCCGGGAAAGCAAAAGCAAAATTAGCAAAACCGTCTACGGATAAGGCCTGTCTTTTGGCTGCATCAGCTTCATCTAAGGATATATTCAATGAGGCATCGCTAAGCGACACTCCCTCGCGTACTGAGGGATCATTAACTTTTTCATCCGGAGAAAAACCGATTAAATATAAGGTAGAAGCTTCTGCCTGCAATTCTTTTAAAGCTAGGCTTAAATTATCAATTTTTAAAGAGCCCTGTGCATATTCAGGCTTACTTTTAAGCACTAGCCCCTTTAAAATCAGCTTATAGGCGTCTTCCTGATTGTATTTAATGCTTGATTTGCAGGCTAAGCCGCCAAAGGCTAATTCCGCAGCCGCTGAATTTTGAGATAAAAGCTTAAGATATAAGGAGCTCTCTCCTATTTGGCACAGGCTGTCATTTAAGGGTAAATTGAAGGCATCAATCTTAAACGCTCCCTGAGCTGCCAAAGAAAATAAAGAGGCCTCGGCTTTTCCCTGATAATTAATCGGCTTTAAATTAAGCTTGGCTAGTATACTGTCAAAATTTCCGATATTAGGTGATTTTTTTAGCTCAAAGGAAGCATTAAATAAGCCTAAATTCAGTTCATAATCACAAGCTGTCTTAAGCTTTTTCACGCTTAAATTATTATCAGGCAAATCTAATGAAAAGAAGATTTTCCCTTTCCTTTGAGTAAAGTCCTTATAATCTACGCTAGCTTCAAGCTTAGCCTGAGGAAACTTTTGATTAATTTTTGCAATCACGCTTTCAAGACGGCTGTCAAAAATATTTCCTGCTATATAGATGCCTGCCACGCCTAGGACTAAAGCTAAGGTAAATATAATCAGGGCTATTAAAGCCCCGATTTTAAGCTTATTCATAATGAAAAATACCTGAATATTTAAAAACTTATTTTTTCATCTTGAAGCTTAGCTAAAAGATTGCCGCTTTCTTTTAAAAAGATTCCAGCATAATCGCCGAAAAACTCGCGCGCTTTTAAGAAATTGCGGGTAAAAGCTTCCGTATCCTTTGCCGCGACTAAATCAAGCTCCGGCTTGAGGTTCTCTATATAAGCCTTGATGAGCTCATAATTCTGCTCTGAAGACATAATAATATCTGCATAAAGGCGCGGATCCTGAGCAAACAAACGGCCAACCATCATCAGCTCTAAACGATAAATAGGCGAGCTTAGCTGTAAGATTTGATGCAGCTGCGGATTTAAGCTTGCTAAAAAAGTACCGTAAGCATAGGTGGTGAAGTGACGCAAAGCCTGAATAATGCTCATAGCCTTATCATGCTCGCAAGCCTTGCATTTTACAATGCGCGCTCCCCACAGCTTAAACTGCTCTACTAAAAATCGGCTTTCCTCTTCATAACGCTCAGGGACGGTAACAATAACCTGCTTGACTAAGCTTTTGACATCCGGGCCAAACATAGGGTGCAGGCCTAATACAGGTCCCTGATGATATTCCATCATAGCCTTTACGATAGGCTCTTTTACCGAGGTAAAATCACATAAAGTCATATCCTTGCGCAATAAAGGAGCTAGCTGCCTGATAACCTCGATAGTAATGTCAATCGGAACTGTAACGATTACCGCCTTAGCTTTCTTTAAATACTCAGGAGCTTTATCCCAGCCTCTGTGGCCAAAGGAATGAACTACATAGCCTGAATTTTCAAAATACTGCGTAAAAATACGCCCCATTCCGCCGTTGCCGCCGACAATGACGATTTCGCCGTCGCCTTTTAAAATTTTAGCAAAGGAGCCGATGCTGTTGCCGCGATATGACTCGCGCAAAATACGCCGCCATAAATCAGCAGCTAAATTCTCCGGCAGTCCATGTTCCTGCGCATATTCCTCAACATGAGATAAAATTGCATTCTCTCGATTAACAGAATATGCCGCTGATCCTAAGCTGTTTTTGACGGCGCTGGCCTTAGCTACTAATTCACGCCGATGCTTAAGCTTTAAAATCAGCTCTTCATCTAGCTTATCAATTTCAGAGCGGATTTCTTCTAAATTATTTTGATTCATAAAATTCTAAATGCCGTCAATTTCATCTAAATAAGACTCGATATTCTCGTCACTCTGCTGCTCCTGCATAGAGGAATTAGGATTTACCTTGCCTTCTGTATACATCAAATATATCTGCCTTGTGGCAATATAAGGATCGATAGCATTATCAACAGCGCCTTCCTGAGGAATAAGCATCGCTCTGTCATGCACGGTCTCAACAGTCCATAAAATAGCGCTGATCCAAGGATTGCCCATAATATAATAAGGCCAATCGTCAATAGCCGCGGCATGGAGGCTGCGTTCTGTATACGGTCCTAAGATAGGCAGCATCATATACATGCCCTGATCCATGCCGGCTTTGCCTAAGACCGTATCCATAGTCATTTCACGATAATCAAGGCCCATATATGAAGCAACATCTACTAAGCCCAAAATACCTAAAGTTGAGTTTATGGCCAGGCGCGAAAATGAAATGCCCGATGAAGGCAGATCTCCTACAAACAAATGGTTAACGCTATTATTGATATCCTGAAGATTCTGGAAAAAATTGCCTACGCCAGTCTGCACCGGATCCGGCAGCTCAGCATAAGCATGCGCTATAGGACGTAAAAGATAGCGGTCTAAAACGTAATAATTAGGATACCAGCCTACATACCTGAAGAAAGGATCTACCGAATCAATAGAATTTCCCGTCAATACCGTCAGACCGTAAGAATAACTTTTTTCGCTGGCTGCAACGGAAATCTGACGCGGAGCCATAGGATTATAAGTTGAATGTGCGGCCATCGCAGTTGCAGACACGCCGATAAAAGAAAGAGCAATAGCAAGTGCTTTGATAGCTTTCATATAAACCTCTCATGTATCCTAAGATTGTACACGATATTCTCAATCTGCTTAATAAAAATCACCAAATACAGGGGCTTTTTATTGATTTTAAAGAGATATTTAAGACATTCTCAGATGCGGAGAAAACAAAATTCTAAATTTTTTTGGTATGATTAGCACGCAACATATCCTCATGCATAAAAATAATTATGAAAAACTTAACTGCTGATAATAAAAATTTTAGTCTAAATTTTTCTGAAACTGAAAAATTTATTGATTATCTGTTAACTAATAAAACTCTACTGCCTCAGGCTTTACAGCCAGCCTTATCAGCCTTAATCACGCAGCTGCAAAAGCTTTTAGCTAAACAGGACAGCCTAGAGGAGGATACTCTGTCTTTAAAGCGCTTGTGCTTGACGCTGCTTGAGCGTGATCCTGTTCTGCAGGACAGAGTAGCTCAGGATCTGTCATCCTCTCAAAGACTTATATGTACCAAAGACGCTCAGCTTGAATTGGCAAATAAATTTCGCAACTTATGTAAAGGCATGCAGGAAAATACCCAAGCTTTTGCCGCCTTACTGCGCTTTTTATGTAATATTCTTGTAAGTCTTACTAATAAAAAACTCCTAGGCGCAGGATTAGAGCATGATTTGCTCGGTGCTGATATAGCTGTGCCTAATTCTAATTTAAGCATCAGACATCAAATTTACACCGAAAGAATGCTGCAGGCTGTATTAGCTTATATAAGCCTAAGTCAGCGGGACTATCTTTTAAAGGCATCTGCCTCAAATAAAGAAATAATCAAAACTCCTAAAAGAAGGCTTAACTCGCAGAGAACTACAGCTCAGATCATGACTCACTATCTAAAGCGCGCTTTAGAAGAATTTCCTCAGGGCTCAAGCTACCTTGACAGCTTTAAGCACAGCCAAAGTGCTGAGGCTCAAAAATATCAGGACGATCTTTCCGAGCAGACGGCAAAGCGCATTCACGACATTATTGCCAAGGCCGCTGATATTGCAAAATCAGGCAGCCTAATGGGAAAAGCTCAAAATGAGCCTAAGGCTTTTGAAGCATTAGCTTCAAAGCGCCATCATTTGACTCAAGCTCTCAATGACAATAAAGAAAGCCCAAATTCCGATCCATCGCAGCTGTCGCTTAAAGAATTAGCCGCCAGAGCAGCTCGTCTGCAGGAGCAATTCCGCAAGGAGCGGCAGCGCTTAGCAGCCGAAGGCAAGCTTCCCGATCCGGCGCAGCTGCCCAAGCCTGAGGAGCCCTCAGCCAAAGCAGCTGCCCAGGAGCAAAAGCCTGAGCAGACAGACTTAATCAGAGAGAGCCAATCAACCGGAGATCCGCAAAAAGATCAAATTCTGCGCTCACTAAGCTCACTTGCAAGCCGCTCTCAAATTGTTGCCGCTTCCATAAAAGGCCAAAAGAATGCTGCCAAGCAAAATAAAAGCAATTAAAAAGCCCCTGTCAGGAGGGGCTTTTTAAGCTTGCTAATATCTAGGCACAGTCTCAGGGGTATAAACCTTGACCTCATCATAGTTAAGTCCGCATGAATCAACATAGCGGATCTTATCTGTGCGTACCGGCAATAAAGTAAGTCCGCTCATACGGCAGTCATCTGCAACAATATTTCCGCTTTGATTAAAATTAACAAATTTAATTCCCTGAGGACGCTTTAATTCCAAGGAATTTACTCCGCGCAGCTTCAGATAGGCTCCGTAAACGCGCAAGGCGCCTGAACTGCCGAAAAGTCCGGTGGATTTATTGTCGTCAAAGCCGACCCAAGTAGATACTGCCTCATCTGAATCAATGCCGATTGCCCAGGTATCGCGATTATCGTTAGTGGTGCCCGTCTTAGTAGCAATGTTCTTATCAGGGAACATCTGTCCTATGCGCCTGCCGGTACCGATGCGAGTGGCCTCAGTCATCACATATAAGGTTAGGAAAGTATCTCTTGAATCTAAGGTAGGCTTGCCTCGCGTATTAGCCTGCTCATAAACAATCTTTCCGTCCTTAACTACAGTCCTCAAAGTTGTAAGGTCCTGATAAACTCCGTCTGTAGCCATAGAGCAATAAAAAGCATTTACCTCATATGGGGTAAGCTCTACTGTACCTAATAACATGGAAGGATAAAGCGGGATATTCTGCTTGATGCCGACTGCCCTCATAGTTTCCGCTACATGATTTAATCCGACGCGCATGCCGAGCTTAACTGTAGGTACGTTTAAAGAACGCGCCATAGCTTTATACACGGCAATAGGGCCTCTGAACTTCTTGTCATCATTTTTAGGCTGCCATAATTGTCCCGATGACAGCTTTACTGTAATCGGCGAATCTTTAACTATAGTGCCTAAATGAATGCCATTATGAAAAGCAGTCAGATAAACCAGCGGCTTAATTATAGATCCGACCTGACGACGGCCTTCAACTACGCGGTTGAAGCCCTCATACTGAGGAGTTCTGCTGCCAACCACTGCAGCTACCTCAGCATTGCGCCAGGAGCTTACCACCATTGCAGCTTCAAGGCCTTTGCGTCCCGTCTGCTTTTCAATATTGTCAAGCTCATCTTTAACTGCAGCCTCTGCTGCCAGCTGAGCTTGCGGATCTAAGCTGGTAAAAATCTTGATGCCGTTGCCGGACAGGAAATCCTGACCAAAGCGCTGAGAAATTTCCCGCTTTAAAACGCCCATAAAGGCAGGCGTCTTTGAATAATTCATCGAGCCTCTTTTAATTACTCCTAAGGGGCGTGCTGAATATTGTTCAAACTGAGCCTGTGAAAGCAAGCCGCGATTGCGCAATACTCCCAATACAGTATTGCGGCGCTCCAATGAGAGCTCTGGATTGCGCCAAGGGTCGTATAAGGACGGGCCCTTGATGATGCCAACCAAAAGAGCAATCTGATCTTGAGTAAGCTCAGAAACCGGCACGCCAAAATAAAAATAAGAAGCCAAGCCGAAGCCGTAAATGCCGGCATTGCCGTTTTGTCCTAAATAAATCTCGTTTAAGTAAGCCTCCAGGATCTGTTCTTTGGAGTAGCGATGATTCATAACCATCGCCATGATCATTTCCTTAAATTTGCGTGAATAGCTGCGCTCTCCGGAAAGAAAATAATTCTTCACCAGCTGCTGCGTAATGGTCGAACCGCCTTCAACCACATGTCCTGCAAGCATGTTTTTAAAAAATGCTCTGAAGATTGCAAAGAAATTAACTCCAGGGTTAGTATAAAAAGAGCGATCTTCAATCTCAATTAAGGTTTTTACTAAGGCATCGGGGACTTCATCTAATTGAATAAAAATGCGATCTTCTTTAGGATCAATACGATTGATGCGATCTAATAGCACCGGATCCATGCGCACATAGCCTAAATCCTGACGGCTGTCAGCATTTACAATCCTAGCTATACGCGAGCCTTTAAACTGCACCATTAAGGAAATTTTATCCTCATCGCCGTCAGGAAAGGCAAAAGCGCGTCTTATGATGACAATCTTGCCGCTTTTTTTATTCACCGCATACTCGCCGGGCTTCTGCGGACTTTGAACCTGACGATATTTCAATAGCTTCAGCTCATAGATCATCTGATCTAATGAGATTTTTTGATCCGGGTAAAGCTCCAAAGGACGAGAATAAACCACAGCCGGCAAAACCCATCTGTCATCTACCTCAAATTCTGAGAGAACCAGCGAATCAAAATAAATAAACAGCAAGCCGAATAAAGCTACGCTGACCACCCCAAGCTTTAAAAGCCAGCTTAAAAGACGCCCTTTAAAGCTTCTTTTATTTTTCTTGGGATCTTTTTTAGGAGACTTGCCTGAAAACTGCTGCCCGCTGCTCTCCGACTTATCCGTATTTGGCCTGAACTGTTCCCCATCTGATGGAGAAAATGCAGTAATTGAATTATTTTGTTGGTCGTTTTGATACATTTTTACAGATCTTAGTTAAATAATTTCTCTCAATTATATCAGAGAGCTTTTAATCAAAATTTCAATATTTTGATATAGCTTAGGAAAGCATGAAAAAAAAAGATACAATTCCTAAAAAATAAAACATTTACTTGATACAAAAGACGAGATCTAGCATAATCTAACGCTTAAAAGCACCCGAGCTTAGGGTGCTGCAGAATATATATTTAAGCAGAAGATAATAAACGCATAAAAGAGGAAGGACATTATGGCTATAGAAGATAAAAATTCATATGATAATCTCGCCTCTATGGGTCCTTTGGCAATTGCAGGTGTCGAGCCCTATAAAGAGCAGCCCGGTGAAGAATATATGAATGCTCGTCAAAAAGAGCACTTCAGAAAAATCTTAACTGCATGGAGAGACATGCTGCGCTCTGAAGTTGACAAAACTGTAGGCCACATGAAAAATGAAGCTGCAAATTTCCCTGATCCTTTAGACAGAGCCTCTCAAGAGGAAGAATTTGCTTTAGAATTACGTGCCCGCGATCGTGAGCGCAAGCTCATCAAAAAGATTGAAAAGACTCTAAATAAAATCGATCGCGATGAATTCGGCTATTGCGATCAATGCGGCGTCGAGATTGGCATAAAGCGTCTGGAAGCTCGTCCTACAGCAGATCTCTGCGTTGACTGCAAAGCTTTAGCAGAAATCAAAGAAAAGCAGTTAGAGGGCTAATTTCTAAACTGTGTATACAGGCAGATTTGCCCCTACTCCTAGCGGAAGCCTTCATCTAGGTTCAATTTGTACCGCTTTGGGTGCGTATTTGCGCGCCCGAAGCCTTAATGGCAAAATTATCCTGCGCATCGAAGATTTAGATGTTCCCCGCTGCCCTCCGCAGGCATCTAGGCAGATCCTTTGCGATCTTAATACCCTAGGATTTCATTTTGACGGCGAGGCCATCTTTCAGTCGCAGCACCTTCAGCGCTATCAGCAGATCCTCTCTAAGCTTATGCTAAGCGGCAGAGCCTATTACTGCAGCTGCACAAGACATAGCTTAAAAGAACACCCCTGCAGATGCTATTTACAAAAGCTTAGCGAAAATTGCGCCCATAGCGTCCGCTTTTACAGCGATCTGACTTTAGATAATCATTTTTTTGATGAGCTTTTAGGAGACTGCCGAACTAATTTTGCCGATCTGCATATAGCCTTAAAGCGTTCTGATGGAATCTTTTCCTATAATTTTGCTTGTGTTGTCGATGATATAGACGAAAATATTAACGAGGTGGTCCGCGGTGCAGATCTTATCGAAATGACCCCCATACAAAAGCTCTTATATAAAGAGTTAAAGCACAATGCGCCTAATTACCTGCATCTGCCATTAATCAAGCTGAATCAAGAGCTTAAATATTCAAAGCAGAATCATGCCGTTGCCGCATTAAAATTAGGCTCGCCTCAGGAGGTACTGCTTAAGTGCTTAAAGCTTCTAAATCAGGACACCTCTTTTTATAAGAAAGATATGAGCGCTGAGCATATGCTTTTCTGTGCCGCCCGAAGCTTTGACTTTAAAAAAATTCCGACCGATTCCATTATCGTCACGCCGCAGACTTAAATTAAAATTTACAAAATAGGCTTAAACTTTACAAAGTTAAGGCTTGATTTAAAGCTAAATAGCTGCTCTTTTTTAAATTAAGCTTTAATTTGCTATAATATATAAGTTTTTATAAAGATAATTTTGACCAAAAGTGTCGGTTTTACATACTGAGGTAACATAAAATTACAGTCTTAAATCCGGATCTCAAAGAGCTTTTAATGCGCAATAAGGCTCAGGTAAAGAAAAAAGGATCCGCCAAATTAGTGTTAACCAAAGACATGCATGGGATCAGCCGTCAGAAGATCTCTCCTAAAGCACTATCCGTAATCGAGCGCTTGCAGAATGCCCACTATAAAGCTTACCTTGTAGGCGGCTGCATTCGCGATCTTTTAGTAGGAAAGACTCCTAAGGATTTTGACGTCTCTACTAATGCCACCCCTGAACAAGTGCGGAAAGTTTTTGAAAATTCACGCATTATCGGCAGACGTTTTAAAATTGTGCATGTTGTTTTTGGTAAAGAAATAATTGAGGTCACTACCTTTAGAGGCGACAGCAATAACCACAAGAATAAAAAATTGCGTGTAAGCTCCGATTCCGGCATGCTCGTGCGCGACAATGTCTATGGACAGGATATTGATGAAGACGCCTCACGCCGCGATTTCACTATTAATGCCATCTATTATGACAGTCATAACGAAACCATTTTAGACTTTCACGGCGGCCTCTATGATTTAAATGCAGGCATCATCGATATTATAGGCGATCCGCAAACTCGCTACTTAGAAGATCCTGTGCGCATTATCAGAGCGCTGCGCTTTAGTGCCAAATTAGGCTTCAAGCTTTCAAAGCGCACCTCCGATCCTATTGCTAAACTAGCGGAAAATCTGCGCGAGGTATCTAGCGCGCGCATGTTTGAGGAAGTAAACAAACTCTTTCTGACCGGCCACGGCTCTGAGAGCTTTAAGATCCTGCGCGCCTTCAATATATTTGAGATCCTTTTCCCAGGTCTTGCAGAGTTTTTAGACAATCAGAGCTTTATTGATTTTGTTGATTACTCCCTAAAAAGCTCAGATAAGCGCTATCATCAAGATAAGCGCAATACTCCGCATTTCTTATATTCAGTACTATTATGGACTCAATTTGCAAGCTGCATGTATGAGCTGCAGAACTATAACGAGTGCTCCATAAGTCCTGTATCTATGCGTGATTTAGCTTATACAGCCTTCAATCAGGTTATGAAGCAGCAGTCCGTAATAACTGCCATTCCCATGATGTTCTCAGAAAATATTCGCTCCTTATGGATGAATCAGTATATGCTGATGAATATCACTGACAAGCTTCAGGTGGAAAAGCTGGCTCAGACTAATATGTTCCGCGCAGCTTATGACTTCTTAGTTTTAAGAGCCCGTTTTGAACCTGGACTTTCTCTTTATGTGGATTTCTGGCTTCCTTATTACGAGGAGAGCTCCAGGCAGGCTAAGCTGTTGCGCGAGGAACGCAATAATAAAATTAAGCGTAAAAAAGACAAGCGCAGCCGTAAAATTAATCCTGCCATGGCTGAATTTTCTAAGGAAAATTCCAGTGAAGTCAATGATCGTTTGGCAAAAGCCCGCGCTTGGCGTGCGGCTATGAATTTGGATCCATAATGGCACAAGCTTATATAGGCCTAGGCTCAAACCTAGGCAATAGTCTTATCACTTTAAAGCAGGCGCTTGAAAGGCTGAAGCAAAATCCAAAGACGGAGGTTATCAAAACCTCCTCTTTTTATAAGACCGCTCCTGTAGGCTATAAAGAGCAGGATGATTTTGTAAATGCCGTGGCTTTAATTGAGACCTCTTTAGCGCCTATAGAATTTCTGGATTATCTTTTAGATCTGGAACAAGAATTTAAACGCGTGAGATTGTTTAAAAATGGTCCTAGAACATTAGATCTCGATCTGCTTTTATATGACAATCTCATAATGGATACCAGCAAGCTTACCTTGCCGCATCCGAGAATGTGTGAGCGGGCTTTTGTCCTCATACCCTTAAATGAAATAGCGCCCTCGCTTATAATTCCTAAGAGCGGGCGCTCGGTAAATAGCTTTTATGCATCGCTAGGCGATGCTGATTTTAAAGACGTGAGATTATTAGAGCATGCCTAAAGCAAATCCTGTATATTTTTCCTTGTCGATTC
>CAJKNC010000030.1 GCA_905201175.1 uncultured Succinatimonas sp.
TCTGCTTAATCTTAAAGGAAGATCTGTCCAGCTCATTTATTGACAGACGCGCCCCTAAAATCTTTTTAGAAACCGTTTGATGAGCATGAATATCATCAATGGTATAAATTTTCGGATCTTTTCTGTCAATAAATACTTTAGCAATCTGATTTTTATGATAATGCTGCCTCAAGCCGTAACGGATAGGTCCGGTAAAAAAACGCGGCTGCATAGAGCCGGTCTCTTTATAGAGAACGGCGCTTTTCCGCATTTTGCTCCAGGGGAAAATAGACTTTAATTCATCTAAAATCACAATCGCATACGCTTCAGCCGCAATAGGCGTGCGGTCATTCTTTAAAATTTTGGCTTTGCGGTTGTAATAGGCCAATCTCAATAAATAATAAAGAAGATACACCGAGGTAACGCTTATAAGAATAATAAAGCGATCATGAGGCAAAGACGACAGCTGCCCTGAAATCTTTAAAATCCAAATAAACACAAAAACAGCGAAGACTATATAAAAGGATATGCCCAAGCCTCTGCGGCAGATGGTATCTACGGTATTCACCGCAAAGCGGATCCCCGCTTTGCGCAAGTAAGACTGTAAATAAACATTAGGAGGCAAATTGCTTTTGGGCACATTAAATCCTTTTTTAGACTGTCTTAACTTCGATCCAGAAGCGGCGCTCTAAATCAATGAATAATTTCTCAACTTCAGAATCGCTCTTGTATGTAACTAAGGTTACCACAAAGATAGCCAGCGATGACAGGATAAATCCCGGAACCAGAGAATAAAGTCCGAAGAATTGACCGATCTCCCAAACCACTACAGTTAAAGCACCCACAATCATGCCTGTAATCGCCGCCGGCAAAGTCATCTTTCTCCAGAATAAGGAAATTAGAATGGTCGGACCAAAGGAAGCGCCGAAGCCTGCCCAGGCATAGGATACCAGCTTTAAAACGCCTGAATTAGGATCTAAGGCTATGATATAGGCTACTACGGAGACTAGCAGCAGCATGCCGCGGCCTACCCAGACTAGCTCATACTGAGATGCCTGCGGACGCACAAAGCGGGCATAAAAGTCAGCTGTTAAAGTAGTTGAAGCTACCAGCAGCTGGCAGGACAGCGTACTCATAATGGCAGCCAAAATAGCTGACAGCAGAATGCCTGCTATCCAAGGAGTAAATAAGGTCTGAGTGACGATAATGAAAATCTGTTCAGGATTGGCAACAGTTACCTCAGGATGCTTAGCGGCAAAGGCTACGCCGTAATAGCCTACCAAAACAGCGCCTAATAAGCAGAAGATCATCCAGGTGATGCTGATGCGGCGAGCTCCGCCCATGCCTCTTACCGAGCTTGCAGCCATAAAGCGCACTAAAATATGCGGCTGACCCATATAGCCTAAGCCCCAGCCGGCTAAGGAAACTAAGCCTATAAAAGTTGTGCCCTTGAGCATATTGCTCATATCAGGCCCCTTAGAAGCAACTAAGGCATTGGCCTCGCTTATAGAGCCGACATCCATGATAATAATTATCGGCGTCAGCACCAAGGCAAAGATCATTAAGGCTGCCTGAACTGAATCAGTCCAGCTTACGGCTAAAAAGCCGCCGATGAACACGTATAAAATAGTTGAGATAGCACCGATAAGCAGCGCATTGGTATAATCCATGCCGAAGGTCTGCTCAAAAAGACGCGCGCCTGAAACCATGCCTGAGGCGCAATAGACCACAAAGAACAACAAAATAATTACTGCCGATACTAATGCCGTAATGCGGAATTTATCCTTAAAGCGAGCTGCCAGATAATCAGGCAGAGTTAAAGCATCGGAAGCATTAGCGGTAAACGAGCGCAGACGGGCTGCTACAAACTTCCAGTTGCACCACTGACCGCAGGTAAGGCCTATAGCAATCCAGGCCTGAGAGATGCCGAACATGTATAAGGCGCCAGGCAGGCCCATAAGCAGCCAACCGGACATATCGGAAGCTCCTGCTGACAGACCGGTGACGATTCTGCCTAGGCGGCGCCCTCCTAATACATAATCATTAAGTGATGAGGTCACACGTGCAGCCATGATGCCAATTATCAGCATCAGGCAAATATAAACAATAAAGGTTGTAGTTGTAGTAAACATAATCGATAAATTGTTAAAAAAAGGTGTGCTCAGTGTAACAAAAAACCACTTAGGACGCATGAGACGGCCTAAGTGGATTATATTGCCCTATTTTGAGGCTAAATGCAAAAAATTATTATTTTACTAAATCAGCAAGCAGGCTCTTATAGCCGTCATTTAACAGCGGGAATACAAAGCCGTTCTTAGCATTCAAATCTGCCTTTTCAATATGGAAGGTCGTAGCTCCGCGCTCGCGCTTCCACTGATTTCTTGCCAGACGGGTAAAATACTTAACGACAAAGTCACGCAGAGCCTGCTCATCATACTGCGGATATTCAGGGATCAGGCTCTTTACAATTTCAGCTGGAGTCTGCTTTTCGAGCTGATGCAGATTATGAATGCGATCTAAAAGCACATAAGGCATTAAATCGCGCTCATCAGTCTGACCAGGCTTTAGCTCGGCAGTCGGAGCCTGAGCTGAAATATAGGACATGTCGTTAACCTCTAAATGTAAAGATGAGTCAATTTTCAGACCTTCCTTGGCAATATAAGCATTTATCTTTAAAATGCGGCTCTTTGCAATATCGCCGATAGGAGCTACGCCGCCTGAGGTATCGCCGTCCATAGTGCAGTAGCCTACGGCATCCTCAGAAGAATTGCAGGTAGTCATCAACAGCTTATTGTAGCGGTTGGCAATCATCCAGATGCCCGGCGAGCGCACGCGGGCCTGAATATTCTGCAAGGTTAAATCGTCACGCTCCCAATTTAAAGGATCATCTGGCGTAGTGCCGTTGATAATATTGACATAGTCGCGCACTAAAGAGGCAATTGACCACTCATAGTGCTGAGCGCCGATATTCTTTGCAAGCTTAAGCGCTGCCGTGCGGGTAACTGAGCCTGAAACCTCAGAGCCCTGATATACGGTAGTTAAAACCTGAGGCATCATCTTATTTTTAATAAAGCTCTCCAGATCTCCTTCAAGCTTCGGCACCTCAAAGCCTAAAGAGGTCATCAGATCGTAATAGCCCTCATAGCCTAAAGACTTAAGTGCCGCCAGCTGTCCGTAGCAGACGCAGGTTGCGCATAAGCCTGAATCAGCGCCGCCTGACAGAGATAAGGCATAGCCGTGACTATAGGTTTTAGTCATCCAGTCAAATAAGCCTAAGGAAACCGCTCTGACAATAGTGTCAAACTCCGGCAGCCTCTCGACAATGCCTAAGTCTTTATTTGCTAATTTGGTACGCTCAAAGGGCAAAAGCTCCGATCTTGCCATCAGCTTGCCTTGATTGCATAAGTAGAAGCAGCCGTCAAAGATATCCGAGCCGCTCTCACAGCCCATCAGATTTGCAGTTAAAACCATGCAGTTTAATTTGGCAGATAAGTCCAAAAGAGACTTCTCATAAGGCTCCTGAGCATCTAATTCATAGCGTACGGCGCTCGGGGCTACAATCACGTCAGCGCCCACTACCGAGGCTAAATCAGCACTGTTAAAATAGATGCCGACATTAATGCCCTGACAGCTGACGATATTAGATCCGCATGAGCTTGAATCTTTAAGCTTGAAGCTCTCAGAGCCGATAGTAATTTCTGCATTGCCGCAATTTTCGCTGTAAGCGCGTCTGCGGGCATCGGTATTTTCCTGAAAGTCGCGGACTGCAAAAACGTCCAGGATATTCTTATTATCCAAAACCACATAGCAGTCATAGCTGTTGCCGTCATTAGCCTTTAAAGCAGCACCTACGCCTACAGTTAAAGAATCGGGAAGCTGTTCTTTAAAGGATAATAAGGCTTTCAAATTAGCTGCGGCAAATTCTCTTGTTGCGGCCAAATCACCGCAGTTGAAGCCGCACAGGCTCAATTCAGGAAAAGCTATAAACTTATAATTGCCTTCTTTGGCTTTCTGCGCTAATTTCAAAAGCTTGCCGGCATTGCCGCTAAAATCGAGCGGAACTGTGTTGATCAGACCAGATGCAAATATCGTATAATAATCGAACATAGATAAAACCTCATAGAATTTTATGTGTGCAAAATAGCACATTTTAGGCATAGTTTGATTTATTGCTCGAAAAAAACACAATAGGACACCATAAGGAGGAAGC
The DNA here is from genome assembly GCA_905201175.1 of uncultured Succinatimonas sp. GTDB lineage: Bacteria > Pseudomonadota > Gammaproteobacteria > Enterobacterales > Succinivibrionaceae > Succinivibrio. Next base: position 4,190 of record CAJKNC010000030.1, read on the forward strand.
ATGACTCCAAATCAGAGCGAAAATACCAAGAAATATGTAATTTCAGCTGGACATTGTCGCCATTTAGGAGCCACCATCGAGAAAGACGGAGTTAACTTTGCTGTATGGTGCCCGGATGCTAAAAAAATCGAATTATTATTATTCAAATTTCCTGAAGATGATAACCCGGATATCATTACCCTTTCATCCTTAATCTACCGCTCCACATATTACTGGCACGTTAAGGTAAGAGGCATCGGTGCAGGACAGCTTTACGCCTGGAGGATCCGCTCTACCCGCCGCATCAGCAAAAATGAGCAGGGAATTGTTACCCTTAACAAGGTTTTGCTTGACCCTTACGGCAAGCGCGTCATCTTCCCGCGCGACTATCAGCGCTTTCAGCCTGATGATGAAACCCTGGCTTTAAGAACCTGTGCCAAAAGCGCGGTTATCGATCTTGACGACTATGACTGGGGGCTTGATATTCTGCCTAACCACCCCCTAAACCGCACCATAATCTATGAAATGCATGTTAAAGGCTTTACTGCCGACAAAAGCTCAGGTCTTGCAGATAATTTAAGAGGCACTTATAAAGGCTTAATTGAAAAAATCCCCTATTTAGTCGAATTAGGCATTACTGCCGTTGAACTGCTGCCGGTATTCCAGTTTGACAATCAGGACGCCATGCCGGGCAAGCGCAACTACTGGGGATATTGCCCGATGGCTTTCTTTACCCCGCATGAGGACTACAGCTCAGATAAATCGCTCATGGGCCCTATCAATGAGTTTCGCGATATGGTCAAAGCCCTGCATAAAAACGGCATTGAGGTCATCTTGGATGTAGTCTACAACCACACCTCAGAGGGCGATAAAAACGGTCCTACCTACTGCTTTAAGGGCTACGATCGCAACAGCTATTATATTATCGACAGCAACGGCAATTATCAGAATTTTTCCGGATGCGGCAATACATTTAACGCCAACCGCCCGATTGTGCGCAACCTTATCCTGGATTCTTTGGTATTCTGGCGCGAAAAAATGCATATCGACGGCTTCCGCTTTGACTTGGCCTCGATTTTAACCCGTGATCGCACCGGCGCACCAATCTCTGACAGCTCCACGCTGCTTGAGATCGATACTCATCACCATCTTGCCGATACTAAGCTTATTGCCGAGCCCTGGGATGCCGGCGGACTTTACCAATTAGGAGCTATTTCCGGCAATAAGTGGCGTGAATGGAACGGTCAGTTCAGAGATGACGTTCGCGCCTTCATTCGCGGCGATAACGGTACAATCAAGCGTTTCGTTCTGCGTCTGTTAGGCTCGCCTGATATCTATAACGTCAAGAAAGTCGACACGCAAAAGAGCATTAATTTTGTAACCTGTCACGACGGCTTTACTCTTTGGGATTTAGTCTGCTATGCAGATAAGCATAATGAGGACAACGGCGAAAATAACCGCGACGGCAATAACTGCAACTTCTCCTCAAATTACGGCTATGAAGGCGAGGTAGACGGCAAAGATATAAACGACCTGCGTCTGCGCCAGGCTAAAAATATGATGGCTTTAACCCTGCTGTCTATGGGAACGCCGATGATTTCCATGGGCGATGAGGTTCTGCGCACGCAAAAAGGCAATAATAACGCCTACTGTCAGGACAATGAGATCGGCTGGTTTAACTGGAACCACAACGAACGTCAGAAGGAAATGTTCGCCTTTACCAAAAAGATTATCCGAGCCAATCTCACCAATAACGTCAAGCGCAAGCCGCGTTTTGAGCGCCGTCTTGACAATGTGCTGCGCAATGCCCGCCTGCAATGGCACGGAGTTAAGCCCTTTCAGCCTGACTGGTCAGATTATTCCCATTCTATAGGCATGCTGGTATTCTATGCTGAGCACGATCTCTATGCTTATACCTTCATAAACAGCTACTGGGAAGATCTCACCATTGAAATCCCGCCTGTGCCTAATCATATTCATCACAGCTGGTATCGCTTTATCGATACCTCCAAAGGACCTAATGAGGATATTCAGGCCTTCTTCATCAAAAAGCGCTATAAGGCAGGCGATCAAATTACGGTTAAGGCACGTTCAATCATCATGTTTGTCTGTTTAAGCGCATAGGAAAGATCATGGTAGAGCAAGTAAAAAGCGATGAAGCTGAATTAGAAAGATTAAAATTGGAAAAAAATAACCGCATGCGCAAAAATTTCCGAATTCTGGCGTTATGCGTAGCTGTCTATTATTTTATTTCTGCAGGCTTCTCTTATTATGAGGAAAGTCAGGATAAAAAAATCCGGATTGACAGCGAAATCAGCAGCGTTTTTGAAACCGATACTGCCGGAGCCTTCAGATTAGCCCATGAATATGATGATGCAAAGGTTAATCTGACCTTTCAGGAGATGTCTAAGAATCATAACCAGACTCTCTATGCCATTCTCTGCGATTATGACAATCAGGGCAAATTCTTAATTGAAGAATCTGAGGGCAAAATAACTGCACTTGAAATTTACTTCAAGGGAGAGAGCTTCAGGGATGCCGGCCTTGAGCAGGCTTTAAGATACGCCGTTGCCATTGCTGAAAACAACAAGCAGGATTCCATTGTAAATGAAGTCTTCAAAGCCATGCACTATGATCCTGACTCGGAAAATCCGAGCTTTCAGAATGCCGATCTAAGCTCCAAAAAAGTCCGCTACCAGGTAGTGCTTGGAGAGGGCGCTGAGGTAACTATTACCCTAAAGGCCCTCCCTCAGAATTAATTTGCCTTTAAAATGCTCCTGGCATGAGCAATTGACTGCGCATTAGGAGCATTTATTCCGGTTAAGGTATAAGGAATTTTTAAAGCCTCCCATTTATGAACGCCTAAGCTGTGATAAGGCAGAACCTCAACCTTCTCGACATTGCTCAACGTGCTGATAAATTCAGAGAGCTTAGTCAAGTCCTCATCATTATCGGTAATTGTAGGCACTAAAACATGACGTACCCAGATAGGCTTTTTCAGCTCGTCTAAATGCTTAGCGCACAAAAGAATGTTCTCGTTAGGGATGCCTGTGAGATCCTTATGCTTGTGCGAATCGATCTCCTTTAAATCCAATAAGACCAAATCCGTATACTGCATTAAAAGATCGAATTTCTCCTTATATTCCGGAGTATCGCGGTAAGGACCGGCAGCCGTATCTAAACAGGGATGCACGCCCTCTTTCTTCAAGGCCTTAAAGAATTCGGTTAAAAATTCAATCTGCAGCAGAGCCTCGCCGCCGCTTACGGTAACTCCGCCGGATTCTCCCCAATAGGACTTAAAGCGCAAGGCTCTTTTGACTACGGTCTCAACATCGTATTCAGTGCCGCAATTACGCTTCCAGGTATCGGGATTATGGCAGTAGCGGCAGCGCATATTGCAGCCCTGCATGAATACTACAAAACGGATGCCCGGGCCGTCGACTGCACCGAAGCTTTCAAAGGAATGGATAAAGGCTGAAGTCATAAGTTCCTCTTTTTTCTAAAATAAGGGCGCCTTCAGGCGCCCTTTTTAAACTGTCTTAGAAGCAAATTACATGCTCTTATGACAAGTTCTGGAGATTACGTCTAACTGCTGCTCACGAGTTAAATCGATGAACTTAACAGCATAGCCTGAAACGCGAATGGTGAAGTTTGCATATTCAGGCTTCTCCGGGTGCTCCATAGCATCGATGAGCTTCTCAGTACCAAAGACGTTAACATTCAAGTGGTGAGCGCCCTGGGCAAAGTAGCCGTCCATCACGGAGACTAACTGAGCGGCACGGCTGTCGTCATCATGACCTAAAGCATCAGGGCTGATGGTCTGAGTATTGGAGATACCGTCTAAAGCATACTCATACGGCAGCTTGGCAACAGAGTTTAAGGAGGCTAACAGGCCGTTCTTCTCAGCACCGTATGAAGGGTTGGCGCCTGGAGATAAAGGCTCGCCTGCCTTGCGGCCATCCGGAAGAGCACCAGTAGCCTTACCGTAAACAACGTTAGAGGTGATGGTAAGAATAGAGGTGGTCGGCTCTGAATTTCTGTAGGTGTGGTGCTTTCTTAACTTCTTCATGAAGGTCTTAAGCAGCCATACGGCGATATCGTCAGCACGATCATCATCATTGCCGTAGCGCGGGAAGTCGCCTTCAACCTCAAAGTCCTTAGTTAAGCCGCGCTCATCGCGGATAACCTTAACCTTGGCATACTTGATGGCAGATAAGGAATCAACTACATGAGAGAAGCCGGCAATACCGGTTGCGAAGGTACGGCGGACGTCGGTATCGATTAAAGCCATCTCTGCGGCCTCATAGAAGTAGCGGTCATGCATGTACTGAATGAGGTTCAAGACGTTGACGTATAAGCCGGCAATCCAGTCTAAGGCAATGTCATAGTTAGCCATAACCTCATCGTAATCTAAGTACTCGGAGGTAATCGGACGCCACTTAGGAGCAACCTGCATGCCGGTCTTAACATCAATGCCGCCGTTGATGCAGTAGAGCAAGGCCTTAGCTAAGTTAGCGCGGGCACCGAAGAACTGCATCTCCTTACCAGTTTCAGTAGCAGATACGCAGCAGCAGATGGAGTAGTCGTCACCCCACTCAACGCGCATTACGTCATCGTTCTCATACTGAATAGATGAAGTGGTTACGGAGATCTTAGCTGCATACTTGCGGAAAGCATCCGGCAGGTGCTTAGAGTACAGAACGGTAAGGTTCGGCTCCGGAGACGGGCCCATGTTCTCTAAGGTGTGCAGGAAGCGGAAGTCATTCTTGGTGACCATATGACGGCCGTCCATGCCTAAGCCGGCAACCTCTAAGGTAGCCCAGACCGGATCGCCTGAGAATAACTGATTGTAGGAAGGAATACGGGCAAACTTAACCATGCGGAACTTCATGACTAAATGATCAATGAGCTCCTGAGCCTCAGACTCAGTTAAGGTGCCTTCCTGGAGATCACGCTGAATGTAGATGTCTAAGAAGGTAGATACGCGGCCTACGGACATAGCTGCGCCGTTCTGGGTCTTAATGGCAGCTAAGTAGCCGAAGTACAGCCACTGAACAGCCTCGCGGGCATTATTGGCAGGCTGAGAGATATCAAAGCCGTAGTATGAAGCCATAACCTTCATGGCGTTTAAGGCTTTAATCTGCTCGGCAATTTCTTCGCGCTGACGAATAACGTCGTCAAGCATTACGCCGCAGCCGCAGTTGGCCAGATCTTCCTTCTTCTTGGCAATCAGGAAGTCAATGCCGTAAAGGGCAACACGGCGATAGTCACCGACGATACGGCCGCGGCCGTAGGTATCAGGAAGACCAGTAATGATCTTGTTCTTGCGGGCTAAGCGCATTTCCGGAGTATAAGCATCGAAAACGGCCTGATTGTGAGTCTTGTGATACTCAGTAAAAATCTTGTGGAAAGCCGGATTTGGAGTATAGCCGTAGGTAGTGCAGGCTTCCTCGGCCATCTTGATGCCGCCGAAAGGCATAAAGGCGCGCTTTAAAGGCTTATCGGTCTGCAGGCCTACAACCTTCTCTAAAGACTTCATGCTGTCATCAATATAGCCTGGACCATAGGCTGTGATTCCAGATACAACCTCAGTCTCCATATCTAAGACACCGCCTTGAGCACGCTCCTGCTTCTGCAGCTGCTGCAGCTTGCCCCATAAGGCATTAGTTGCCTCAGTAGGTCCAGCTAAGAAACTCTCATCCCCGTCAAACGGAGTGTAGTTATTCTGAATGAAATCTCTGACGTTAATGTCATCAAGCCAATGTGAACCGCGAAAACCGCGCCATTGATTCTTCATACTTGCGTGCTCCTATAATCGCAACTTAGATATTTAGATTGCCGTCTTCAGAAATTTTCAAGACCGGCGTTTTGTAACTGCGTATATTATAACCGAGGGGTAATGATCAATCATTCTCACTTAATAAAAAGCGATCAACTATTAATCTTGTATACAAGATTAAATGGCTTAAGAATGCTGTTTTGCGTGTGATTTTGTTATTATAACGTACTTAATTAAGTGTATTTATTAAATGTTTTTAATAAGCATCACAAATGAAAATGTCTAAGAAATAATATTCTTAGACATTTTACTAAAAAACTGTACAAATGAAAATTATTATTTATTTGATTTTATTATAGTTTCTCTATAATATCCCCATTTTCATAGAGTTTTACCAGATCTTTCAAGTCACAAATGCAATGTTTAATATGCTCGCCGCAATCGCAATCTGCAACCATTCGGCGCTTTGTAAATTCTTCAACTAAGATCACCTCATCATCAATGTCCGTGAAATTTTCCAAAGCATCCTCTAAAGTTGTAAAAGGAGTATGAGCTTTCAGCCTTAAATTATGGGAATTGTATATTAAGGTATAGCCGGCAATGCCTGTAGTCTTCTGATAGGCTTTGCAAAAGCCGCCGTCAATAACTAAGAGGCGGCCGTTGCCGCGAATAGGAGTTTCGCCGTCCTTAACTTTAATCGGAGTATGGCCGTTGATGATATGTCCTTTATCAGGATCAAGTCCGAATTCGCGCAGGATCATGCGGCAGGTCTGCTCTTTATAGTAATGAATATAATACGGGTTGCGCGGCTCTTCCCAGGCAGACTTATCCTTAATCAATACGCGCTCTGCTGTTTTGATGATGCGTCCTGACAGCGGCGAATCCTGCCCGCACCACAGATACCACATATAATCGATGCAATTTTGATCGTGCCTTGCATAAGCCTCGCGAACTCTGCTTTCGCAATAATCAAGATAAGGCTTACCCTCTAAATAGCGGCCATTGCATAATATGGAAGCAAAAGTACCGTCCTGGCTTAAAGGCACGCAGCCGTGATAGAGCAGATTGCCGTTATAGCATTTATACATGGAGCCTTTGCTGAACAGAAAATCTACATGCTTCTTTAAGATTTGACTGCCCATAAAGCTTGCCTTAAGGTTATCTACCACTTCCTGCTCTTCTTTAGTAAGCTTATAGGGATCCTTAGGATCTAAGGTAGGCAGATCGGTTGTAGCTAGCTCATACTCCCGGCCGTTTAAATTAACAGTTCCCCTCTCAAGATTGATAAATTCAAGAAGCATTCTTGAGCGCATATTGTATTCAGGATGCTTTAGGATAAGCTGTCCCTGAAGCTTAAGACAGATAATGCTGATAGCCTTGTCGATGGCTCTGTAATTCGCCTCTTCCTTATAAGTACGCTTTGCAAACAGCTCAAGCTTCCGCAAGCTGATGCCGTAGCCGTTTTCAAGCATCAGATAATTTTTATATTTAACATTGATGCGCACTGCAGAAGCCGCACAGACTGCATTGCCTAAAAAAGCTCCCATCCACAAAATGTCATGATTGCCCCACTGCATGTCCAGACTGTGGTAATTCATCAGCAGATCAAAGCATTTTTCCGGATGACAGCCTCTATCGAAGATATCGCCTAAAACATGCAGATGATCAACTGCTAATCTCTTTATGAAAGCGGCAAGATTTTCAATAAAATAACAGGCATTGCCGGTCTCAATAATAGAAGAAAGGATCTTTTCATGATAAACCTGCCGATTATTATCTTCATCAGATTTAGCATGCATGAGCTCATCAATGATAAAGCCGAAATTTTCCCCTATAGCCTTGCGTACCTTTGAGCGGGTATATTTACTTGAGAGAAAAGTAGCTAAGACAATGAGATTGCCGATAGTCTTACGCAAATACTCCGAGCTCAATGCCCCGCTGATGCGCATGCTCTCTAATTCCTCATGCGGATAATAGATTAAGGTGCATAATCTTGTACGCTCGCCTAAGCTCAGCTCTTTAAAAATCAGGTTTATCTTATCGCGAATAACTCCGGAGCAATTATTGACAATATGATTAAAAGCCCCATATTCGCCATGAATATCAGAAATAAAATGTTCCGTACCCTTAGGCAGATTTAAAATTGCCTGCAGATTGATGATTTCGGTAAAAGCGGCAAAACGATTCGGGTAATCCTTAGATAAAAGCTCCAAATAACGCTGTTTTAAAAGTATATTGTCTTTTTGCATATATAAATATCCTGTTGTTTGCCGATCCTTATAGGAATTTATTATAAAAACATAGGAACCTAATCAAACAGCAGATTTGCGTCTTTTTTTAATATTAGACAAAAATCAATATATTAGGCTTAATTTGTGCTTTCGTGCCGATTTTGCATAAATCTGACATTTTAATACATTAAATTCGTAGAATTGCAATTAGCAGCATTGCGGTAAATCTGCTCGCACTCACGGCGATGCAGAATCATAAAATTACCTTCGGTGCGATTAACATCATCAGCTCCGAGCATATTGAGCAGCAAAGGAATATCAGAAACTTTGGCGCCCAGATCCTCAAAAGACAGCGGCAGGCCCAAATCAAATAAAAATTCCCTAAAAGATTCGATGCCGGCACGGGCTGTACTTTCTGGATCATCAAAATTAACTGCACAGCCGAAGATACGATTGGCAAACTGTACAAAGCGCATGACATCATGCTTATAAGTAAATTCCATCCATGCCGGAAAGATTACTGCCAGACCCGCACCATAAGGAATATTATATAAAGCTGAAAGCTGATGAGCTAAATTATGCGAAGCTAAGTCATTTTCACGTCCAGCGCCGCAGAGATCGCTGTGCGCTAAGGTACAGGCCCACATTAAATTAGCGCGAACCTCGTAATTTTCGGGATCATCCTTAACAATCAATGCGTTATCAATAATTGACAGCAGTAATCCTTCACATAGCCTGTCTGAAACCGAAACATCCTGAGTATTGGTAAAATAATACTCAAGTATATGGCAGATCATTTCGCAGACGCCGCAGGCTGTCTGATACTGGCTGACACTGAATGTAAGTTCCGGATTTAAAATTGCAAACTCAGGTAAATTTAACTTGGTAAAGCAGCTTTTCTTTAAAATATGCCCATCAATCTCCTTCTCAATCACCGTATTGATGCTGCCTTCCGATCCTGCCGAGGCAATCGTAAGAATAATGCCTATTTTTAAGGCTTGCTCAGGAACTCTTTTACCTAAGAAGAAATCGAAGAAATCCCCTTCATCAGGCACTCCTAAGGCTATGGCCTTAGCCGTATCAATAACGCTGCCGCCTCCTAAGGCTAAAATAAATTCAATCTGATGTTCTCGGCTCAGAGAAATTCCTCTATAGACAAGATCTGCTTTAGGATTAGCTTCAACTCCGCCTAAAGTTACCACATCAATATCAGCCTGCTCTAATAAATTTATAACCTTATCTAAAAGACCAGTCTTAACGCAGCTGCCGCAGCCATAAACAAGCAGAACCTTTTTATAACCTAAATTTGTAATTAGTCTGGCAACTTGATTTTCAGTATAACGGCCAAAAATGTAATTAGTAGGACGACAAAATTCAAAATTTAACATATAAGCAGCATCACAAAATTCAAAAACATCTATAAATTATTTTTAACTAATTTAGCCTTACTTGCCACCTATTTGCCGATTATTTGCAATAAAAATTTATTATCAGCCCCTTATACGGCTGAGCTGAAACTGCACAAAGTGCCTAATTATCCGTTCTCCATATTTAAGGATTTTCTATACTCGGCATAGATTATTTAATTTTAGAGCAAAATTTATGAGTGCAATATACAAAATCTTAAAGAAGCTGCATCTAATCGATCTTCTAGAAGATGATCTAAGTCCGCTGTGCGTAAACGGCGGGACTTTTTTAAGCTTTCTTGAGCAAAAAAGCATTACAAAGAATCTTCAGGGAAAAGAGCTTCTGCTTATAAATAAGCTTGCAGCCAAGCGCTCTTTGCTGCTGAAGCTGCTTTCACAAGATGCACAGCCAATCTTAGATGAAAATGAACGCGTTCTCATTGAATTTTGCAAAGCTTTAGAAAGCAATTTTAAAAGACAATTTCCAAAGCTTGCTGTTCTCAGACAAGCCGAATTAGCCTTTAAGGATAAAATCTTAAATCTAAGCGAAGCTATAAATAAAATAAGCAGGCTCAGCAAAGAGCTGCCTTATACAGAAATTCTGATGCAGGCCATTTTTGAAAGACCCTGCTTTAAGCTTCAAGAGCAGGAAATTACGCATATTTTAAAAATAAGCCATTCCAAAAGCTTTTCTTTTATAAAGAAAAATCTAGACGCATTCACCTTAGATCAATATCTTGTATATTTAGCTTTTCTGCACCACCTTTCTGTAAAAGACAAAAATGCTGCAGTGAATTTGCTTTTAGAAAGGATCAGCAAAGCACTTGCTGCCGATAGGCAGGAAATTAAAAAAGGGGAATTGCAGCTTATAAATATCTATACCAAAGCCTCAGGCCTGTACCCTCTTTATGAAAACAATTTAGGCAAGTGGCTGTATTTTATGTATACGGAAGGAAGAAAAAACTTTTCTCAAAGCGAGCAATTATGGATATGCGACTGCTTTACGGCTTTTCTCTTAAACCAAAATATCGAAGATCTGGAAAATAATCGACAAAAATCCATATTGAATTTCTTTATTTACTTGAAATTTAAGGAAAACATAACTATTTCAAATTAAAAGCCCTCATCTTGTTCATTATTAGGCTGCACCTTAATGGTACAGCCTCTTTTTAGATTACGGGCTTTTACTTAAGCTCAACTAAAACTTCGATCTCAACGGCAATATTGCCAGGCAATGCATTAGCAGCAATGGCACTGCGAGCCGGCAAGCCGTTTTCCTCTCCATAAAGGTCACGAATCAGCTCAGAGCCGATCATCAAAAAAAATAATCTATCTGGATATTGAGGATGTAGTTTTTTGTTTTATTAACCTAATAATACTCTAAAGAATTAAATAACGCATACAAATATTATTTAGAATAAGTAACTTTTAATATTAAATTAATCCTCACTGCAAGATAGTCAAAAACTATATTCGGATTCTTTATTTGATTTAATATAAAAAAACCCCGCCCGAAGGCGGGGACGGAGGATAGTTATTTTAGAAGATTAGGTAAGAACATGCTGATCTCTGGGATAAAGGTTAATACCATCAGGCATCCGACCATAATCAGAATAAACGGTATAATGCCCTTTAATACAACCTCAAGCTTGCAGCTGCCCACTCGTGCCGCTACGAATAAGGCCATGCCCAGCGGCGGCGTTATAAAGCCTATTGCCAGGTTTGTCACCATAATCAGGCCAAAATGTACCGGATCTAAGCCAATTGATGTCGCCACCGGCAAGAGGATCGGCGCTAAAATCAATATAGCCGGGGTCTGATCCATAAAGCATCCTACTATCAAAAGCAGTATATTGATTATCAAAAGCAGAATTATCTTATTATCTGTAATTCCTATAATAGTCTCTGTAATCAGCTGCGGTATCTGCTCTACCGTCAGCACCTTCGAGAAGGCTGAAGCGCAGGACAGAATTACCAAAATCGTGCCTGTAGTGCAGCAGGACGTCGCCAGAGTCTTAAAGAGCAGCTTAGCGCTGAGCTCTTTGTGAATAAACGCTCCGCAGATAAAGGCATACAGTACGGCTAA
>CAJKNC010000031.1 GCA_905201175.1 uncultured Succinatimonas sp.
ATTCTGTTAGTATGACCTAGAAACTTAAGTGATCAATTTCTGGGGCCATACTATTTGGGGATTTTTTCATTTAGAAATTAATATTATTTTTTCTCGATTTCTTTTCTATCTTCTTCTTTTTTTCTTTCTTTTACAAGCATAGTTGTAAGACCAACTTTTAAGTACATGATCATTGACCAAATGGTCAGAATAGTGGCTATAAACAGCATGCCTAAAGCTGCATAAATGATCGGATCGTTATAACGCCAAATCAGCAGCGCCAAAGATATAAGCTGAATAGTAGTCTTCCATTTGCCTACCCAGCTTACGGCAACAGACGATCTTTTTCCTAATTCAGCCATCCATTCCCGCAGCGCAGATACGGTAATCTCACGGGCAACAATAATCATTGCCGGAAGACTTACAAAAAGATTGATATGCGGAAAATATTCATTTACATGTACTGAATAATATTCAACAATCAAGACTAAAGCTACGCAAACAATAATCTTATCTGCAACCGGATCTAAAAAAGCCCCGAACTTAGTTTCCAAATGCAGTCTTCTGGCCAAAAATCCATCTAGAAGATCGGTCAGTGCTGCAATCACAAATACTATTGCGGCATAGAAGTTGGATAAAGGGGTAGGATAATAGAATAAAATAACAAAAACTGGGATTAATCCCAGCCTGATTAGCGTCAAGATATTAGGTAAATTCAGCATTATTAGTCTCTCCCTATTCTTTTTTTTATTATAGACTACGGCAGCCAGAGCGGACCTAGGAAATCACGCTTAGGCAAATTAAATTCGCTTGGATATGCAACATCTACAAGATATAAGCCGTCAGGCCTTGCGGTAGGTCCTGCCATTGATCTCTGCTGAGCATTAAACGCATCCTCAAACCACTGCAAATCATGCTCGCCTGATCCTACCGGCAGCAGAGATCCTACAATATTGCGCACCATATGATTTAAAAAGGCATTTGCGGCAATATCAAAAATGATAAAAGGGCCTTGACGGCTGACATTAATAAAATGCACGCAGCGATTTTTGCTGGAGGTTTCATCATCAGCACCGCAGAAGCTGGCAAAGTTGTGTTCGCCTATCAGCATTGCTGCTGCCTTCTGCATGAGCTCTATATCATAATTGCCGCTGTAGATGGAAACGCCGCGCTTTAAAATTCCTGGCCTATGCTGAGTATTCTGCAGAATATAACGATAGCGCCGGGCCCTTGCAGAAAAACGCGCGTGAAAGCTGTCATCAACATGACGAGCCCAGGTGACGGCAATATCATCAGGCAGATTGCCATTTGTGCCTAAAACCCAGCTTCTGTCTGAGCGTTCCTTATCCGTATCAAAATGCACGACTTGTCCTGTAGCATTCACTCCGGCATCAGTACGTCCGGCACACTGAATTTCAATCGGACCTGCAGCTACACAGGATAAAGCTCTTTCCAATTCTCCCTGAATAGTTGTTTTAGTGTTTTGACGCTGAAATCCAAAGTAATTCCAACCTGCGTATTCTATGCCCAGTGCAATTCGCACAAAAAACTCCTTTAGCCTTTAAAAATCTTAAACTTAGCAATGACATAGGTAATAATGGTCACAACAGCCATCGCTGCAATTAAAGCCGGCAGTCCTGAGACTACATATTTTACCAGCAGGTATACAATTACATTACGCAAAAGCAAAGTTGAGATCGCCAGCGCAAAAAAAGCCCCCATGTTTCCGGCTTTTTTAAAAGTAATGTAGCGGTGACCAAAATAAGATACCCAAAAAGCGCATAAAAAAGCGGTGGTAGTAATTACATTTTCACTAAAGTCTGTAAAAAGCTCCATAACAATAGTGATAGACAAGTCAACCGCTGTTGCAGCTCCGCCGACGATTACAAAGCGCATAAGCTCCCACAAGCTTTTTTGAGAGCTTAAATTTTTAATGCTATCTATCCTCATCGTTATGGGTAACCCCGACTTTGGTGATCTTTATGCCAGAAGGCAGCTCTTTATGCAAAGGACCAGTTACTTTAGAGACAACATATACAGGTCTTCCTTTAATTTCCTCGCTCAAGCGGCCTAAATATTCGCCTAAAATACCAATAGAAATTAGCTGTACTGCGCCTAAGAAAAGAACTACGCATAAAGTAGAAGCATAGCCGGGGACGGAAACACCCTGAATCATAACTTCAAAGATAATCCAGAGCATATAAACTAAAGCTACAAGACCTATTCCGCCGCCGATATACGACCATACCCGCAAAGGCAATGAGGAAAATGAAACAATTCCGTCTAAAGCAAAGTTCCATAATTTCCAGTAATTCCATTTAGTCTGCCCTGCAACGCGCTGCGGACGCTCATAGCCTACGCCTTTTGAGCTAAAGCCCGGCCAGGCATATAAGCCTTTCATAAAGCGATTACGCTCTGGCAGCTGACGCAGCGTCAGTACAATCTTGCGATCAATAAGACGAAAGTCTCCTACGTTTGAAGGGATCTTGACGCGATTTGAGAGCTTATTGAAGACATAGTAAAAGCCGCCTGAGGTAACACGCTTAGTTTCAGAATCCTGAGATCTGTCAACTCTTACGCCATAGACATTATCAATGCCTTCATCACGCCAAATTCTGATGAATTCCAGGACAACCTCAGGAGGATCCTGCAGATCGACATCCATAGGAATTAAAGCATCGGCATCAACTAAATCTATAGCCGCGCTCATAGCAGCTTCTTTTCCAAAATTACGAGAGAGTTTGATTAGGCTGATTTGCCCCTCAGTCTCCTGCATCCTAGAGATAATCTCTGCAGTATCATCCTTAGATCCGTCATCGACAAAAACGATCTGCAAATGATTGTAAACTGAAGCTAATTTTTCTTTTACAGTCTTAACGAAAGTCTCAACTGTTTCATGTTCATTAAATACCGGAACTACCAGAGCTACGGTATAATCATCTTTACGCGTATTCATATTTAGTCAGTATATTAATCAGTCAAAAACTCGTGTCGCGACAATTGATTTTTCTTGAATAAACCACCTAAGGCGGTAGTAGTTGTCGATGATGCTGGATCTCTTACTCCTCGAGATTTAACACAATAATGAGTAGCTGTAATAGTTACGGCAACATTACGCGTATTCAATAAAGTTTGTACGGCAACTAAAATCTGCTGCGTTAAGCGCTCTTGAACCTGTGGTCTATGTCCAAAAAACTGCACAATACGATTTATTTTAGATAAGCCTATAATCTTGTCCTCAGGAATATAGGCAACCTTAGCAACACCATCCATTACTACAAAATGATGCTCACACGTTGAAGTAACGGTGATGTTATTGACCTTGACCATCTCATCAAAGTGCATTTTATTTTCAAAAACGCTGACCTTGGGAAAATTACGGTAATCAAGGCCGGAAAAGACCTCATCTACATACATGCGGGCTACACGTGCAGGCGTTTCCATTAAACTGTCATCGCTAAGATCAAGCCCTAAAGTTTTCATGATCTCCTGCATATGCTCTGCAACAATCAATTTCTTCTCTTGTGAGCTCAAGCCGTTATCAGCCCACGGAGTTTCCAAGCCGCGACTGATTAAGGCATCTCTAACTAAAATAGCCTCCTTGCTCAATTCACTATCTTGCAGCATCATATACTTGAACGTCCTTTTCCATTGAAAAATGCAGATGACGGTGCTCTAAACCATAACGCCGGCTTAAATAATCACCTAAGCGCTTAATTCCGCCCTGTTCAGAAGCATGATGTCCTAAAACAAATACCGGCGTACCGCTTTCTGATGATAAATGATAAGTCTGCTCCTTGACATCGCCTGTAATTAAAGCTTGAAATTGCGGTGAGGGATTATCATCTAGCAAAAAGGATCCCGATCCCGTACATACGGCGATCTTCTGCAGCAAAAGCTTAGAATCACAATTGCCCAGCACCTCAACCTTAGTATCCAGCTCCAAAGAGAGCTTTAAAGCCAATTGCTCTACAGTCAAGGGCTCAGCTAAAAATCCCTGCATAGCTATAGACTGCATAACTCCCTTTTGCACATAATCTATATCCTCAAGACCTATAATATCGCTTATATAGCGATTATTGCCTACAGTTAAATGTGCGTCTAAAGGCAAATGGTAAGCTAAAAGATTTAAGTTAGCCTCTAACAGAGCATTTAAGCGATCCTTCATTGTACCTACGACGCGAAAATCCTGACCGCGCCAGAATAAGCCGTGATGTACCAGCAGAGTATCAGCACCTTCCTCTACAGCCGCATCAATTGCCTCTAGGGAAGCGCTAGCTGCGGTTACAATTGAAGTGCACTCGGAAAATCCTTCTACCTGAAGGCCGTTTAAAGACGGATCTTTGAATTTATCTGCCTCTAAATAATCGTTGATACAAGATTCAAGCTCTCTAATTTGCATCAGTACTCCTAGTGGCTGACCACATTGCATTTGTATCCAGTACGGCTTTGGATCTCTGAAGCTAAGCTTTTTGCTGCTTCACGGGAGTCAGCAAAGCCAGCATAGATGCGAACAGCACTCTTGCCGTTTACATTGATTACCTGAGTAACCGGCTTATAGCCTAGCATCTTAAGCTTTGCTAGCACTGAATCAGCATTATTCTTATTTGAAAAGACACCTACCTGCAAGGCAAAATCACCTTTAGCTTTAACGCTGCCGGCATTTGCAGTCTTAGGAGCAGAAGCTGCCGGCTTATTTTTTGCGGTATTCTGCTTGCTGGCATTAGCAGCTGAAGCTTCGCTCTTTTTAGAGGGCTGTGCGGTATTATGAGCCGAAGGCAAAACCTCCTGAGTCTGCGAGCTGCTGTAGAGCGATTGATCTTTTTGAGAGTTTAAAGGCTTAGCATCAATAATAGTCGGCGCAGGACCAAACATATTATCATCAGGCACCTCTAATTCTTCCTGACCTTGCGAAGGATTGCCGGTAATTAAAGGAGCATTGTTATTATTTGGAACTGGGATTGACGGAACATTGCCGGTTGATGACAGGGTATCATCCTCAGGAGCTAGGAGATCGGTATAATCATGCTCAGCCGGACTTACTAACTGTCCGTTTTTATCTAAAATTGCACCCTGATCGTTTACAGCAATAGCATCTTCATCTTGAACGTATACCTGACGGGGATCCATCATCGCCGGAACAATGATCATAATCAGCGACACTATGACCAAAAGTCCGATTAGACGATTTCGCAAGCTTTTACTAATTGACATAATTACTCCTCGTTTAGTTTACAATCAAGAGTACAGGCCTGACTTACAGTAACAAATGAACCCATTATAATAATCTCATCATCTGCTTGAGCTTTAGCTCTTACATCCCTAAGAGCAGCTTGCACTTTGTCATAGCCATGAATTTTTTCAGAATTTATTCCAAATGACAATAAAGTATTTTTTAATCTTAAATAGCTCTCTCCTCGCTCTGTAGGCAGCGAGGCTACATAAAACTCATCAAAGCAGGAATTGACAATCTTTAAAACACTCTCAATATCCTTATCCTTAAGCATGCCTATAAGCGCAAAGCGCTTCCCCTTTAAGGGACGCTTGCATAAAACCTCATAAAGGTGTGCAGCAGCCGGCGGATTATGAGCTACGTCAATATAGATATCCGGCTTCGAAGCTATAAGCTGCATGCGTCCTGGCAGATAAGTCTGCTCTAAAGCTGCATTTAAAACCTCAGGAGATAAAGGCCGTTTTATCTTATCGCCGCATTTGGCTCTAAAATCAGCTGCAAAAATCTCAGCGCATTTAATGGCAGCCGCTACACAGCACTCAGGAACCTTAGGCGCACTTAAAGTTAGCTCAGTATAATTTTGCTTGTTAAAATAATGCGTCTTTGCATCAAAAACAGCATCAAAATCCTGGGTCTGCACATAGAGCTCAGCCTTATTGCTGCAAGCGGCATCCTTAACTACATCTAAGGCCTCTTTGTCCAGAACGCCTGTGATGCAGCGGCTGTTTTTCTTAATAATGCCTGCCTTTTCAAAAGCAATCTTTGCTATGGTATCACCGAGGATCCTCGTATGATCAAGACCTATAGAAGTAATGATCGCTATATCAGCATCTAAGACATTTACGGCATCTAAGCGTCCGCCTAGACCTATTTCAAGCACCATGACGTCTACTTTAGCTTTAGCAAAGCAGATAAAGGCCGCTAGCGTGGTATATTCAAAATAGGTTAATTCAGTATCTGTGTCTTGAGCGGCTGTATATACGGCAGCAAATGCATCTGCCAAAAGCTCTGATGCTACAGGCTGTCCGTCAATAACCACGCGCTCATTAAATTGCCACAGGTGCGGAGAGGTATAAAGCCCTGTCTTAAGGCCGAGATTCTTTAAAATAGCACATGACAAGGCAGCCGTAGATCCCTTGCCGTTAGTACCGGCAACTTCAATAATGCAGGTCTTTGAAAAGTCTAACTTCAGGTGCTTTAAAACTTTTTTGACTCTAGATAGTCCTAACTCAATATGACAGGGGTTAAGACTTTGAATATAGTCAAGCCAGGTCTGCAGTGAACCTGGCTTGGATAGATTGAGAGTTTCACTCATAAATTAAATCTTTACCGTTGCACTCTTGGTTTTCTTAGATTTTGTAGCTTCGGTATGAACTTCAGCTAAAAGAGTATCTGGATTAGGCTTGTTTAATAAAATAGCCACTATTGAGGCTAATTCATCACGCATATTCTTGCGTTCGATAATCATATCGATAGCGCCCTTCTCTCGTAAAAACTCTGCATGCTGGAAGCCTTCAGGCAAAGTCTCGCGTACGGTCTGCTCAATTACTCGCGGACCGGCAAAGCCGATTAAAGCGCCAGGCTCTGCTACATTGATATCTCCTAGCATTGCCAAGGACGCACTGACGCCGCCCATAGTAGGATCAGACATAACAGAAATAAAAGGTAAGGAAGCATTTGCCAGACGCGATAAGGTAGCTGAAGTCTTTGCCATCTGCATCAATGAAAATAATGACTCCTGCATGCGGGCTCCGCCTGAGGTAGAAAAGCAGATTAAGGCACGGCGCTCTTTAATACAGGTATCCACAGCAGCACAGAAGCGTGCTCCTACGACAGATCCCATAGAACCGCCCATAAAGGAAAATTCAAAGGCACAGGCTACTACCGGCAAGCCCTTTAAAAATCCCTTCATAACTACTAGGGCATCTTTTTCGCCAGTAGCCTTTTGCGCAGCGGAAAGACGATCTTTGTATTTTTTCAAATCCTTAAATTTCAAGATGTCTTTAGGCTCAAGCTCCTTGGCGATCTCGACACGTCCATCCTTATCCAAAAATGAATCAAGACGAACACGAGCGCCAATACGCATATGGTGACCGCATTTGGGGCAGACGTTGAGATTACGTTCCAACTCCGCACGATACAACACCTGCTCGCAAGAGGTGCACTTAGTCCATACACCTTCAGGAATTTCATGACGACTTGCAGAATTACCGTTACCTACAGTTTTCTTTAAAATATTTTCAAACCAGCTCATATAAACCTTTATGATCGAACGGAGACAAAAAAGCTTGCTCTAATGCCAAATTATAGCGCCTTTACATCAAAACACAAAATTTACAGAAGATCTCTTGCCTTTGCTCTATTGATAATTTCAATAAAAGCCTCTAAAGCATCCTTGGTAGTATTCTCTCCTAAAGCCATTACATCTTCTTTATTTAAAAACATAATGCCAGAAACTTCCTCTTTTTGTCTTGAGGTAATTACATCTCCCTTGGCAAAATAAAGATAAGCATACAAAAAGTGCCTGCCGTCGGCATAAATCAATTTCTTAGTACCTAAAAATTCAAAGATAATATTGCCGCTATCTGCATCAATACCTACTTCTTCTAAAAGCTCGCGCTTGCTTCCGGCTAAGATATCCTCGCCATGCTGCAGGACTCCGCCGATGCAGACATCAAGCTTGCCTGGAGCATAATCCTTAGAGAGGGTTCTGACTTCTACTAAAAAACGATCCTGTCTGTCACAATAGGCAATATAGCAGGCTCTATGAGCCAATCGGCCCTGGCGCATCTGCGCTCTTGAAACAGTATCGATAATCTCATTATCATCATTGACAATATCTACTAATTCCATAAATACTCTCTCTTTAATAATGCGGCGGCGGCACTTCTTCGCTTTGCGGTCTCACCGCATAAGGATCGCCTACCTTAGAATACAGGATCTTAAATTGAAATTTAAGCTGCTCAATTTGAGTTATAGCAGCGGACAACTCTGAGCCCAAACGCTCAACCTCATCTTCAAGCCAGGCATTTTTTTCTTCTAAAGCCGTAATACGTTCTTCAGTGCTCATAAAATCTCCTTCAAAGAGATCAATTTTAACAGAATGCCATCAGCGAAAAACTATAGGAAAAAGATTTTTACAGTAAATATTTTTTCTCAAGGCGCTGTAATCCAGATTAATACAAATAAAAATTGCTCACCGCCATAAAAATAAGGCAGTGATATGACTATACCACTGCCAAACTCAGGTCAGCCTAAAATTTTTATCTGAACTTTATAATGTTACACCGTCCTTCCAAATTAAAAGCTCATGAAAGCCGCGCTTTTCCGACACAGTCTCCTTGCCTGAAGCTGCAGCAATAATGTAGTCTAAAAGCTCCAAGGCCAATTCATCAAAATCACGGCCGTTTACAATAGATCCAGCATCAAAGTCGATCCAATTGCCGCCCTTGCGCTTGTAAAGATCGCTGTTAGTAGAAATCTTCACAGTCGGAACTACAGTTGCAAACGGGGTTCCGCGGCCTGTTGAAAACAAGATGAGATCTACCCCGGCAGCTGCCAGAGCTGAGCAGGAAACTCCGTCCGAGCCTGGTCCCTGCAGTAGATTTAAGCCTGAGGTCTTAATACTGTCGCCGTATTTGATGACATCCATAACCTCAGACTTGCCGCCCTTCTGTACGCACCCTAGAGATTTATCCTCTAATGTCGTAATGCCTCCAGCCTTATTGCCTGGAGAAGGATTTTCCGAAACAGTTTCGCCGTGAGATTCAAAATAATGCTTAAAATTATTTATCAAGCTGACAGTTTTGGCAAAAATCTCTTCATTATGCGCCCGATTCATAAGCAGCTGCTCGGCACCAAACATTTCCGGAACCTCTGTCATTACAGATGTTCCTCCTGCAGATACTACAAGATCGCTTACCCTGCCTATAAGAGGATTTGCCGTTATTCCTGACAAGCCGTCTGAGCCTCCGCATTTAAGTCCGATACGCAGCTTGCTTAAAGGCACAGTACTGCGGCGGCATTTTTCAGCTTGTGCCAGACACTCATCGATTAAGGCATATCCTTTATCAAGCTCATCCTCAACATCCTGAGTATTCAAAAAATGCAGGCGCTGGTCATCTAAATCCAAATACTTTTTGAATACCTCAATATTGGTATTCTCGCAGCCTAAGCCTAAGATTAGTACAGAGCCGGCATTCTGATGACGCGACAAGGCAGCTAAAACCTTTCGCGTAGTCTCCTGATCTTCTCCCATCTGCGAACAGCCAAACGGATGGCATAGAGCGATAGCGCCATCGACATGAGGAAAATCTGCTAGCTTTTTGCAAGCATACTGCTCAAGCTCGCGAGCTATTTGATTGACGCAAAAAACCGTAGGAATAATCCAAAGCTCGTTGCGGATGCCAGCCTTGCCGTCCTCGCGCACAAAGCCCTCAAAAGTACGCTCTACTGCCTTAAGCTTAGGAATAGGCTGCTTGCTGTAGACATAGCTGCCAGCTCCCGATAAATTAGTGCGCACATTATGAGTATGGACATGCTGCCCTTTTTTAATATCTGCACTGGCTTTACCGATAGGATAGCCATATTTAATAATGGGATCGCCCTTTTTGATATCGCAAAGGGCAAACTTATGCCCCCGCGGAATATCGTCAGCTACAGTCACCAATCCTTGCGGCAGAGGAATCTCTGTCCCCTTTGGGATAGCCTCTAAGGCCACTGCCACAATATCTTCATTATTGATAATAACCGCCTGCATTATGCATGCTCCTGTAAATCAAGCATAGTAGCCTCAACTCCGTCTGAAATTACAGCATGCGTAAGTTTGGCAATTAATGCGGTTAAATCAAAATCAGAAGACAAGTCTCGTCCCCAAAGCTTGGTATCAGATAAAACTGACTTGACAGTCAGCAGCGCGGTAGCCTCCGTCTTATTGTAAACAGACCAGGCTTTGCTTAGAGCTTCAACAGCATAAGCATCGTCCACAAATTCGCCGCGCTTGCCGCCTGCGCGATTTACGACCACCGGTACGGTATTATCAGCATCTTTATAAAGCGCAATATAAGCGGCAAAGGCAAAACATAATTTAACCGGAAGCTTGCCTTTGACTCTGGCATCTAAAATGGTAGGCAGAACTCTGGACTTCATCTTAGAGGTGCAGTTCATCAGGATAGAAGCTAGCTGATGATGCATTGACGGATCTAAAAAGCGATTTACGACGTCATCGGCAAAGGAGGTCAGCATCTGCTTATCTAGGCTGACGGCTGGAATAATCTCGTCATAGATGATAGAACGAGCAAAGGGTCCCGTAACCTTATCAGTCATCATCTGATCGACAGTATCTAAGCCCTTTAGGAAGGCTGCCGGAACATTCGATGTATGAGCTCCATTTAAAATTCTGACCTTGCGCAGACGATAAGGAGTAATATCCGGAGCTACTACTACGTTAAGACCTGCTTTTGCAAAAGGCAATAGCTCAGCTACTGACGAATTGCCTTCAATTGCCAGAAAATGGAAAATTTCGCCGCAGGTCATAAGCTCGTCTTTATAGCCTAATTTTTCCTCATACTCCTGCTGATTTGCAGCCGGGAAGCCTGAAACTACCCGATCAACCAGAGTATTTAGGAAAGTACAGTCTTCCTCTATATAAGCTCTAAACTCATCCTCTAATTTCCAGTCGGCAATATGCTGCAGAACAATGGCCTTAAGCTTGCGTCCATTATCGTCCAGCAGCTCGCAGGGCATAATGGTTATACCGCTTTGACAGGCACATTCTGAGCCTTTAAAAGCCTTAAAGCGTTCATATAAAATAGCTGTCAGCTTAGCCGGATAAGAGGATGGCGCACTTTTTCCCAGACCGTCTTCCTTTACATAGGCAACGCCTGCTTCGGTGGTATTAGAGAAAATAAACTTGATATTCTTATCGCAAGCTGCTTTCTTAAGCTTAGCCCACTGCTCGTCATCGTAAGGATTTAAGCAATCGGCAATGGTATTTACAATATCAATTACCTCTTTTTCCTTGCCGTCTGCAACACCGTGCAGAATAGTGGTATATAAGCCATCCTGCTTAGCTAATTTAGGCTGAACGCGTCCGCGCGGCGTCGGCTGTACAGCTAAAACGCGGCCATTGAAAAGATTTTGCTGATTAAGCTTATAAAGCATCCAATCCAAAAAGCCGCGAAGGAAATTGCCTTCGCCAAATTGAATTGCTCTTACAGGCAAATCGCATTTTGCCTGCGGTTTTAACTCTAAATTCAAATTCTGCATTTTTGTGGTCCTGAGGATTGATAATTGTTATAAACAAAGCCTTAGGTCAAATTCATATCCGGCCTAAGGCAAATTATACTATTTACTATGCTTCAAAATTGATCTCTACCTTCAGCATTTCATTGCCGTGAGCTGCAAAATCAGCAAAAGCTTTAGCTGCATCACTGAAGCTGTAAGTATTGGTAATAACCTTCTCTAAAGGAACATTGCCGCCCTTAACCAAATCTATAAGATTTAAGAAGTCCTGCTTTAGAGCGTTGCGGGAGCCGCATACATGCAGCTCCTTCTTCTGCAGCAGAGTAAAATTGAAGTCAAGATTCTTCTTGCCTACGCCGATTAATACAACGCGTCCGGCAAAAGCACAGGCATCAATTGCATTTTGGAAGGTCGCAGGCAGACCTACGGCTTCAATGCATACATCAAAGCCATGTCCATTAGTAACTTCCATGCATTTTGCAATAAAGCTTTCGCCTTCATTTAAAATAGTTCCGGCAAAGTTGAACTGCTCCTGAGCATAGTCAAGCTTCTTCTTTGCAACGTCAGCAATATAAACATTTGCTCCCTGAGACTTTGCGGCAACTGCAGCTAAAGTTCCGATAGTGCCGGCACCAATCACCAGAACATTTTCACCCTTTGAGCAGCGGCCCTGGGTTACGGCGCCATGATAGCTGATGCAGAACGGCTCAATTGCAGCTAAGACCTCGGGGGATAAGCCTTTGCCGTCATAGATGCGCTCAAAAGGCATGGTGATGTATTCGCTAAAAGCACCGTCTCTCTGAGCGCCTAAAGTCTCGTTATGCTCACAGCAGTTTACATGCCCTCTTTGACATGAATAGCACTTGCCGCAGTTAAAATACGGATTGCAGGTAACGATCATGCCCTCCTTCAGTCCATAAGCGCTGGCATCGCCGCAGAGCTTTTCAATGCGGGCAGAAAATTCATGGCCAGGAATTCTTGGGTATGAAGCATAAGCAAAGGTTCCTCTGTAAGTACCCAAATCAGAACCGCAGATGCCTCCGCGCAGAACCTTAAGCAAAGCCTCGCCTTCTTTAGGCTCCGGCATAGGGGTTTCAATAATTTCAACTTTATACGGCTCAGGAATAATAATAGTTTTCATATTTATATCCTCAAAATCTTCAAAATTAGTAAATCAAGTTCACAAGACCAGTTGAGAGTGACGGCACAAAGGTCAAAAGCAGCAAGCAGGCCACCAGCAGGATATAGAACGGAACTGCTTCCTTAATAAAGGTGCCCATGGGAACCTTAGTAATGGAGCAAGTTACGAACATTAAAGTACCCATAGGCGGAGACAGAGCGCCTAAAGCGAAGTTGAAGATTACAACCATGGCAAAGTGGATCTCATCTAGGCCGAAGTGCTTAGCTAGCGGTACTAATAGCGGAACTAGGATGATCATGGCGGCGTTGCCTTCGATGAACATGCCGATGATGAGCAGGAAGATATTGACGCACATCAAGAACAGCAGCTTGTCATCCATGTAATCAATGAAAAGATTGGTAAAGAACTGCGGTACGCTTTCCTTAGTTAAAACCCAGGCAAAGGCAGAAGCTGAAGCAACGATCAGCATAATTGCCCCTGAGGTCAGGACAGTTTCCTTTAAGCCCTCCAATATATTCTTAAAGGTCATTTCTCTGTAAATTAAGCCTAAGAGCAAAGAATATACGATAGCTACGGAACCGGCCTCAGTTGGAGTAAAAGCACCGATGCGGATACCGCCGATGATAATTACCGGCAGGCACAAAGGTAAAAAGGCACCCCGGAAGGTCTTAACTACGCGCTTAAATGAGGTATCAACCTTTACCGGACTTCTGTAATTGCGCTTGTAGGAAACAACGCTAACAAGCAGCATCAAGGCGACGCACAAAAGCAAGCCTGGGCCAATACCGGCAATAAAGAGCTTGCCGATGGAAACGTTGGCGATAGAACCGTAAACAATCATGGCAATTCCTGGCGGAATTAACGGCGTAATAATTGCCGAGGTTGCTACCAATACAGAACCAAAGGCTCTAGAAAAGCCGCGGCGCTCCATCTCAGGGACCAGCATCTTAGCTTCCATAGCTGCGTCAGCTAAATTTGAGCCTGACAAGCCGCCCATCAAGGTAGCTACTAAAACAGTTACGTGGCCGATGCCGCCTATAACATTACCGACTAAGGATTCGCAAAAATCGATAATGCGCTTAGTCACACCGGTATAATTCATAAAAACGCCGGCGCATACGAAGAATGGAATGGCTAGCAAAGCCATATTCTGAGAGCCGGAAATAAAACGCTGAGCAAATACCACAGACTTTAATTCCGGATGCAGCACGAAGTATGCAGATGCAGCTCCTAAAATCGCAACAAACACCGGCATCTTCATAAAGAGGAATACAAGCAAAAGGATACAGCTTAAGCCTACAGCAAAATCCATAATTATTTCTCCTCGCTGTCAGAATTCTTTTTGCCGAAGAACTTCTGATAATGAGCGTTAGTTGTGCACAAAATCATCACGGCGCAGCCAATCGGCATAACTACATTGATAAACCAAAAAGGAATATGCAGGATATTAGTCTGCTTGCCAATCTTCAGCATAAGAGGAATCATAGTCATGCCTAAATAAGTGACGTACCCTAAAATCAAAACAACCAAAATGTAGTCAATGATTTCGATAACGCGCTTAAACTTGTCCGGCAAAGCATCCACTACAACTTCAATTGCAACATGTGAGCCAAAACGGAAAGCGGCGCCTGCCCCCATAAAGGTCATCCATAGGAAACATAAAAGCTGAACCTCCTCTGCCCAGATTAATGGTGCAGCAAACAAATAACGCATAAATACGTTAGTAAAGGTAACCACTACTAAAACTGCAAGCGCAAAAGCTGCTATTAAAAGGTCGAGATTTTTTAAGCTAAAAGCTGATTTCATAGATGTAATCTCTCCAAATCGCCCCGCTAAAACAGGGCGATTATATTTTTTATACAAATATCTTTATGTTATTGCATGTATTTTTTAACAGTCTCGTACAGACCAGGAGTCCAATTATCAAAATCAGGCAGGGTATAGAATTTCTGAGCTGCATCAACTAAAGATTTCTTAAATTCAGGGGAAGGATCAACCACAGTTACACCTTCGGCCTTAAATTTCTCAATAAGCTCAGCTTCCATCTTGTCGATTACGCCATTTTGATAGACACCGGCTTCCTTGCAGGTATCAACAAGCATCTTTTGCTGATCTGCACTTAAGCTATTCCAAAAATCCTCGCCGACAACCAGATTAGTTACGTTAAAAACGTGTCCGTCTAATAACAGATACTTTGCAACTTCCTGGAATTTGCCGTTATAAAGTACCGGCAGCGGATTTTCCACGCCGTCAATAGTACCCTGCTGCAAGGCTGTATAGACCTCGCCTAAGGCCATAGGAGTAGGAGTTGCGCCTAAAACCTCAAAGCCCTTAACCTGAATGATATTTGTTGGAACGCGGACCTTTAATCCCTTAAAGTCTTCAAGCTTATTTACAGGCTTGTTAGTTAAGGTATGACGAGCGCCGTACTTCCAGTTTGCGGCAATAATCTTCAAATGAGCATTTTCCATCACCTTCTGTGACTGCTCCTGATACCACTTAGAATCATTGAGCTTGAAGGCCTGATCCCAGGTCTCAAACAGATAAGGAGCAAATACTATGCCCATGTCTGCAACGCCGCGATCGGCAAAGAATGCGCCGTCAGTTAAAGTACATACAGGTTCGCCGGCAACCATCTGATCCATAAGGTCGTCCTTTGAGCCTAAAAGAGAATTAGGATAAATATTGATGGTCATGGTACCGCCGGAACGCTCTTCTAAGAGCTCTTTCCACTTTTGTACGCCCTGACCAAAAGGTTCAGTCGGATTATTCTCATAGCCTACATTCAGCTCTACCTTATCGGCAGCTAAGGCCTGAGTACTAGCTGCAACTAAAGAAGCAACGGCAGCACTTAAAACTAATTTGGCAAATTTATTCATATATAGTCCTCTGTCAGTTTGATGTAGATATCTTCCTACATAACTATATAATGCATAAATCGTGCCAACAAATATAACTTATTGATATTAAATAATATTTATTTATAGGCTAAAAATCTATGTTTCAATTTGA
>CAJKNC010000032.1 GCA_905201175.1 uncultured Succinatimonas sp.
ATTTAAATCTTAATTAACTATTTGCAGAGCCTGAGGATTAGTCATCTCCGCCTTTCCTTTATAAAGCCCTATCGTGCCTAGTGCGCAGACCTTTCTTTTTTCAAATTGATGGATATTGCTGTAGCTTGCCTCAGGCGTTATAAATACAGTAAAAGTCTGATTTGGATAGCTGTAATCAAAGTTTAAAAAGATATACTGCTTATTAGCTACAAGCTGCGCTGCATAACCGCATACAGTTGCATTTTTCCCTATATAGTTCACAGCCTCATGAGCAGAGATCACAAGATTGGCCTGTGCATTGCCTGCAGCAAATAAAACCAGCAAAGAAAAACAAAGCTTAATAACCTGCATAATTCCTTCTTAAAATCTTTAAACGTTTTTTCTATTAAAATGCTGCACCTTTTATTTAAAGGTTTTCTAATTCCTGCAGCTTATTTTCAAGCGCTGCCATGCCTTCCTTTGGCGTGCCTAGACGGCAAAAGCCTCGGAAGAAATCAGCCAGATCCCGATGAGCTAAGCGCGCATAGCCTAAAAACTGCTTAGCTCTGTCCATCACCGTCTTCTCAGGACGGCCTAAGGAGATAAATTCCTCCATAACCTCAAGGGTGGTAGTTAAAATCTGCGCATCATTGAAAGGCACTGCCTCATTTTTTATGACTTTGCCCAAATTCGGCGTCATGAAAGCGCCGCGGCCGCACATTAAAGTGGAGCATAAGCTTTGCTGTCGGCACTCTAAAGCGCTCTTAAGATCGACAATATCGCCATTAGCTACCAATTCAATATTAGGACAGAGCTCATGCATGGGTGCTAGGATAGACCAGTCTAAAGCTTCAGTGCGATAAAGCTCAGAGCGAGTACGGCAATGCACAATGATCTCATTGATGCCCTCAACGGCAACAGCCTTAATGATGCCGGCCAATTCCTTTTTGTCAGCAAAGCCTGCGCGGATTTTTACCGAAAGCTTAGTATTGGGATCCAAACTATCCCGCATGCTTGAGACAATGGTATTTAAAAGCTCGGTTTCACGCAGAAGCATCGATCCTGCATGATGCACAAAGCGCGAGGGACAGCCGAAGTTCATGTCTATGCCATGTGCCCCCTGTCTTTCGGCAACCTTAGCGCTCTTAGCTAAAACATCGGGATTGTCGCCTAGCAGCTGCACTCTTACAGGAGTGCCGTCTGCAGTTTTAAAGCCGTTTTCGCTTTCAGTGACGATCCTAGCTAAAGTTTTTTCTGCAAGAGGAATATCGGTTACGCGAATAAACTCAGAAAAACACTCATCATAAGAGCCATGAGCACAAAGGATCTTACGCAAGGGTGCGTCTGCCAGCCCCTCCATGGGAGCTAGGTATACTCTAAAATTATTCATAATCATATTCTCTTTAAAGCAATATTTTTAAGTGGGTGCATTTTAGCAAAAATTTACGCTAAGCCTTACCAGAATTTCAAAGTTTTATGCTTTGTTTATGGGCAGAGATTAGGCATTTCTCCTCTGTTTTAGGCTCTACAGCTCAAAAAATTAACTTTAAACGAACTTAAAAAAGCAAATATGATAGGATCTAGCCACCTGCTGCAAACCGTGGCTGATTTTTTACTTGCCCTAAGGAGATTTCATGCTGATTGCCACTCATGACGGCTCATTTCATGCCGATGAAACTACAGCCTGCGCGATCATAAGCTATTTATATGATAATTGCACTTTTATCCGCAGCCGTGATCCTCAAGAATTAGAAAAAGCTGATATTATTCTTGATGTTTCAGGGATCAACGATGAGCGTCATTTTGATCATCACAGCAAAGAATTCACCCTCGAGCGCGCAAACGGCATCAAATACGCTACTGCCGGCTTAATGTGGAAAAAATTCGGCATCGCATTCTTAAAAAAAGCAGCCAAAAGCAGCTTTGAAGCCGCTCCTGCAGAAGAAATCCTGCACAAGGCTTTTGAGAGAATTGATAAGGAGATTATGCAGCTTATCGATCTTGACGATAACGGCCAGCTTACCGAGCACCTAGACAAGCTTGCCAAAACGGCTACTCCCAGAGAAGATGCCATCAAAGACAGTCTTTGCGATTTTATGCAGAGCATCCCCAGCATTCCCTACTTAGTTGCGATGATGAATGTCGCCAAGCAAAATTCCGAAGCTCAGGATAAAAACTTTTTAACTATTGTAAAGATCCTCAAGACCTTGCTTATAAACGCCGCAGTTCACGCCATAGACACGGAAAACGGCATCGCAAAGGTTATAGAAGCTTATACCGGCGGCGAGCTTTTAATCATGCATGAAAAGCTTCCCTGGACTCAGGCGGTATTTGCCAACATGGAATTATTTAAAGACTGCCTTTTAGCTGTATATCCAGATCGCAGCGGCAGATGGCGCGTACAGTCCCTGCCCATCTCCAAGGCCCAGAAATTTAAAAACCGCTTAAGCGCTCCTTGCGAATGGCGCGGACTTAATAATGAGGCCTTAGACAAAGCCACAGGCCTTGAGCACACCTGCTTTATCCATAAGACCGGCTTTACCGGCGGTGCCCTGTATTTTGAGGATAATCTGCAGCTTGCAAAGCTATGGCTTAAATTAGGCAAAAAAG
Source organism: uncultured Succinatimonas sp. (assembly GCA_905201175.1). Lineage (GTDB taxonomy): Bacteria > Pseudomonadota > Gammaproteobacteria > Enterobacterales > Succinivibrionaceae > Succinivibrio. Next base: position 2,590 of record CAJKNC010000032.1, read on the forward strand.
ATTGATATAAAAAAGGCCGGATTTCCGGCCTTTTTAATCTCAAAGCTTAAGGAACGAAGCTTCCCGGCCCGCTCTTATTCTCATCTGACGGCTGACTGTTATGCTTGAAAGCTGAGCTTCGATTATTCCCTGCAAGGTAGGAAGCAAAGCCCTCAGGCCCAAGCTCGCGCAGCTTCCGGCGAAATTCCTTTGCCGTCAGCACCACATAAATTAAAGGCAGCATAGCCATTACCGAATAGGATATAGGCAGACTTACATAGTATTGAGCTAAAAGCAAAATTGCCACGATAGTATTGGCAAAAGAGCAGAAGCGCATATAAGAGATGAATTTCAGATTCACTCCTGAGACTATGGCAAAGAGGAATTTTGCAATTAATGCCGTAATTAAGGTGTTAAAGGATAAAATTGAGAAAAACCAAATGGTTACTACAGACCATATAGTGGCAATCCCTGAGCTTAAAGCCATATCCAATGACTGAGCTGCACTTAGAGGACTAAAGGTAGAATCTACCTCAAACAAGGAGCTGTACGGCACTGTCTGTACTTTACCCTGAGATTTGATCACAAAGCTGCTGCTGTTAAGCTCAATAGGCGCTAATAAAGCATCCCCGCTTAAAGCTTTATTATCAGTATTGTAGACAATAGCGGGCTGTCCTTTGGAGTTATATAAAAGCTTGTAGCTTTCATTATTATCGTTCGGCGACAATAGTCCATTTTTATTTAAATAGCTAGGCGGCAGCTGCCCTATCAAAGAAACTATTTCCAAGGATTTGAACTTATCCATGATAGAGGAAACCTGCAGGCTCGCAGGCGCTGCAATAGCCGCACTCAAAAGCAGCAGGTAAACAAAGCCTATGCCCCTCATGCGGGTAAGAATAAATGTATAAAAGTCTTTAGAATAGAGAGCTTTTAGCGGATACGTAAGTTTTTCAAGCCAAGATGAGCTTGGAGAAATTTTTAGCATAATAATATTTTCTTTAGAAAGCGCCCTCGAAAAGCCGAGGGCTATTTATTAGGTTAACGGTCAAACTCTAAAGCAAATCCTATGCTATCGTCAACTAATTTTCCATTTTCTACCACTAAATTGCCGTTGACTAAGGTATGTACCACAGAACAGGCAAAGGTATGATGTAAAAACGGCGAATAACCGCATTTGCTTGCAATTTCATCGCTTGTAACCGTATGCGGCTTTAAAGGATCGATGATGGCTAAGTCAGCATAATAGCCTTCCTCAATTTTGCCGCGGTTTTTAATGCGGTAGCGCTCTGCAACGTTTTCTGAGGCTGCCTTAATAATCGTCTCAAGGCTCAATTCTCTGCGCTTCCATAAATCCAGCAGCGCCAGCAGCGAGTACTGAATTGACGGTACTCCTGAAGCGCAATGCTTGTAATTGCCGGTCTTAGCGCTGATTTCATGAGGAGCATGATCAGTTCCGATGGTTGTAATTACTCCATCTTCAACGGCTTTAATTAAAGCTAAGCGATCGCGTTCCGTCTTGACGGCCGGATTACACTTTAAAAAGCCGCCTAAGCGCTCATAATCAGATTCAGAGAAATACAAGTGCGGAATTACGGCTTCGCCTGAAATCTGTCGGGTACGGCAGTTGCCGAACATGTATTCCTTTAAAAGCTCAACCTCTTTGGCTGTAGATAAATGCATCAGATGCAGCCGAGCGCCGGTTTCCTTTGCAAGCTCAATGGCAAGCTTTGAAGACTCAACGCAGGCCTCTTCGCTTCTGATGATGCGGTGCATGGAAAACGGAATATCCTCGCCGTACTGAGAGAGTGCTTTCTTCTCATTTTCAAAGATGATATTGCTGTCCTCGCAGTGCGTGCAGATCAAAGTCCGCGCTTCGATAAAAACCTTAGCTAAAGTCTTAAGATCGTCTAAAAGCAAATTGCCCGTGGTAGAGCCCATAAAAATCTTCAAAGCTGCATACTCCTTAGGAGGAATGCGCTTAATTGCTTCTAGATTGTCGCTGCCTGCACCTAAGTAAAAACCATAGTTAGCGATACTGTCCTTCGCAGCCTTTGCCTTCTTAAGCTTTAAGCCCTCTTCATCTAAAACGGGAGGATTGTTATTCGGCATATCTAAATAAGAGGTAACGCCGCCTAAAACAGCTGCCCGCGATTCAGAATAAATCGTGGCTTTCTGAGTCATGCCGGGCTCTCTGAAATGTACATGCTCGTCAATAAGGCCCGGCATAACCAAAAGCTCATGGCAGTCAATAACCCGTGCCCCCTCGCAGCTTATATCAGGGGCAATTTTTGCAATTAAATTTCCTTCAATGAGGAGGTCTTCTCGTATAATACGAGAAGGAGTTGCTATTGCGGCGTCTTTAAGTAAAATCCTGTTCATTAGTTATGCTCCTTGAAAATACTTCTATTTTATAATAGGTTTTACCCTTTATGTCTGATGCTTTAAATTTATTCGCGCCAAAATTCAATATAAATGACGTAACTATTCATGAAAAAAAACGTGCTTATAAGAAAATCTTTGCTATAGATGAGTATAAGCTTTCCTATAAGCGTTTTGACGGCTCAACCTCCCCTATTTTGGATCGCCATATTTTCGAGCGTGATCGCGATGCTGCAGTGATCCTGCCTTACGATCCCAATACTGACGAAGTCTGCCTGATTGAGCAATTCCGCCCGGGTGCCTTAAAAGATAAAATCTCACCGTGGCTGATTGAAGTTGTAGCCGGCCTCATAGATGACGGCGAGACTCCGGAAGCGGCAGCACTGCGTGAGCTTAAGGAAGAAGCAAAAATTGAAATTACCCAGGACAATCTGCATTTCTGCTTAGGAGAATATCCAAGCCCCGGCGGAATTTCCGAATATGTATCCATCTATATTGCCACCTGCGATTTAAGCCATCTTGCCAATCATGGCGGCTTAGAGAGCGAGAGCGAGGATATCCGCGTCTTTAAGGTCAAATTTGAGGACGCTTACAATCAAATCGCTACAGGCGGCATTCGCAATTCAGCTGCCATCATTGCGCTTATGTATTTAAAACTTAACTACCATAAATTTAAAAAAGCTTAAAATTATGAATTTATCAAAGACTGTAGCTTTAGCTCAAAGCTTAGTGAGAATTCCTTCCGTCACGCCCGAGGATAACGGCTGCCAGAAGCTGGTCTCGGAAATTTTAGAGCCTCTAGGCTGCAAATGTACTTCTCTTTGCGACAGCGGCACTGCCAATCTTATAGTCATGCACGGCAGTGGCTCTCCTTTCACGCTCTTTTTAGGGCATACCGACGTTGTGCCGGCAGGCGAGCGCAAAGCCTGGGATCACGAGCCTTTCTGCGGTGATATTTTAGAATATGACGGCGAAATGGTTTTATACGGCCGCGGCAGCGCCGACATGAAGGGCGGCGATGCCGCCATGATCATGGCCATGCATGACTATATTGTTAAACATCCTGAGCACAAAGGCACTATCGCCCTGCTGCTTACCTCAAATGAGGAAGGCGATGCTAAAGGAGCTACTCCCTTTGTCGTGGATAATTTTTTAAAGAAAAATAATCTTATCCCTGACTACTGCCTTATAGGAGAATGCTCAAGCGATGAATACTTCGGCGACAGCATTAAAAACGGACGCCGCGGCGATATTAACTACACTATAGTCGTGCATGGAGTACAGGGACATATTGCTCAGGAGCAGTATGCTTCAAATGCCGTGCATGCAGCGGCAGCCTTAATCAAGGCCTTAGAGGAAAATCCTATCGATAACGGCTCCGACAGCTTCCCTCCTACATCTTTTCAGGTTTCAAACATTCATGCCGGCACTGGCGCTGACAATGTCATCCCGGGCGTCTGCACTCTAAGATGCAACAGCCGCTACAACGATCTGCAGACTGTAGACTCCGTTAAGGCTCATGTTCAGGAATGGATTGACAAGCTTAACTTAAAGTGCGACGTCAGCTTTCAGCATGACGGCGAGCCCTTTATCACCAGAGGCGGCAGGCTTATTGAGGTTTTAAGCACTAAAATCAGCGAAGTATTAAAGGTTAAGCCGTCTTTAGGCTCATCAGGAGGAACCTCTGACGGCCGCTTTATAAGACCTTTAGGCACGCAAACCGTAGAATTCGGTCCCGTTGCTAAAACTATCCATAAAGCTAACGAAAGAGTTCCGATAAAGGTATTAGACGATCTAAAAGAGATCTTTTATCTGACTCTAGAAGAGCTCCATAAATAACCGTCTTTCTGAAACAGGCGATCTTATGCTCGCCTGTTTTTCATTTCAGAAAATTCAGCAAAGCTTAAACATCCTATAAGAATATTCTTCATTAAAGCTTCTGCTTTTAATAAGCTCTTCTCATGCTTAAAAAAGTCTCATCTATAACAGGATCTATTCTTTAAAATACGCTGCTTTTACTAAGATTTGGGAAAATTTCTTTATCAGCAGGCTTTAATTACGCTGCGCTAAAATACTCCTACATATTTTAAGCTGCAGAAATTCATATAATTTAATGCTCCGCCAGCTTAAAGGCTAAAGAGCAAAATTATTCCAAGATAAAAATAAGCCTCACTGTCAGGTTCTGACAGAAAATTTTCTATTTATCGGCATAAATTAAAAAAGCTCTGACGGCATTCTCCGCCGCCGTTTCTATCAGCTTTGAGGCATTGCGCATCGATTCCTCTAAAGACATTGGCCCATTGCAGATAGAAAACATCGCTTTAATACTGCTGTCATAAAGTGCTCTGGCATCTTCAGTATAAGAGCCGCACAGAGCAATTGCAGGAACGTGATGCATTGCCGCTCTCTTAGCTGTACCCACCGGTGCCTTGCCGTTGATGCTTTGCCCATCCATACGTCCCTCGCCAACAATTACAAGACTGCACCCTTTAAGCTTTTCTTCTATTTTTAATAAATCCAAAACGGTATCTATCCCAGACTGCAGCTTAGCATTGCAGAAAAAGGTCAAGGCTGCTCCCATGCCTCCTGCAGCTCCTGCTCCTGCAAAATTTGTATAGTCCTTATTGAAGGCATTAACTAAAACCTTAGCATAGTTTTCCATGCCCTCTTCAAGCTCTTTTAATACCTCATCAGAGGCTCCCTTCTGCCTGCCGAATATATAGGTTGCACCGTTAGGCCCTAAAAGAGGATTAGTCACATCGCAGGTTCCGATAAAATCGGAAAAAATAATATTCTGATTAAGTCCGCTTATATCAATAGACGCTATTTTAATTAAATCGCGGCTTTTAAGCGGTGCTTCTATAAGCTTATTATCCTTATCAAAGAATTTTGCTCCCAAAGCCTGAGCAAAGCCCGCTCCGCCGTCATTAGTTGCACTGCCGCCAAGACCTATCTTAAAGAAGCGAATGCCTTTATTTAAGGCATAGGCCACAGTCTCTCCTAAGCCGTAAGTGGTAGTATTTCGTACATCTAAATTATTTTTATCATATTTATATATGCCGCAGCACTCTGCCATCTCTATAACTGCACTCTTGCCGCTGCACATAAAATGACATTCCGTCTGCTCGCCGTAGGCCCCGGTTACCGATATGCTTATTTTTTTATAATTATCCTGAGATAAGGTATTTTCTAAAGCTTCGATTAATCCTTCTCCGCCGTCGGATATGGGCAGATTTATAACCTCAGCATCAGGCTTAGCCTTTAAAATTCCTTTTTTTACTGCTTCTCCTGCTGCAAACGCTGAACAGCTGCCTTTGAAGGAATCCATGGCAGCTAATACCTTAAAACTCATAATCTTTCTCTACCAGAAGTTAATTGTTATTTATGCAAGCAAATAACATCAGCCTAGTAATAAACCTTATACAAAATCCAGCACGTCTTTGCTGTCTTGCCGGGAACTTTTAAGCATTGCAAAAAAGCTTTGATAATTCCAAGAATTATCAAAATTTCTTTATACAGTCCTTAAAAGCCATAATAGCAGAAAAGCTTTTTTATGATGGCGCACTCTGCTTAAAAAATTAAGCGCACCAGACATTCTGTAAACCTAGCTGCCGCTTTTTATTTAAGCAATATATGTCTTGACTTGAAGCTTTAAGAATTTTTTATATCTTTGTAAAAGCTGCGGCTTAATCACTCTAAGCTATTATTATTTATGTAATTTATGCAAATCTGTCTGACGGCTTCAAGCCGTAAGGCAAAGTCTCTGTAAGAGATAAAATTAACTCATGGCGGGAAAAATTTTCAGATCTTCAAGCTTGAGGCGGCAGTTAACAAAGAGCAAAATCTAGACTGCATTCAGGCTGCCTTGAAATCTAAAAGAGCTCTTCTGTCTGAAACTAGAAGAGCTCCATAAAAAGCTTTATTTTAACAGGCGCTTTTAAGCTCGCCTGTCTTTCCTGTTACTGCTCATTGAGCTTAACAAAATCGGCAAAAGCCTTATCCATAAGCTTTAAGGACTTAGCAATTACTGACTTTCTGATATTCAAGGCCGGAGTCAAGCGCAGCACATTAGCGCCGGCAACTAAGGTCAAAAGCTTTTCGTCTGCGCAGCACTTCTGCAGCCTGCCGCTTTGTCCATGATATTTTTCATTTAAGACGCAGCCTATCAATAGGCCCTTGCCTCTGATAGTCTCAAAGAGATGATACTTATCATTAAGCTCAGCTAATCCCTGTCTTAACAGCTCGCTTCTCTCCTGCACCTTTTTCAAAAACTTTGGATTAGATACTTTAGTTACAATATAAGAGCCTACGGCACAGGCTAAAGCATTGCCGCCGAAGGTTGATCCATGAGTGCCGGGACCGAAATGAGAGGCAATCTTATCTGAGGTTAAAATTGCGCCAATCGGCAAGCCTGAGGCTAAGCCCTTAGCTGTAGTTAAGATATCCGGCTTTACCGGGGTCTGCTCGTAAGCATAGAAGGTACCAGTTCTGCCTACGCCAGTCTGTACCTCGTCGAAAATTAATAAAGCATTATGCTTGTCGCATAATTCGCGGGCTTTCTTTAAGAATTCGTCTGTAGCTGTAATAATGCCGCCTTCACCCTGTACAGGCTCAAGCATAATGCAGCAGGTCTTGTCGGAAACAGCCTTTTCTAAAGCCTCGATGTCATTAAAGGGCAGATGCGTAATGGATGCAGGCTTAGGACCAAAGCCGTCTGAGTATTTATCCTGTCCGCCTACTGATACTGAAAATAAAGTACGTCCGTGGAAGCTGTTAGTAAAGGAGATAATTTCATTTTTTTCAGCGCCGTAATCTAAAAAAGCTGTATGGCGGGCTAGCTTCAAGGCAGCTTCATTAGCCTCAGCGCCGGAATTTACAAAGAAAACCTTATCATAGCCTGTAAGCGCCACAAGCTTTGAGGCCAGCTCTAAGGTCTTGTTATTTGTAAAAATATTACTGATATGGATCAGCTCCTGGCACTGTTTTTTGATGATTTTCTGGACATTGTTAGGCGTATGTCCTAAGCAGTTTACAGCAATGCCTGCCGTCAAATCCAAATAACGCTCCCCTCTGTCATCATACATATAAGAGCCATGGGCTTTAACCATCAGCATATCCATAGGCTTATAGCAGGGGATCATCACTTCATCAAAAGTTTTTCTAGTAATCTTCATAATCTAATCCTTAACCTCAATTACTTAATTACGGCTGCATGAATCAATTCATGAGCATGAGACTTAACATCAAAGATATAAGCAACTTCATCGCACTCATTTCTTTTAGGACAATTTTCACAATCCTTGAGGATCTTTTCAGGCAAAGCCTCAATTACCGTTTTATCAAAACCTACGCGTGCAAAAAACTGCGGGCTGCGGGTCAGCACAAAGACTCGTTCAATATACATGCGGGCTGCACGCTTCAATAAAAAGTTGACGATAGCTCGGCCCTGTCCCTGACGCTGAATTACCGGAGATACGCCTAAAGATCTAATTTCAGCTAAGCCTGAATCATAAACAAACAGACAGGCACAGCCCACAACCTGATCATCCTTAACGCAGACGGCAAAGGTCTGAATATTGCGGATAATATCATTGCGCTTGCGCGGCAGATTCTGCCCTTGGGCTGCCCAGAAGGATACCATCTCCATCAGGGCGTCAACATCTGCTAAAGTAGCCTGCCGCACCTGATAATTCTGCTTTGACTGCTTTAAAAATATATTATTTAAAACAACTAAGGACTGCCCCATTCGCTTTACATCTTCGGCAGTAACTGCTCCTTCATGGTACATTTTCTGCACCTTTTCATAGATTTCTTCTAAGGTCTGATCTTTTAGCTCATCTAAAATAACAAAATTAATAGAGTTCTTAGTCTCTGCGCTCATATCTTACTCCACGAGCTGTTTGGTATATATAAACTTATTTTTAAAATTATTTTTTTAGTGATGGATAAAGGCCTTGCGGCCTTTATCTAGGCATTGAAGGCTGTTCCTAAACGACGTCGGTCGAAAAGGTTTAATGCGAGATTGGGATCTTTATAGGAGGCGATGTAGACAGGCTTCTTAATATTCTTAGCAGCTAACAGAGCATTATTGACTTTAACTGCCATACCTTCGGTGATTACGCCTGAGGCGATAAGCTTAGCTGAAAGCTCTTCATCAAGACTTTCAATTACTTTGCCGTCAGCATCAAGTACGCCCGGAACATCGGAAATAAAATATAGGGGTGCATTTAAAAGCAAGGCTATAGCCTGTGCGCAGTCATCTGCATTAACATTATACATAAGGCCGTTATCATCAATGGCCAAAGAGGCTAATACAGGAGTATATCCATTATCTAAAAGCGAATTTAAATAATCTGCACTTAAAGGCTCGACTTTGCCGACCATGCCCAATTTCTCAGAGAGCTTAGATACCTTTAAAGTCTTGCCGTCCGAGCACAGGCCGCCTATTGCGCAAAGGCCGTTTTTTATAGCTAAAGCCTGTAAATTATGATTGCACATGCCGGCTAAGGCTGCACATATATAAGGCATCTGCTCAGGCAAAGAGACTCTGAGGCCGTCAATTTTTTTTACCTCTAAGGATAGATCCTTAAATAAGGCATCAACCTCCACTCCGCCGCCGTGGACAACCACCAAGCGCTTGCCGCAGGCAGATTTAAATAAATCCGACAGCTCCTGCACCGCGCCTAAGGCTTTGCCGCTTAGCTTTACAACAACTGTTTCCTTCATCTATCCATAAAACCTATATTAAAGCTTCTGTTTCTTTAAATCCGTAGTAAAGATTTAAAATCTGAACTGCTTGAGCCGAAGCGCCTTTTAATAAATTATCGATACAGGAACATACTACAACATAACCGTCGGAGACCTTAAGGCCGAGATCACAAAACGGAGTGTTCTGCACGCTGGCAAGCTTTGGCAATGCTTTAGCAGAAAAGCGTACTAAAGGCTTATCTTTATAAGCATTCTCAAAACTCTTGACCACCATCTCCTCATTAACATTATCCTTAAGCTTTGCAGTCACAGTAGCATGAATGCCGCGCTTAAAATTACCTAAATGAGGAGTAAAAATAACCTTAGTGCCTAAATGCTCGCAAATCTCCGGACAATGGCGATGCGTAAATACGCCGTAAGCATTCAGACTGACCTCACAGAAGCTGTTGGTAAGCTTAGCCTTGCGTCCGGCTCCTGAAACGCCGCTCACAGCATCAATTACAGGGCAAAAAGCTGTATCTATTAAGCCATTATCAACTAAAGGCTTTAAAGCTAACTGCGAGGCTGTAGGGTAGCAGCCAGGCAGAGAGATCATCTTAGTCTTTCTTAAAGCATTGACGTCAACATACTCGCCTAAAGCATATACGGCATCAGCTAATAAATCCAAGTGCTCATGCTCAAAGCCATATGCTTTAGCAAAAACTTTAGGATCAGATAAACGGAAAGCTCCTGAAAGATCAAATACAGCTACCCCTGCTTTTACTAAATCATAAGCTAAATCATGACTTACTTTATGATCGGTTGCCAAGAATACAGCCTGAGCGCGCTCAATTAAGGTCTTTACATCATAAAGCGGCTCTAAAGGCAAATCGCAGATTGATTTTAAATTGCCGTAAAGATCGGAAATCAAGCGTCCCTTATCTTCAGATCGCTCAGAGACAAATAAGCCTGCTAATTCTAACTGACTATGACGTGAAATAAGACGGCATAACTCGGCACCGGCATAACCGCTAGCGCCAACGACTGCAACCTTAATCATAAAAAAATGCTCCTAAATCTATAAATTAGGCTATAAGTTTAGCCTAAGCACTTTTTTATGAGCAACAGGGAAATGATTTTGCACTTTTTTTGACTTCCAAGTACAAGCTGTATATTAAAACTTCTCCATAATAAAAAACTACCAGACTAGATAATAAGCTATAAGCCGTAAAATAAATGCCAGATAATCTGCCTAAACTAAAAAGTTGTTAATAATCATACCTAAGAAAGCTTTGTTATTGAGAATAATCTAAGCGCAGAATTCATCCTCCAGCTCAAAAAAGATTAAAGGAACTATAACTCTACGGCCGAACTGCGCATCAGCTGCTAATTGTTGCTTCGTGCTTTGCACATTTTAGCTCTTTAACAAAAAACAGCTTGTCTGCTGTCAGCAGTTTATGCATATGATCCGTCAGTGCCGCAGGAAGATTCTTTAAAAAAACAAAACACATCAAAAAAATTTCCTACAGATAACATATTCTTGCAGCAGTTATAAGAAAAAAATAATTTATTTTTTCAATAATTTTATATGCTTAATTCTTTCCTAGGATATTCAAAAAATTCTGTCTGATTGCAGACAGCTCCTGCAAGCTCAAAAATAAACATCAATATCCCCTACCTGTTTTTTTCGATAAGTGTGCAAAATAATACAAGCGAATCTTTCCTTTTCCAGTTTTGATTTTTCAACCGCAGCACAGCAGCTTAAGCTCAATAACTAAATAGAAAATATTTTTGGGATGAATAAACTTTAGCTCTTAAGATAAGGAATAATACAGAATATGCGATATTAAAAGCCTTCAAGATAAAACCGCTGTGAGTTATGACAGCAAAAATAAATAATTAAGAAAATTATGCCGTAAATTTTAATATACGGCTTATAGCTTGTCTTTTCATAAAAACAAAAAAAGGTGGGACTATCCCACCTAAAAGCTTGGGGTTATTAACAAATTAAAATTATTATAAATAATCCTTAAATTCCGCTAAGAACTCATCACAGCACTTCTTATCCTCAGCAGTTAAAGAGAAGCAAGGTGCTCTGCAGTAATCAGAAGCAATTATATTTCTTTGTTTTAAAATGTATTTTTCTACAGCAATAATATACTCAGGATTAGTCATCCAAATCTTAACATACTTCATAAGCTTGTCATGAAGAGCCTGAGCTTCATCGATCTTACCTGCTCTAAATAGCCTGTCGATCTTAATGTAGATCTCTGCAAAAGAGCATCCTGGCATTGTACCCTTGCCGCCAGCCTTTAATACTTCAATCATATAAAGACCGGCATAGCCTATTAAGATCTTTGCATCAGGACAAAGCCTTAGCATTGAATTTACATATTCCATAGGCGGATTTGGCTCTAGCTTGAATATCGCATTAGGATATTTCTGCTTAATAACCGCCATTTCCTCTACAGGAATGATCTTCTTAGTCTCACCTGGAGCGTACTGAATTAATACCGGAATTGATACAGCATCCAAAATTGCAAAAATATGCTCTTTAATCTGCTCAATTGACGGATTTAAAAAAAACGGCGGCAAAATCATAAGGGAATCTGCCCCTAATGACTCATAGAACTTAGCTCGCTTTACTGCTACTTCTTTTGAGTGATCGGTTACAGACATTACGCAATATGTGTTTGTACCCTTAGTTTTAGCAGCCAGCAATCTTGCATAGCTGTCACGCTCCTCATCAGAAAGCTTATGGAACTCTGTTGCAATGCCGAACATAGTGATGCCATCACAGCCTATCTTAATTAAATGATCAATTAAGTTTCCCATGCTTTCCAAATCAAGATCGCCGTTATCCTTAAAAGTACCAGCAATAACGGCATTTACGCCCTGAATATTCTTAGTCATACCAAAACCTCTTATTTAAAAATTGCAATATATTCTGGAATATTGTTAGTAAAAATTTGTGCTATAGAATCTTGCAGAAGCTTATTCATGATCTTTTGCGCTTCTAAAGGATCTTTTATACGAATGGCATCAATAAGCTTTCCGTGCAGAGCAAGTGCAGTCTGCATATCCTCTTGAGAGCTTTCTATGGTATTTTCAATGGAGATAACGCTAGTATTTATAATAAGTTCGCTCAAGGAAGCAAAAAACGGATTATGCGAGCTTATAAATAAGGATGAATGCAATTCAATATCGCCCTGCTTAAATAGAGCGCGATCACCCTGCATAAGCCCCTGCTGCATCTTTGCAAAAGCCGTAGCCATTTTATTTAAATCTTCTATAGTGCTATTTAATGCACTCAGAGCACAGGCACGAGGCTCAAAGGTAAAGCGCAAATAAAACACATGTGATAAAAGTTCTTTATGATCTAAATGATCATAAAGAGCATTTAAAATCTCATGATCAAGCCAATTCCAATTTCTGATTGGATTTATCTCGGTCTTCTTTTTAGGTAATTTAGTAATCACGCCCTTAGCTTGAAGCTTTTCAAGCACCGCTCTAATCGTTGTGCGTGAAACATTCAAAATACTGCACAGATCATTTTCACCTGGCAGAATATTGTCAGGGTAAACGTTATTGATGATATTACTTAGCAAAGCATCAAAAATCGAAGCACAAATACCTAAATCTTTCATATCAATTTCCAAATTCAAAGCTGTTTTGATCTTCAAATTCCAGCTGTGAAGGCTGCTGATTCCCAAAAGGCAAGCTCAAACAGCTTAAGTTAAGAAGCAATATACATAATCATTTCTTGTATTACAAGATTTA
>CAJKNC010000033.1 GCA_905201175.1 uncultured Succinatimonas sp.
TGCCCATATAACATCATCAATATATTAAAATTCTTAATATTTTATATATTAAAAAACTTACCGAAGATTCAGCCTTATCCCGATATTAAGCTAATCAGGTTTTTGCCCGTCATGAGCCTTCCATTGGCATTCCTGAATTTCCATATTAGTAAAAGTTGCTATAAATGATGAATTTTCTGGACTGCATGCATATATACCAAAATTAATTTCATTATTAGCTTTATTCAAATGACAAATGCGCATCTGCTTAAAATACTTGCCGTCTTCAGAACATTCAATGCAAAAATCATTATTTCTTCTACTTAATCGATACCACATTGATTTTATGCTCGCATCAATTTCCGTAGTCGCCCAATCAGAATACCCAGCATTAGTAACCACACTGCCCAAATGCTGCATATGCTCATTTTCATATTCTATTGATGCCTTCAGCCAGTCTTCGCTATCTAAGTAGACTACAACTCCGCACTGATCAAAACGATGCTTGCTATTAAATTCAGTTTTCACAATAAAAGAAAAAAATTTTTCTTCTGTTTTTATCTGCAAAACAGGCGCATTATCATTTTGAAAATTATAATAAGTCCTCTGCCATAAATCTGTATAAGGTGTTGTGGCAATCTCAATTTTTTCATCAGAAATAAAATAATCTTCAGGCTCTCTTATCCAAAACATATTCGCAGACGTAAATTGCATATTTACCCCAATATAATTGGCTTTTTTATTGAAATATCTTTAATGACAAAATCCTCAATATCTCTTTAATTATATTAAATCAATATTATTTATAGATTAACTTTGATACAAACGTTTTATTTGACATTCTCTATATGACAATCAGAGACAGAAAACAAATATTAGCTCTAACTTTTATCATGCTATAGCTAAATTATAAAATCTCTTCTTGCGATTTGGGAAATTTAAAAAAGCTTATCAGCCCCTGTCAGTATAAGTAAAAAATGGAAACAGACATTAGATGGAGCTTCGCGACAGAAACGACAAAAAAATACATTATTCATGTTTTTTAAAGAAATGCTTTGCCATGATCTGCATTACGTTCAAATCATTAAACACCTAATTAAATGGAGAATATATAAAAAAAGGCAGGCTTTAAGCCTGCCTTTTGAAGGTTATTAGCTAGGAAATCTGGTTTGATTACTTCTTGAATTTATCCGGCATAGGACCATACTGACCGCCATTTGGATAGTACTTCCAGCCATCACGGATCTTGATCTTCTCATCCCAAGGCAACTTATACTTGCCTTCAGCTAAATCTTTAACCCAAGTCAAATAATTAGCCTTCTCGCCGCCCGGTTTGCCGACATAAGCTCTGCAGCCTAAGTTGAAGATATTATTTTCAAGTGCCCAGTTCTCACGGGCCTTATCTACTAAGCGAGGGAAGAGCTCTGCTGTAACGATTTCCCAAGGGTTTCTCTGTCCTTGCTGAATTACATTACCGTCGTAATTGCAGATTGTGCCTTCACCGAAGTAATAGAATACATTATCATAACCTGCTAAGTTTACAGCAACTGTATACATCAGGTTCTGCCAAGCATTGGTACGGTTAGTAATAATCCATTGATCGTTTACCTGTGTTGAGTAACCGGAAATACGGATATAAACATTAGCACCCTTGTAAGCAGCTTCACGAGCCAGCTCCGGGAACATACCATCGTGGCAAATGCATACAGCAAGCTTAGAACCCTTAGGGCCATCGCATACTGGCATACCAAGATTACCTGGTGCCCATGGCTCTACAGGTACCCATGGTTGGAGCTTTCTGTAATGAAGGGCAATCTCGCCTTTGTTGTTGATAATAATAGCTGTGTTAAACGGATGACCGCCATCAGGATCTTTTTCCATGATAGAAAATACGCCCCAGACATCAGCATCTTTACATGCCTGCTTGTACTTGCCTACTTCAGGGCTGTCAAGGCTTAAAAGCATTTCATCATAAGACCAAATTGCGGTATTCAGACCCTGAGTTGAATATTCCGGGAAGACAATCAGATCTAAGCCTGGATAGCCGGCTTTTGTTGAGGCTACTGCCTTACAGATCTTATCAACGTTAACCTGAATATCTTCAGGGCCATTTACTACAGGAACAGGATACTGAATAGCAGCAACTAATAATGCCTCATCCCAAGAACTTACTGAACCAGTTGAACCCATAAACGTCACCTCATAAGTATTGTTAATAAAAAACTTTTTCTTCAGGATCTTTTCCTTCTGAACTTGAGTTCATTATCATTGATTGGAAAATGTATAAAAATTGGCAAAATGGATTAGTCACATACGTAAAATGACGTATCAGCAATAATTATTTGCAGATAAAAGGCGCTCTGTATCAATAAATAAAAATTCACCAGAAAGTAACTAAAAAATATAAAATCCCATATATTGCTGCTCGTCAAAGCTCTGCTTTTTAATCCATGCAATTGCATGCCGCCTCTAGCTGTCTTATGCTTTTGCAAATGCATGGCTTTTAACCGCAAATTTAAGCAGATCCTCAGCTGCTGCAGATATATGTATAAGTTTTTATGCAGCAGGAAATATACATCAAAAAAAAGGCAGAAAGTCTTGCGACTATCTGCCATAATTTTCAGATTACTTAAGTTGTTATTGTTATACAGACAGGAATTTAGTTACTAGTTCTGCGTCAGTTTCATCACGCGGAGCGTCATAAACAATAGCTCCTTTTTCCATCACGATAATTCTGTCTGCCACATCAAGAGCAAAGCTTAATACCTGCTCTGATACAAAAATGGTCAGACCTCTATCATCGCGAATTTTACGAAGAGTTTTTGCCATGTCTTTGATAATATTAGGCTGAATGCCTTCTGTTGGCTCATCTAGCAGCAGCAGCTTAGGATTAGAAGCCAAAGCTCTGGCAATAGCTAACTGCTGTTGCTGACCTCCTGAAAGATTACCGCCTTTTCTTTTTGAGAATTCCTTTAAAATCGGAAAGCTTACATACAAATCCTCTGGGATCTGATTTGATCCTGTGACTGTAAGACCGGTTTCAATATTCTCTTTTACACTCATGGTAGAAAAGATCATTCTGCCCTGAGGAACAAAGCCAATGCCAGCTTTAACTCTTTCATAGCTTTTCAGCCCATCTATACGCTTATTGCCTAACATAGTTCTGCCACCGCAGCTTTTAATCATTCCTATGATAGACTTCATCAAAGTAGTTTTACCCATACCGTTTCGGCCTAAAAGAGCAACAATCTCTTTATCTTTAATTTCAAGATTCAGCTTGTTGATAACAGTACTCTCACCGTAAGCTACACAATAATCTTCAAGTTTCAGCATAATCTATCCCCTACTGACCAAGGTAAACATCAATAACCTTAGGGTTTTTCTTGATGTTTTCCATGCTGCCTTCTGCAAGCAGTTTTCCATGATGCATAACGGTCACACGGTCGGCAATATTTTCAACGAACTTCATATCGTGCTCAATTACGATTACGGAGCGGCCTTTGATAATCTTTTTGAGCAGAGCTGCTGTCTGTTTTCTCTCTGCTACAGACATGCCTGCGACTGGCTCATCGAGCATCAAAAGCGAAGGATTCTGAATAAGCAGCATTCCAATCTCAAGCCACTGTTTCTGACCATGGCTGAGTAATGAAGCCTTCATATTCAGTTTGTCCCCTAGAAAAATGGTATTCGCCACTTCCTTTACCTTTTCAATAATCTCTTTATTGCGCTTAAAGAAAAGAGCGCCAAATACATTCTTACCCTTTGGATAGGATAGCTCGAGATTTTCAAAAACAGTAATAGCCTCATATATAGATGGATTCTGAAATTTTCTGCCAACTCCGGCCTCAACAATCTCGTATTCCTTAAGATTAGTCAGTTCCTTGCCATGGAACTTAATCGAGCCGGAAGTTGCCTTGGTTTTACCGCAGATCATATCAAGAACTGTAGTTTTACCGGCACCATTAGGACCAATGATTACTCGAATTTCACCTTCATCCACATACAAAGAGAAATCGTCTACTGCTTTAAAACCATCGAATGATACTGTCAGGTTTTCAATATAAAGAGCATATTCTTTCTGAAGACTTCTATTTCCGGAAATCGGAGTTTCTTCAATTTCAAAGCTTCTATCTAATTCGGCGTCACTCATAATCAGGCTCCTTTATACTGGTGAATTTTTTGAGCAATCTTATCTGCAAGTATTTTTCCTAAAGGAGTCTTTTTAGCGCTGTTCTTATCTTCAGGAGTTAACAGATACTTGATTGTTTTGTAAAGGTATGGTCCGATGTAGTCTTCATACAGGCCTGCAAGTCCCCTAGGGAAAAGCATAACCACGCCGATGAAAAGAAAACCCATTGCAAAAAGCCAAAGCTCCGGAAAGTTTTCTGACACAGCTGTTTTGGCATAGCTCACAACTAAGGTTCCATAAACAGCTCCAAATATTGAAAGACGGCCTCCGACTGCACAGAAGATAACCATCTCAATTGAAGCTACAATGCCGACAAAGCTTGGAGACATGAAGCCTACCTGCAGAGTAAACATTGCACCGCCAATAGCTGACAGCATTGCGGAGAAGCAGAGAATAAAGATCTTAAAGTTTGCAACATCATAGCCTGAGAAGCGAACGCGCTCTTCCTCATCTCTAATAGCCAGCAGCAGATGTCCCATTTTGCCGCGCAGGAGCAGATGGCATACAAACAAGGATGCCAGAAGCAAAATTACACAGATGTAGTACATAACCAGCTTTGCCTCATCTGTTCTGATATCTATGCCAAGACAGGTTCTCAGATCGGTAATGCCGTTAACACCGCCTGTGTAGCCCTGCTGACCAATAATCAGAATGGTAAGGATAGCTGCAATCGCCTGAGTGATGATTGAGAAATACACACCGCCTACACGACGCTTGAACATACACAGACCCAAAATATATGCAAATACGGTTGGTACAGCAAATATAAGAATTAGAGTCAACGGAAAGCTTTTAAATGGAATCCAGAACCAAGGCAGCTCAGTTAACTGATTCCAGTCCATAAAGTCAGGAATACCTGGAGTTGACTGAATAGCTGTAGCCTCCGGGGTGGATGCTTCAAGCTTTAAAAACATAGCCATGCAATAACCACCAAGGCCGAAGAATATGCCCTGACCTAAGCTTAAGATTCCGCCGTAACCCCAGCACAGAACAAGACCAACAGCCACAAAGGCATAGCTTAGATATTTACCTAGCAGATTTAATCGGAAAACCTCAAGGCAGGATGGCATGACAATAACCAGAAGAACAGCCAGCACCAAGAAGTTTAATATAGTCTTTCTGCCCATTAAGGAAACAGAATATTGAGGATCTCTTTTAAACATAGTTTGTCTCCCTATTAGTGGCGTACCTTGATGGAGAACAGACCTTGAGGTCTAATCATCAGTATTCCTACAACAAAGAGCAGAGTTAATACTTTTGCCATAGAGCCTGACATAAAGAATTCCATTATGGACTGAGCCTGAGCGATACCGAAAGCCGAAGCAATGGTTCCAATAAGAGTGCCTGCGCCACCGAATACAACGACTAAGAATGTATCAACGATATACAGCTGTCCTGCTGTAGGTCCTGTAGAACCAATCATGGTGAAGGCACATCCGGCAATACCTGCAATGCCGCAGCCTAAAGCAAAGGTTAATCGGTCAACCTTACCTGTATTGATTCCTACAGCTCCGGCCATAGGTCTGTTGAGGATAACTGCGCGAAGCTGTCTTCCAAGCTTTGATTTGTACATGATGTACCATACGCCAAAGGTTACAAACATAGTCAGGCATAAAACAAACAAGCCGTTAATCGGGATCTCGATACTATCAGTCAGACTTACAGAGCCCATCAGCCAATCAGGCAAAGTAACACCTACTTCACGAGCACCAAAAATTGAACGATATGTCTGCTGAAGAATTAAGCTCAAGCCCCAGGTTGCAAGCAATGTATCAAGAGGTCTTGAATAAAGATGTCTAATCATCAGATATTCAATCAGAGCACCTAAAAGACCGGTTATAAAGAAAGATAAAATTAAAGCTACAAAGAAGTAAATACCAAATAATGACGGCATAAATGCTTCAAAAAAATGGGAGGTCAGGTAGGTGGTATAAGCTCCTAGGATCATGAATTCACCGTGAGCCATATTGATAACCCCCATCTGACCGAAGATAATGGCTAAACCTAATGCCATTAAGAGGAATACAGAGAATAGAGATAAGCCTGCAAATCCCTGCATTGCAAAGATTGAGGCAAGCTCTTCAAAAGAGTAATCTGAAAACATACTTTTTCTCCTTAAATATTATTTAAAGGAGGGGGGCTTTGCCCCCTCAGTAATCTGACATAAGTTAACATGACTTGTTATCTGTTATTGATAACCTTCCGGGAACGGGTTAGGTTCAATTACGCCAGACTCATAAACAACCTTGAACTGGCCATCTTTTTGACCCTGACCTATAACAGTCTTCATGTAGAGGTGATGGTTCTTATGAACCTTTACAGAACCGTTAGGTGCTGCATCAAATTCGGTTCCAGGAAGAGTCTTCTTGATAGCGTCGATATCAAATGAGCCGGCCTTTTCAACAGCAGCCTTCCATAACCATGGCCCTAAGTATGCAGACTCGGTAACGTCGCCTATAACACTATTCTCACCCCACATCTTCTTGAACTCTGATACGAATTTCTGGTTGTTTTCGTTGTCCATTGACTGGAAGTACTTAGTAACAGAGTAAGCGCCTTCATAATTCTCACCTCCGATGCCTAATACTTCATCCTCGGTTACAGAGGTTGACAATAACATTGGCTTTTCCTTAGTCAGATCTATACCTGCTGCTTTAAGCTGCTTATAGAAGGAAACGTTAGAGCCGCCTACAACAATTGAGAAGATAACATCAGGTTTCTTGAGCTTAATCTTGTTTATAACAGAGTTAAACTGAGTATGGCCTAATGGATAGTATTCCTCGCCTAATACCTTCAGGCCATTCTTTTCAATGTGCTTTCTTGCAATCTTGAAAGATGTGCGAGGCCAAATGTAGTCTGAACCGATAAGATAGAAGGTTTTGGCCTTTTTCTCTTTCATAACCCAATCAAGACCTGCCAAAATCTGCTGAGTTGCTTCCTGGCCTGTATAAATAATATTAGGAGACTCCTCTAAGCCTTCGTAGAAGGTAGGATAGAACAGCATATTGTTGTACTGCTCAAAAATAGGGAGAACGGCCTTTCTTGAAGCAGAAGTCCAGCAGCCAAAGACAGCTGCTACTTTATCGTTTACAATCAGCTTCTGAGCTTTTTCAGCGTAGGTTGGCCAGTCAGATGCACCATCTTCCTGAATAACCTCGATCTTGCGACCTAAAACGCCGCCAGCCTTGTTGATCTGCTCAATAGCCAGCTTCTCAGCCTGAACAGACCCAGCCTCTGACAGAGCCATAGTACCTGTAATTGAGTGCAGGATACCTACTTTAACCGTAGTATCAGTTACAGCAAGGCCTGTCGTGTTAACTCCATCAGCTAAGGCTGATGATGACATAGTTGCAGTTAAAACAACTGCCGCTATAGTCTTTGAGATGTAATTCATCTTGGCTTTTATTTCCATGATGTATTCTCCTATGTGGGTTAATAACGGTTTAAGGTCATTATTCCAAAGACTAAGTTGTGACAGAATGTGGAAAATGCGCTATTGATATACGTCAAATTACGTATGTAATGCAGAGTCATTCAAGTTGAAAATGTGATTGAAACTGATATTTAAGCGGAGAATAGACTGTGGCTCAGCCAGTAGTAAAAGCAAGACGCACTTACAGCCGATACGTGGCAAATCAGACTTTAGAGGATTTTTCCTTAAGATACACGGCCCGCAGCGCCAGAAACAGAAGCTCCTTTACGGTAGCAAATGCTGCTTTAGGATCAATCAGTTTTCTTGCCCTGGAAGTCATAGGCGCAAATGTTGCCATTTATTACGGATTAAATCACCTTTTTTTTGCCCTGCTGCTGACCGTTCCTCTGATTTTTCTGATAAGCAAACCTATTGCAAGCTACGCTGTCAAATACAATGTTGATATTGATTTATTAACTAGAGGAGCAGGCTTTGGATATCTCGGCTCTTCAATTACCTCGCTTGTATATGCTTCTTTTACCTTTATCTTTCTGGCTTTTGAGGCAACAATTCTAGCTAACATGATGTACATGGCTTTTGCTCTGCCTATTTATATCGGTTATTTTGTCTCAGCTGTCATTGTTATTCCTTTAATCCTGAACGGATTTAGTTTTATCAGCCGTTTTCAGCGCATAACTCAGCCGCTGTGGGGATTACTGCAGCTAATCTCAATTTTAGGCTGTGTCTTAATGGTGAAGGAAAGTGATTTTTCATTAAATCTTACTGATCAGGGAAAGGACAGTTTCAACTGGCTGTTCTTTGGATTTTCCGTATCTATTCTGCTTTCCCTTGTATCTCAGATTGGTGAACAGGTTGATTATCTGAGATTTATGCCAGAAAGAACAAAAGCAAATAAAAAGGCTCACTGCTTTGGAACAGTGCTAGCAGGTCCGGGATGGATCGTTCTTGGCGGTTTAAAAATCTTTATAGGCGCAATACTTGGAGTTTACCTTTTAGGTCAGGGATATTCTTATTCAAGTGCTGTTGATCCGAATTACATGTACCTTGAGGTTTTCTCATATATCACAGATTATATCGGCATTGACAGCCGTTTCCCTGCTCTGTTTTTAACTGTAGTTTTCGTCTGCCTAAGTCAGATTAAAATTAATATCACCAACGGCTATGCAGGATCTCTTGCATGGTCAAACTTTTTCTCAAGACTTACCCATACTCACCCAGGGCGTGTAGTATGGGTATTTTTCAATGTGATTATTGCGTATATTCTGACATCCTATGGAATATACAGTATTTCCGCATCAGTTCTTAGTACCTATTCAATTGTAGCAGTAGCCTGGTGCGGAACGCTGCTTGCCGATCTATCGATAAATAAAAAGATAGGCCTCTCTCCAGACAGAATTGAGTTTAAAAGAGCCTATCTTTATGACATAAATCCTGTCGGCTTTGGCTCAATGATCTTGTCATCTATTCTTGGATACATGGCTTTTTTTGGCGTATTTGGTCAGTATCTGACAGCATTCTGTGCCCCCTTTACTCTAATTCTGACACTGATCTTCTGTCCGCTTTTAGCCATACTGACACACGGAAAATATTATCTTGCAAGAAAGGTGGTAAAGATCGAGGGAGTTCATGAATGTCAAATCTGTAAAAATAATTTTGACGGTGAAGATCTCTGCTACTGCCCCCGATATGGTGGATTTATCTGCTCTTTATGCTGTACTCTCGATTCATGCTGTTTTGATGAATGTAAAAATAAAGCAGATATCCATCATCAGATAGAAGATCTGCTAATACCTAAAAGGCTGAAAAACCCTGTCTCAAAAAGGATTATGCGTTTTGCAGGACATTTGTTAATGTACACCCTGGTAAATGTGATTGTTCTGTATTTTGTTTATTACTCACTTATTTATCATTTTTCAGCTGAATACAAGCGAATATTGCAGTCAGGCTTTCTGCTGTGTTTTCTGCTCTTTGAGTTTATTTTCATCCTGTTCTCAATGATGTTCATGTTAGTTGAGGAGAGCCGCAACAGAGCTCAGGAAGAGCTTCATAATCAGAATCTTATACTTGAAAACGAGGTCTCTGAGCGTAAGAAAACTGAAATGCTCTTATCAGAAGCCAAAAAAAATGCCGATGCAGCAAACCAGGCAAAAAGCCGCTATTTATCCGGCATATCTCATGAACTGAGGACCCCTCTCAATACCATCATAGGTTATAGCCAGCTCCTGTATAATGCAGATGATATTCCTGATAGACATTTAAAGGCTATAGGAATTATGTGCAGATCTAGTGATTATCTGGCTAATCTGATTGAAGGTCTGCTTGATATTTCAAAAATCGAAGCCGGACGTCTTGAACTTCATTACGGCAGCGTCAATTTAAAGCGTCTTATAGATGAGCTTACTGCTTATTTTGAGGAGAAAAGCCACAGGAAAGGCATTATTTTTATTACAGATATAAGCCCCAAACTTCCTGATCTTGTAAGAACAGATGAGAAGAGGATACGGCAGATCCTGATAAATCTGTTATCAAATGCAATTAAATATACAGTAAAAGGTGAAGTTTATTTCAGTGTCTCTTACAGAAATGAAGTAGCGAAATTTATTGTAAAAGACAGCGGAATAGGCATAAAAAAAGACGATCTGAAAAAAATCTTTGAACCATTCAATCGTCTCGCTGATGCAAAAAAACAAGCAAGCGGAACAGGTCTTGGACTTACTATCACAAAGCTTATGGTTACCATTATGGGCGGAGATTTGGAAGTTGAGAGTACCTATGGTGTAGGTACGACCTTCACTCTTAAAATCAAGTTATCCAGAACTTTTGATAATCCTGCAGTATCAACTCTTGAGCGCACAGTTATCAGCTATCAGGGACAGGATATTAAAAAATATAAAGTTTTAGAGGTAGATGACAATCCTTTCCACAGAGATCTGGTAAAAGAAATCCTGATCCCTGTAGGCTTTATTGTGGATACTGCAACCTGCCCAGAGGAAGTTCTTGTAAAGGATAATCTTGGGACCTATGATTTGTTCTTAGTTGATGTGGCCATGCCTGGTCATGATGGCTGGTATCTGCTTACACAATTAAGACAAAGAAATATCAAAACTCCAGTAATCATGGTATCAGCTGAGGCAAGCGAGGGTAATGTTCCTGATAGCATCAGACATCTTCATAACGGCTACATTATCAAGCCTTTCAAACAAAAACAGCTGTTTGACAGCATCTCTAAAGTTCTGCCGATAAATTATATCTATAAAGATTCAGAAGACAGCAAAACAGAAGCTCTTCATCAGGACAAGATGATAAATAGGTCTGTTCGAAGCATAACAGAAAAAACTGCGGTTAATCATATAGACTGCTCACAAATAAAGCTTGATGACTCTATAAAAGGAAGATACAAGATTAATTTTGAAATCGGTTATATTAGTGGTATAAGAAAACTCAATAATGAAATTTTAGACAAATCGATCATAACATCAGAGCAAAAAAGATATCTTGATAGCTTACTTGATAATATGGAGCTGAACGTTCTGCAAGAAGTCCTAGGGGTTAAATAAAACTCATGCAAGAAAAAGAATCTAACGAAATAATATTAGTTGTAGATGACTCTCCTGACACAGTTTCAATGTTAAATGATGCTCTTGAGGATAAGGGATTTTCTGTTCTAGTAGCTCTAAGCGGTTTACAAGCAGTTTCAATCTGTAAAAAGATCACTCCAGATCTAATACTGCTAGATGCAGTGATGCCAGAGATGGACGGTTTTGAGACCTGTAAAAAAATAAAAGAGAACCACAACCTTGAATCTGTTCCTGTAATTTTTATGACGGGCCTTGATTCAGAAGAAACTGTATCCTCATCTTTTGAAAGCGGTGCTACAGATTATATTCAAAAGCCAATCCGAATAGTAGAACTCGTTGCAAGAATCAAAGCACATATCAGTAAGTCAAAGCAGATAAATCTGTCTCGCGAACTTTTAGATAGCGTCGGGCTCTCCTCAATAGCAACTGATGATACTGGAGCAATCAAATGGACTACACCAAAGGCTAGGGAACTGATTGAGCATTCTAAAATAAGCAGGGTTGAAATGATGAGTGCTCTAAAGCCGATTTTCCTGTCTTTTATTGATGATCCTTCTCAGGAAGGAGCGAAGCTTATTGCCGGCACAAGTCCACAGCTTGCTATAAGATTTGAGGATTTTAAAGACTCTCTTTATATTTTTAATCTAGTCGAGGATAAGCCAAAAGTTGATGAGACTAAACTTCTGTGTGAACAGTTTGGCCTTACCGAACGCGAAGGTGAAGTCCTGTTCTGGGTCAGTCAGGGAAAGTCCAATAAGGAGCTTGCACTTATTCTAGGCATAAGTCCCAGAACTGTTAACAAGCATCTTGAGAGTGTATTTGAAAAAATGCTTGTTGAAAACAGAACCAGCGCTGCTAATATGGCTTTGAAATTCTTGAATTCAGCCGGTTCTTAATGCTTTTTTCTACAGTAAATACTGTCTGAAATATCTTAAAAAAAATTTATCCAAAAATTCCTATTCTCTCAACAAGTTTTTGCTAGAGCTTATCTGCAATAATAAAAAAATATCTATGATTTATTGTATCAGATATTTAGATTTTGGATATTTGCTGTCAAATCTTGACTTTTCAATAGAACACAATGATTTATCAGACATGCTCTGCAGCCTCTATTATGATAAGTTAACAGTTCATGATTTTAAAATTCAAAGAGATGCTGCCTAGATAATCTTCACTCTTCTTAGAGTCAAAGGATAACAATGATAAGGATAATAGCCACAAAGAGATCCTTAAGCTGCCAGAAAAGACAGAATAAAAATAACTTATAAAGATATGCCTGTCCGTGTTATAGACTCATATGGGTTTAAGTCATCTTTTAGTCAGCCTGCAAAAAATAAATACGGATTTGTACAGACAGAAGATAATTAACAATTATCTGCAAAGGAGCAGATCCAGAAAATATGTCTTAAGATATCGCCTTGCCGGCAATGAACTGAGCTGAATAATCTTTTTAATTAGAAATTCCAAGTAGCCGCAAAAATAAAAATATGCTGCAGCATTGCTGCTATAGGCACTATTAAACTGAGCTTTCATGCTGTTTATAACAGCATGAATCTAATTGTCAGTATATAGCTAGTTTCATATGCAATAATAACTTCAGCCGCAATAAGCTCACCAATACGGTTATATACCTTTTGGGAAATCGATAGGAATTATAATTAGGTGAAAACAAGCACTATTTCAGACTGTCTTACCGCCAATAATGCTAATAATTTAAAATTTATGCTAAATAATAAAACTAGGTGAAATTATTTATAATAAAAGAAATTGTTTATTAAGTAATAAGAAAAGGTAAAAGGAAGATTTTTTAGGAAAGTGGCAGAATTATGAGACTTTGATAATTGATAAATCAATAAGTTAATCCTTAAATTCCACTTTTGTTAATAATTCAAGAAACCGTTTTATTTGCTTATTTACTACTAGATATTTCGCAACTTCATAATATTTTGCAAAATCTTTCATCCAACAAATTCATTATTACATCCAATAAAATCATACTAGTAAAATTGATTCTCTTAGATTTTCCAACAATTACAAATTAAATATAACCATTTCGCTACTGCAAAAAAGTGACATTGTTGACTTATATAATATTAAATTCAATTGATTTTAATATAGAGCAGTCTGTATTGGACCCATGAAGAAAAGGCTCAAACTATGTAAAACAAAGATAAGATGTGGCTATAACAGGCAACTCTTGTTTTTCGAAAAATTAAGATTCAACAGTGTTTTAATTAGTCCATCAATAAAATACTTTGGATCCACCTGAAGTAATTTTGTTAATTCAATAAACAAATGAAATTTAAGAACATAAACACCGTTTCCCAAGAAACATATTCTGTTCTGAAAATATTTAAGACTTGAACCAAACCTATTTGGCCAAACTGTTTTGCCTGTTTGTATTTACAAAGTTTTGGTCCGAAAGCATTTGATCTAAGACTAATTGCTTTACTAAAAATTTTATCTATAGCTATAAAAAAATCAGATATCATGGCAAGGGCTGATTTCCACATGATTGATACAAATATTTGAAAAATAGTTCAAAAGAAATAAGAAAAAATATTCCTAAAGATCTTCTTGAATCTGAAATGCAATATTGTATGAAAGAAGATCTCTTTGAATATCACCCATAGAATGAATTTCAATGGAAAATCCATAAGTAATTAAGAAATAATATTTCTATATCTTTTTAATAAAGAAGGTGCAGAAAAACAAAAATTGCGTTTTTTTGCATACTCTATGAAGCCTTTTTTTTCTTCATCACTTTCAAAAAAACAGATTTTATCTTTAAGCTCGACTATTGATTCAAGAGATTTTTTATTATCAGGATTCTCTGATAATAATATATTGCTTAATGTATAACGCAAATCGTTCTTTACATAATAGTATATTAAGCGTTTTTTAACTTGAGAGTCTTCGTTTTCGATAGGTGTTATATTTGGAGCTAAAACTGTGTATCTACAACCATCTAAAAAAACACAAGAAAAAGCATCTAGAAGGGTTTGATGGTAGAACAAATAAACTTCTCCCCAATGAGGGGTTTTATCACAAAAACTGTCCATATATGGCTCTGATCCAGTTCTATCATCTTTTTTTAACTTGATTGTATACTCTGGATATAATTTATTAAACCATATTTCTAAATATGAATCCTCAAAGTCTATTTTGCTCTTTTCCCAAGACTCAGAATCTTTAGTCATAATATAAAATTTATCTGCAGGGAATTGAAGTAATCCAAATCTTTTTTTCCACAAATATTCTACTTTGTCATAATCAGCAGACCCATCTGCAGAAGTATTTGTATCTTGCACTCGAGTATATATATGAAAAGGCAATAATTTACCAAATTTTTCAATAAGATAATAAGGTGTATTTAAACTATTCTTTATAACGATTACATCTAAAATTTTTTTGCCTACTTTAATTTCATTTACATAAACCTGAGGTCTTACGCCTCCAGCAAATTTTTTGTCACGTAAAAAATCACATAACTGTTGAGTATTTTTCCTATTTTCGTCTTGTTCTACTCCCTCAATACGACATGATTTATTTTCTACTCCAATAATAATATAGGCATCCCTATTTTCAAGATTATTTGCCATTGAAATTATATCGTGCAAAAATTCAGATTTTATGACATCATTTGATGGTTGTTTTCCTTCCTTCTCAGGCTCTGACTTTTTTGCTCCATTAAGAACATACCATTTTTTTTTAAAATCCCAATATGCACCTTCACTCTTTTTATGAATTAGATCTATGATTTCTTGTTTAAAATTCATTTTTATTTCCATAATCAGCAGAAAATTAACATTTACTTAGCCACAACCAAGATTATTTGCTACAAAGTTTTTTAATCTAATTTTAAATCAAATAAATAATAAAAAGAACAATTTTTTTATTGTTGTTTATGTGATAGCGTTAGATTTACATAAAATTTAGCTATACCTATATATTCTACAGTGAACCAAACCGCTCATACTAAAGTGATATCAAGCAGTTACACTTATCATCATGTTGCAACAGATTATTTTACTTAAGAGTTGCTTAGGTATGAAATTTTCCACAAGATGCATCTAGCTAATTATTAATTATTTTATTGGATATTATTTGCTTGATATATTGTTATTTTTGAATTATAAGAGAAAGACTAGAAATATAGAGAATGATTT
>CAJKNC010000034.1 GCA_905201175.1 uncultured Succinatimonas sp.
AAGTGGAAAAGTTGCTAAACAAATCCTAGATGATTTGATTGAAGCAAATAAAGATTATTGGGGAAAATATTTTAAATAATATGGGGAGAAATTAAAATAAAAAAATATAACGTATGTATCGTAGGTGGAGGAAGCACTTATACATTAGGATTCTTAAAATCATTTGCTCGTATGCAAGAAGAATTCCCATTAAATAAACTTGTATTGTTCGATATCGATGGAGAAAGACAAAAACCAATCGGACAATATGGAGAAATCATGTTTAAAGAAAGATATCCAGAATTGGATTTCTCATATACAACAGATCCTGCTGAAGCTTATAAAGACATGGACTTCATCTTTATGCAGATGCGTGCAGGTGGACTTCACATGCGTCAAAAAGATGAACACATTCCACTGAGTTTTGGAAAGATTGGACAAGAAACATGTGGTGCAGGAGGAATGAGCTACGGATTACGTTCATGTGTAGATATGGTAGAAGCTATTCACCAGATTCGTGAATACTCACCAGAAGCATGGATCTTAAACTACTCAAACCCAGCTGCAATCGTAGCCGAATGCTTGAGAAGAGAATTCCCAGATGACAAGAAGATTTTGAATATTTGTGATCAACCAGAAAATGTAGTACGTTCAACATCAAGATTATTAGGATGTGACTGGAACGATTTAGATCCAGTATACTTTGGACTGAACCACTATGGATGGTTTACACATATGTATGATCGTAAAACAGGTGAAGATTTATTACCAAAGATTCGTGAGATTGTAAAAGAAAAGGGATTCTTACCACAAGATGCAGAACAACGTGATAAATCATGGTTGGAAACATATGGATTTGTACAAACAATGATGGAAGATTTCCCAGACTATTTGCCAAATACATATGATGGATACTATTTATATCCAGAATATAAGGCAAGCCATTTAAATCCAAACTATACACGTGCAGATGAAGTCATCGATGGACGTGAAACGCGAGTGTTTAAAGAATGTGAAGAAATCATTAAAGCAGGAAAACTAGGAGACAA
Source organism: uncultured Succinatimonas sp. (assembly GCA_905201175.1). Taxonomy (GTDB): domain Bacteria; phylum Pseudomonadota; class Gammaproteobacteria; order Enterobacterales; family Succinivibrionaceae; genus Succinivibrio. Next base: position 1,029 of record CAJKNC010000034.1, read on the forward strand.
ATTCCACGCAATCAGTGATGCACATGCAGAAATGATGATCAAAGTAGCAGAAGCCATCGCATTCAATACATTAGGAAGATTCATCTTGATTGTAGAAAACAATGGAGCGATTGCGAACATGCAAGATGATGCAATGGTAGAAGTAGTATGTGAATTAGGAATCAATGGACCAAGACCAATGCGAGTAGGAAATATTCCACAATTCTATTTGGGATTATTGGTACAACAAGTATCAAGTGAAAAGCTATTGGTAGATGCATATTATGAACATTCATACCAAAAGGCACTTGAAGCATTCACATTGAATCGATTGATCAATGATGCAAAAGAAGCACGAAAGATTTTGGATGCATTGATTGAAGCTAATGGAGATCAATGGCCTGAATTGAAATAAGATAACTAATTATGTAAGACTCTCATGATATATACTAAAAAATTTGCAAATTATGAGAGTCTTATTTTAAAATGTGAGTACCCATCTGATGACCCCATTCAATAAGTGGACATAATTAATGTCAATATAAGTAATAGTATAGCATTATCAAAGGATGGTGCTATTTATGAATTACAGAAGAAATAATAAAAGATTTTCAGTTGCTGGTCGTGGTGAATATCTTTCTACCTCTGATTTTATTGTTAAGTATTATACAAACTTAGATGCTTGTCGTAAATTTTTCTTTGACATGAAATGGCCAACTGGATATTACTGTGAAAAATGCGGATGTACTCACTATTACTTCATGAAATCAAAGAATTGCTATCGTTGTGCTCATTGCAAACACGATGAAAGACTATTTACAAATACAATCTTTCAGGATAACAAGTTGCCTTTGAATGTACTTTTATATGGATTGTTTTTAATTTTCACATCCAAAAAGGGTATATCTAGCCTAGAACTTTCAGAAGAATTGAAAGTTAACTACAAAACAGCATGTCTTCTACAAACAAAAGCAAGAATATTAATGAAGAACTCGAATTCAAAGAAGTCTCTGGATTCGAGTTTTTATGAATCAGATGTGGCTTATACTGGTGCGCCATCTCATAATGGAAAAAGAGGATTAGGTACAGATAAGCAACCATTTTTAGTTGTATTATCAACAGAACAAGAAAATAAATATCCACTTTATATCAAACTACATGAAGTATCTTCTGATTCAGGAAATATAATTCAAGCATTTTTTGATCAATATGTAAAAATGTCTAATGAAAGAAAATTGAATACGGACGGAAAGTCAACTTATAACATCCTTAAAACCAGACTACAAGTGATAAATGAGGTCATCGATTATGACAAAGAAGATCATCGTTTGTATTTTTTGAATAAGATTATATCTAATTTGAATCAGTATTTATTACATGTATACCATGGAGTATCAAAAAGAATGTTGCCTCTGTATTATTGCGAATACGAGTGGAGATTTAATCACAGAAAGTGCAGATCCATCATGAATAAAATCAAGAATTATATTACACAGTCTGGAGTAGCCACTCGAAAAATGATTCGTGATTCTGTGGACCAATATGCCATGGCTAGAGGACTTGAAATTTCCTAGGGGTTATCAGATGGGTACTCACAATAAAATATAAATATAAATTATCTTTAACTCCTGAAGCCTGTGAATATTTTTCCAAAGCATGCGAGGGTAATTTAACGCTTATCGATCAGACTTTGCAGATCTTAGCTTTAAATCCTAAGCGGACCAGCGTAAGCTTAGACGAAGCAGTTGCCATCTTAGATGCTGACAGCCGTTTCCAAAATTTAGAATTAGCCGAAGCAGTTTTAAATGGTGATGGCGCTCGCGCCTTACTTGTCTTAAACTCCACCATACAAACCATAAATAATCCTGAGTCACTTTTATTATCTCAGTTACAGGCGCTAGACAGATTATTTACAGCCGCTGCAGCTTTAAAGAGAAATCCCACAAACATGACTGGCTATATGGATAAAGTAAAATTTTTCGCTCCTTTTTCCATAAAATCGCCTAAAACAATGGATGCTGTAATTAAGGCAGCTTATAAAATGCCAGATCATTTATTTGAATATCTAATCAATAAATTTGCTCATGCTTCAGCTTTACTCTGTGAGCATGAGGTACAACGTGCTATATTAGTCATCTCAGAAGGCTGTGCTTGTGTTAGTAACTTTAAGGTAAAGAATTTAAAAGCTTTATGAAAAGAGTAGGTCTTTTAGGCGGCTCATTTAATCCAGTTCATAAGGATCATCTGAATTTAGGCTGCTATGTCAAGGAAAAACTCAATTTAGATGAGATTTTACTGATACCCAATGCCGCACCTCCGCATAAAAATACCTGTCATGTATCTTATGCAGATCGTGTCAGTATGCTAAAGCTTGCCTGTAAGGGGCATGAAAGCTTCAAAATTTCTGATATTGAGGCAGATAGCAGTGTTCCTCATTACAGCTTCGACACTTTAAAAACCTTATATAAAGAAAATCCGCACACTGCGTTTTTTTTCATCATGGGACTTGATTCACTGCTATATTTAGATAAATGGCATGAGGGCTTAAAGCTTATCGATTATGCTAACCTAGCGGTAATGTGCCGCAAAGGCTACGAAAATCAGGCTATCACTCCTCAAATTGCCGACTTTTTAAAAAACTGCGCCGTTTATGATAATAATACAAGCGAGTTTTCTGCAGCTGCAGCAAGCCGCAAGGGACATTGTCTTATGCTAAGCTCTTCCTTAGATGCTGTCTCTTCAAGCGCCATTCGCAATGATATTGAATGTTATTATCAAACTTCAAATCCCAAATACTTAACTGAACCCAAAAATCGCTTAGAGCCTGAGGTTTTAAAGTACATATTAGGTCATAAACTCTATAATGATAATGTTATAATGAGCTCTTCACCGAAAACTGAAAAATAACCATGATTGAAGATACCCCTATAGCTATAAATTCTGATTCCGATCTTATCTGTGCCTGTCTTAAAAATTTAGAGGCATCTAAGGCTCATGACATCGTAGGCATAGATCTTAAAGAAAATTCCTCTGTCTGCGACTATATGCTGATTGCCTCCGGCACCTCTAATCGGCATGTGGCAGCAATGGCTTATCGTCTTGAAACCTTTTTACATCGTTGCGGCATCCGCGACATAACCGTTTCTGGTGCTCAATTAGGAGAATGGGTGATTCTCGATCTCGGTACAGTATTAGTCCATATTCTGCAAGAGCCAGTACGTGCTCGCTATCGTCTTGAAGATCTATATCGCTGCATGGCTGCCGGTGTGAATGAGGACTTAGAGTGAAAATTATCATTAAAGCCGTAGGCATCAAAATGCCTAAATGGGTAACAGCAGCCTTTGAGGAATATCAAAAGCGCTTTCCTCCCGAGATTAAGCTTTTACTTGAGGAAATTCCGCCGTATAAGCGTACCGGCCGTCATGACGATGAAAAAGCCAAGCAGGAAGAAGCTCTCGCCATATTGCAGTCTTTACCCAAGAAATGCTATCTCGTAGCCTTAGACGAAAGGGGAAGGCAGTTTACCTCCGAGGAATTAGCCTTAAGATTTCAGGCCTGGCAAAATATCGGCATGGATATTGTATTAATCGTCGGCGGACCTAACGGCCTTACAGATGAAATTCGTAATAAAGCCTCCGAATTATGGTCACTATCCAAATTAACTCTGCCGCATCCTTTAGTGAGGGTCTTTCTGGCTGAAACTATCTACAGAGCCTATAGCATCAGCTATAACCTCCCTTATCATCGACAATAACATCTGAAAATAAAGTGCCTTTATTTAAACGTAAGCCTCGTGAGCGAGCGCTCTTTAGCAAAGAGAAAAAAAAGAAAAGCTCTTTAGGTTCTGACAATAAGTCAGAGCACGTTGAAGACTTAGCTTTAAATATTTTTAAGCGCCGCATTTATATAAGCATCGGCGTGGCAATATTTATGATAGCTATCCTCTTTGCCAATCTTTATTACCTGCAGATTATCTCTTATCAGGACTATCAGACCCGCTCTAATGAAAATCGCATCAAAGTAGTCCCCGTTGTTCCTAACCGAGGCATGATTTATGACAGAAACCATGTAGTTTTAGCTGATAATGTTCCTGTTTATCATCTAGTCATGTTCCCCAATCGCCAATATGATACTAAAACTACGATTACCGATCTCAATGAATTGTTAAATTTAGAATTGAGCGAACATGAGATCAATCACCTGATTAATGAATCAAAAACCAGAAAACGCTTTTCTGGAATTGAAATTTCAAATTTTTTAAGCGAACAGCAAATAGCTTCCTTCAGCGTACATTCATATCGTTATCCAAATGTACAGATTGTAGCTAATCTAAAGCGCTTTTACCCCTTTGCCGACATTGCCACGCACGCTATAGGCTATGTATCGCGCATCAATCAAAAAGATATTGAAAGGCTTACAGCTTCAGGGAAAATTGATAATTATGAAGGCTCTACCGAAATCGGCAAGCTTGGCATTGAGAAGTACTATGAAGATCTGCTTCACGGCAAGACCGGCTCCTCTGAAATTGAAGTTAACAGCCACGGACAGGTTATCCGCACTTTAAATTACAATGCTCCTGAATCCGGCAAAGATCTGGTTTTAACCATAGATATCCGTCTGCAGTATTATGCTCAGGAAATCTTAGGCGACATGAAAGGTGCAGTAGTAGCAATCGAGCCTGCTACAGGTGAGATTTTAGCTATGTACTCAAACCCGTCTTATGATCCGAATTTATTTGTAAGAGGCATCCGTAATAAGGAATATGCTCGCCTGTTAAATCACCCCGGACACCCTTTGATAAATCGAGCTACACAGGGAGGCTATGCGCCTGCATCTACAGTAAAGCCGCTTTTATGCGTAATGGGCTTAAACGAAAAATTAATTACCCCTACGGGTGCTTTTTTTGGCCATCCCTATTTTAAATTACCCAACTCAACCCATAAATTCCGCGACTGGCGATCTTGGGGTCACGGATGGATGGATCTCTACCGAGCTATCGAAATTTCTGCCGATACCTATTTTTATGATCTAGCCTATAGAGCCGGCATCAACAAAATCCATGAATATCTGGATTATTTTGGCTTCGGCAAATCTACCGGCATCGATCTTTCTGAAGAATCCTTAGGCATAAATCCTTCTCGGGAGTGGAAGAAAAAACGCTTTAAGCAGAACTGGCATTTAGGCGATACTGTTCCGATCGGCATCGGACAAGGCTATTGGACCTCAACTTTAATGCAATTAGTTAAGGCTCATACTATTTTAGCTAACCGCGGCGAAGTAAAAACTCCTCACCTGCTGAAGATGTCCATCGATCCTGTAGATAATACTGTGCAGAACTATGTTCAGACAGAAGAACAGCCTACTATAAAGATTGAAGATCCGTCTTATTTTGAAACCTGTAAAACCGGCATGTATTTAGTTGTCAACGGCCCTGAGGGTACCGGCAGACGCGCCTTTTTTGGAGCTAAATATAAAGCTGCAGGAAAATCAGGTACAGCTCAGGTAGTTTCCATAAAACAGGGCGAAAAATACGATGCTAATAAGCTTAAGGTTGAACATCGCGATAATGCTCTCTTTGTCGCTTATGCTCCCTTCTTCAAGCCGCGCATCCTAGTCGCAGTTATCTTAGAAAATGAAGGCGGCGGATCTGCAAAAGCAGCTCCGATTGCCAGAAAGATGATCGACAAATATTTATTGGATCTTTATCCTAATGGATATATGGGCGAAAGTAATCCTAAACTAGTTAAATTTGGTATGGGCGGCACGGTGGTATTGCAGTGAACAAGCAAGAACAAGACAATCGCAATAATTTAGAACAGATCAATGCTAAAGTGCCTAAGGGCAGCTTCTTTTTCAGGCATCATGTCGATATTCCTCTTCTCTTAGGTCTGATGATAAGCCTGTGCTTTTCTCTTTTTATTCTCTATTCGGCATCCGGACAGCATGCCGAAATGCTCTATCGCCAAATTACTCGCACCGGCGCTGCCTTTTTTCTCATGATTATCGTAGCTCAGATTCCGCCGCGCTTATTTGTCAAAATATCTTTTTGGCTTTACTTAATAGGGATTATCCTGCTTATACTAGTAGAGCTTTTTGGCGATATCTCCAAAGGTGCGCAAAGATGGCTTAATCTTGGCTTCATACGTATACAGCCATCTGAAATATTTAAAGTAGTTATGCCTTTAACTATAGCCGTATTCCTTTCACATTCACCGCTGCCGCCTAAGCCTTTAACAACTCTAATGGCTTTTGCTTTAGTAGGCATACCAACAGTATTGATACTATTGCAGCCTGATTTGGGCACCGCTGTCTTAGTTGCAGTATCAGGCTGCATTGCCATTTTTATTGCCGGTCTTTCCTGGTGGTGGATTGCGGCAGGCTTTGCCGCTGTAGCAGCAGCTTTACCGGTAATGTGGAATTTTGTCTTGCACGATTATCAAAAGCAGCGCGTCTTTACCCTGTTAGATCCAACATCAGATCCATTAGGAGCTGGCTATCATATCATTCAATCTAAAATTGCTATAGGCTCCGGAGGACTTTATGGAAAAGGCTGGCTTCAAGGCAGTCAGTCACAATTAGATTTTCTGCCTGAGCCTCATACAGATTTTATCTTTGCTGTTTTGGCAGAAGAAACGGGCTTAGTTGGCTTTTTAATTTTAATGGCCATCTATTCATTTATTATCGGCAGATGCATCTATATAACTTTAAATGCTAACTCAAGCTTCAGCAGAATCCTCTGCGGGGCTTTTACTTTTACCTTTGTATTCTATATATTTGTAAATATAGGTATGGTAAGCGGCATTTTACCTGTAGTAGGCGTGCCGCTGCCCTTAATTAGCTATGGCGGTACAGCTATGCTTACCTTAACCGTTTGTTTTGGTATCATAATGTCTATCCATACGCATAAGAAAAACTCATTTTTTAGAAAAAGCTAGACTATGGAAGTAATTTAAATTTATCCAAATAAATTTGAGCATCTTTACGGCATATATAGCTTATAAATAATAAAAAGGAGGACCCCTCAATTTGTTTAAATTGAGGTAAATCTATGAAATGCTTTACTAGCTGTTTAACCCTATCTGCGCTTTTAGCTTTAAGCGCCCCAGCAGCTGCAGATCCTGTAGATCTCAAGGAACTTGCTGCCTACGCCAAAGTTAGTGAAACTAGTCTCAGCGAGGCTTTAAAACTTGCTCAATTTCAGCCCAAAATTATTGCCACTATGAACAGACCGTCAGAGGGCAAGCCCTGGTGGCAATATCGCAAGATCTTCATCACTACCTCTCGTATTAATGCGGCCGTTAATTTTTATAAAAAATATGAAAAACAGCTAAATCAAGCTACTCAAATTTACGGTGTTCCGCAGGAGATTATTTGTGCTATCTTAGGAGTAGAAACCTATTTCGGCCGCAATATGGGCTCCTGGAGGGTTTTAGACGCTCTATATACTTTAGGCTTTAATTATCCTAAGAGACAAAGCTATTTTTCTAAAGAATTTGCCAATTTTGTGGCTTTATGTCTGCGGGAAAGATGGGATATTACTACTGTATACGGCTCATATGCAGGCGCCATGGGTATGGGGCAGTTTATGCCTAGCTCATACCTGAACTATGCCATTGATTTTGATAATGACGGACATGTCAATCTTTTTAACGATCCTGACGATGCTATCGGATCTGTGGCTAATTATTTTAAAGCGCATGGCTGGATGACTGGACGAGGGATATACTATCCTGTACACATTCATAATGCTGATGCGCAAAAGCTTATGGATTTAAACTGGAATTTAACTCCGGAGATCTTATACAAGTCAGGTACTACCACCAAGGTAAATTTAAGCGCCGATCAAAATATCCGCTTATTCTCATTTGCCCTTGAAGATGGCAGTACTTCCTATGCTGTAGGACTTAATAATTTCAAAACGATTATGCGTTATAACACCAGCCCCTTATATGCTCGTGCAGTTTATGAGTTAGCTGAGTTTATTCGTATGGAATATGTCAAACAAAAAAACGCAGGTGGCTTTGAGATCCATCCGCAAGGACGTCAACCGTGATAAAAAAAGGTACTTTATTTATTTTAGCAGGCGTAATGTCCGTATTTGTCCTTATACAGGGATGTTCCTCCTCAGGAACATCATCTAAATATAATGGCGCTTATACCTATGGTACCGGTCCTAACAATACTCGCCCTAGACCTCAAACTGAAAAAGTAAATCTAAATGGCGTGGGAGGATCTACCATTCGCTATGAAGTGCAGAAAAGCACGGGCACCAACAAAGACTATACTGTTTTAGGACAAAATTATCAGGTTTGGCGCGGAGCCCGCTCATATATAGAAGAAGGTACCGCCTCCTGGTACGGTCCAGGATTCCACGGCAAAAAAACGTCCTTAGGCGAGGTTTATAATCAAAAAGGCTACAGCGCCGCACATAAAAATCTGCCCTTACCTTGCTATCTGTTAGTTACCAACTTACAAAACGGCAAAAAAATCATCGTCAGAGTTAATGACAGAGGTCCTTTCCATGGCGATCGCATTCTTGATTTATCTGAGGGTGCCGCAAAATATTTAAATATAACAGCCAAAGGCACTGCTAAAGTCAGAGTTGAGCTTATTGACGTGCAAAAAGGCAATATACTCGCTAATGCTACTGGAGTGCCTAAACAAAATATAGCAATTGCTTCTAATACTGTAAAAAACAATAGTCATAGCGTAAACTATACGGGCGCAAAAACCAATAATGATTATGTACAGCTAGTCTCAAATAAGGACTATTCTAAGGCTTTAGAATTAATGCATTATGTAAAAAACAAGGTTAACTATCCGGTTATTGTCATGCAGGATGGTAGTCTCAATCGAGTCTTAGTCGGGCCCTTAGCTTCAGCTGAGATTGATGATGCACTAAATTATCTAAAAGATCTTGGTTTTTCAGATTGTTTTACTAAAAAGCTTTAAAGGTTATTATTCATAAATGTATAAATTAATCAAAGGACTTTTCTTAGGCTTTATTTTTTCATCTTGCTTAACCTATGCTGCCGATGAGGCTATTCCCGATCCTTTCGCTCAGATGAGAGCAAATCAGAATCCTGCTGCAGCCTCTACAGCAGGAGTAAGCTTAGCTCCAGCTCAGCCGGCTCCGATTGTAATTCCCGAGCCGCCTTCATTTGAAGCTCAGTCCTGGGTATTGATGGACTATTATTCAGGACGCGTAATCACTGAAAAAAACAGCCAGGAGAGGATCTGGCCTGCCTCCTTAACTAAGATGATGACTTCATATGTAATCGGCATGGAGCTTAAAGCCGGCAGACTGCATATGGATGATGATGTTGTGATTACCGAAGAGGCCTGGTCAAAAAATTACAATGACTCCTCAAAAATGTTTATTGAGGTAGGCAAAACTATTAAAGTCGGCGATCTGGTCAAAGGCATTATTATTCAATCAGGCAATGACGCATGCGTTGCCATGGCTATCCATTTGGCTGGTACGCAGGAAGGCTTCGTCAGCGTTATGAATACTTATGCTCAAAAATTAGGCCTTAAGAACACCCATTTTTCTAATGTTCACGGACTTTTCGATGAGGAAAACTATTCAACCGCTTATGATATGGCTCTTTTAGGCAGAGCTCTAATCCGCGATTTGCCCGAGGAATATGTAATCTACAGTCAAAAGGAATTTACCTTCAACGGGATCAAGCAGATTAACCGCAACCGCTTGCTGTGGGATACTTCAATGCATGTTGACGGCATTAAGACAGGCCATTTATCTCAGGTCGGCTATAACTTAGTAGCCTCTGCCATAGAAGGCTCATCCCGTCTTATCGCTTCTGTAATCGGTGCTAAATCAGAAAAGTTAAGAGCTTCCTATTGCAAAGCTTTATTAAGCTATGGGTTCCGCTATTTTGAACAATATACCCCCTATAAAGCCGGCGTGCCTCTTTTAGAGCGTACCGTCAGAATGGGCAGTCAGAGCTCCATTAAATTAGGCCTAAGCAGCGATTTAAGCCTGCTTATTCCTCGCGGCCGTCAAAACAAGCTTAAAATTAGTTATCGCTTGACTCAGTCTACTTTTGTAGCTCCAATTAAAGCCGGTACTCCTTTAGGCGTCATTGATGTCAAGCTAGATGATATGATTCTAACCTCAGCTCCTTTAGTTGCGCTTGAAAATATCGCTGAAGGCAGCTTCTTTGATAAAGCATGGGATCGTATCGTAATGTTCTTTATCTCTGACAATAAAGCTGATAATCAGGGAGCACAATAAATGTCAGATGCTTATCAGAAACTAAAAAAATTAATCGACTTTCCTGCCACTATAGACTTTAGAATTATCGTGACAGCAAGTGCTGCAGATGCGCTCTCTCAGATTGAAATTGTCTGCAACAGCATTGAACACGGCAGCTTTAAAAAAATCACTGCTCCTGCACGAAAAAGCCGAAATGGACAGTATATTTCATATACTGTGCCAATCAGAATTAAATCTCCATCGCATTTACAAACCGTATATGAAAAAGTTGGAGCTTTAGACTGCGTTAAACATATTATCTAGGATTACTAAGTGAGAAAGTACCGCGAGCGAGAGGAGATTTTCGGACACGATCTCTCCTCTTTCATGAAGATCTTAAGCTACTTATTTATAGTAGCGATTTTAATCTTCTCCCTCTTTGTTATGCTGGCATTATTTAGGATTTCAAGCTACAGCTTTAAAACCTATGAAAATATTGATGATCTGCCGCACAACAAAGTAGGTCTGCTGCTGGGTACTTCTCCTACATACAGTTCAGGTGAGCCTAATGATTACTTTACCTATAGGATCCTAGCTGCAGTTGAACTTTATAACGCTCATAAAATAGACTATATTTTAGTATCTGGAGATAACCGCCACGAATCTTATAATGAGCCTCGGCATATGCAGAGAGCTTTGATAAGAGCAGGCGTAGATCCTAAGCATATAGTCTTTGATTTTGCAGGCATCAGCACCTTAGACAGCATTATCCGTGCTAATAAGGTTTTTTTACAGCAAAAATTCACCATTATCTCTCAGGAATTCCATAATGAACGGGCCTTATTTATCGCTGACAATAACGGCATCAGCGCCGTCGGCTATAATGCTATAACTCCTGATTACGGATTCTTTTCTAAAGTTGCTATCCGAGAGTTCTTTGCTCGCATCAAATGCATTCTGGATGTATACTTTTTAAATACTCAGCCGCATTTTCTAGGAGATCCAATCACCATAGGCTCAGCTCCCATGCCTAAGGAAATCTCTAATAAGCCGAGAATTAGAACATCAAAAATTAAAAAAGCTACCGACAATGCTCAGACTTTAAAAGAGCATTTAGAATTTGAGCGCTTGAAGATAATTGCCAAAAAACCTACCAACAGCGCCCGCTATCAGCTGGCTTTGGAAAAAATGTCAGACAGCAGCAAAGATTTATCTACAAGCCGCGAAGATGAGCTGCTGCAGGCTCAATTCTTTACCGAGGAACAAAATCAAGCCCTGGAGGCTTCTAAAGAAACCGCTGCAGAAAGTCTTTCAAATGGCGAAAAAACCTATATTGATCCTCAGGAAAATACCAAAGAAAATGCCCCGTCACGGCAGCGCCGCATTCGTAAGGATATCAAAAACTTTTACGGCGATCCTTGGGATTATTGGTAATAAATACACAATCTGCCTCTATCCTTAGAGGCAGAAATCCGCATGTACTAACAATCTGTTTTAAGCTAGCACTCTGCCTTTTTTATCATAATTCATAATCACGACTTCTTTTACGGCACTCCTCTTTTTAATATCTGAATTTATACATCTAGCAACTTCAATGAAGTCAATTCTGAAGTCTTTTTTATAGAGATCGATAATAAATTCAGCTGAGGAATTGCTTTGCATAAATTTAATGCCTTTTTTATGCAGCTCCTTGCAAAAGTCGAATAATTCCTCCTGATTAGCTGCCGACCATGAAGAGCTCTGATAACTAGTAAAATTTGAAGTTTGTGATAAAGGATGATAAGGAGGATCTAAATATACAAAAGCTCCCTTAGGGATTTTATCTAAAAGATCGTAATAGGAAAGATTATAAATTTCCGTGTTAAACTTATTTAAATACTCAGAACATCTATTTAAAACCTCTTCATCACATATCTTAGGCTTTAAAGATTTTCCAAATGGAGTATTAAAATAGTTTTGAGAATTAACTCGATATAAGCCGTTATAACAGGTTTTGATCAGATAAATTAAGCGTGCGGCATGATAAAGCTCAGGCTTATCTTTAAAATCTGCACTGCGATCCCAAGCCCTCACTTCTAAAAACATCTCTTTATCATACTTAAAAGTACGCAAAATTGTTTTTAGCTGCTCTAGATTATCCCGTACCTGCCGATAGGCGCAAATAAGCTCATAATTTAAATCATTTATAATAGCTCGCTTAAAATTAACTTTAAAATACAAAGCTCCTGAGCCTACAAATGGTTCAACATAGGTATCAATATTTTTCGGAAACAACGGGAGCAATTTATTTACGCTATGGCTTTTACCCCCGGCCCACTTAATAAAAGGCTTATATGATCCTTTATTGACAAGACTATGCATAAACTGAACTTATTGATTGAAATAAAAATAAGTCTTTATTCTACTAAAAAAAACTGATACAAAAAAGGCCCGTATCACTACGAGCCTTTTGCTTTATCTTCCTAACTGCGATTATTTGCTAGGAACGATCTCTAAAGCAATGTCAACCTTTACATCAGGATGCAGCTGTAAGGTGATAGTGTACTCACCAACAGAGCGTAAAACACCCTCAGGTAAGCGAACTTCAGACTTATGAATAGCTACACCAGCGGCAGTAACAGTCTCAGCGATATCGCGAGTACCGACGGAGCCGAAGAGCTTGCCTTCATCACCAGCTAAAGCAGAGATGGTGAACTTGCCGATAGCATTGATAGCTTCAGCACGCTCAGTGGCAGCCTTTAACTCAGCTGCAATGCGGGCCTCGAGCTCAGCACGCTGAGCTTCAAACTTTGCTAAGTTCTCTTTGTTAGCGAGAACAGCCTTTTTCTGAGGTAATAAGTAGTTACGAGCAAAACCATTGCGAACTTTAACCTTATCACCAAGACCGCCTAAATGGGCAATCTTATCTAACAGAATAACTTCCATTATGTACTTCCTATATCAGTTAGCGGCCTTGTAAATCAGTGTAAGGCAGTAAAGCCAAATAACGAGCACGCTTAATAGCTGTAGCGAGCTGGCGCTGATACTTAGCGCTAGTACCGGTGATACGGCTAGGAACAATCTTACCGGACTCGGTAATATAATTCTTTAAAAGAGCAACGTCTTTGTAATCGATCTCAGTTACGCCTTCTGCAGTAAAACGGCAGAACTTACGACGGTGAAAATAATGAGCCATGGTAATTCTCCTTATTCAGCCTGAGCTTCAGCAGCCTGCTCAGCAACTTCAGCCTCAGCAGTCTCAGCCTCGACTTTACGAGCTGCACGCTCGCCTTCTTCGTCACGCGGACGACGCTCATCACGAGCCTTCATCATCGGGGACTGCTCAGTTACCGGCTCTTCGGTACGCAGAACGAGGTTACGAATTACAGCATCATTGTAGCGGAAGTTTTCTTCGATAGCATCGATAGCTTCCTGAGAGGCTTCAATGTTCATTAAAACATAGTGAGCCTTGTGTAATTTCTGAATAGGGTAAGCCAGCTGACGACGACCCCAGTTCTCAAGACGGTGTACCTTACCGCCGCTCTTCTCGATTTCGCTCTTATAGCGCTCGATCATGCCAGGTACCTGATCGGACTGATCCGGATGTACCAAAAAAACAATTTCGTAGTTACGCATTAAAATGCCCCTTACGGATTAATAGTCTGACAAATCAGTCAAATTATCAGACAAGGAAGCTTATGTAGTCTAAAAACCACATGACTGAGTGCAACTATTATAGACTTTTAAACGCTGTTGGCAAGTGTTTTTTTAAGATTATTGCACCGCAGAATTTTATAGCTTCAGTCTTAATGCCGAATAAAGCTTCAGGCATAAAAAAGCGCTTTAACTAGTATGAACCCCATTATTGATCACATGATTGATAATGGGGTTTTGTTATGAAA
>CAJKNC010000035.1 GCA_905201175.1 uncultured Succinatimonas sp.
TATATAAGTATATTTTGATCATTAAGGGAATTATGGTGGATTTATGCAAAATAATATTCTTGAAAGAATGAGAGCTTCCTTCAATGATTTAACAAAAACAGAAAGAAGAATTGCTTCTGCAATTTTAGAAAATCCCCAAAGAGCAGCCTACGAAAGTATTGCAAGCCTTGCAGCTCGAATAAATGTTTCCCAACCATCTGTTTTCAGATTTTGTAAAAGATTCGGCTATAAAGGATTTCCTGACTTTAAATACGCTTTAAGTGCATATACATTTAGCGAACTTCCAAATATACAGATATCGCAAAATATCTCAGAAAAAAACATATTTAATATCATTTGTCAGGAAAAACAACAAACTATTTCTAAGCTTCAGGAAATCTTTAATCAAACAGAAAGCATAAATTTTATAAAAAAAATTATCAATTCAAATCGTTGCATAATTTTTTCTAACAGCAATAATCGCATATTTGCAGACATTCTTTATCACACTTTAATAAAAATAGATAAACCATGTGAAAAATATCAAGAGGAATATTACTTAAAACCTCAAATCAAAACCCTTTACAAAAATGACGTGTTAATTTTTTTATTTACAAGTCCTTCTGATGATTTTGCTAGGTACCTAGAACAAATCAGTCTTGTTGATTTTTATTACTTAAATTTATTTACATCTAATACATCTGAATTACATATAGATATAACTTATAAATTAACAAATTTATCAGCAGATAATAGCAGCTTCGAAAATAAGCTGATGTTTGTAAATATATTTACAAAGGCTATAGATCTTTATACAAAAATTAGTAATAAGGACACTATAAATTACCGTCCAGAATTTAAATTTCCCTTAACCTTTAATTGATCTTTATCCTAAGTAAATCTTATATGGGATTTTAGCAATACTCACAAAAATAGTTACAATAAAATCCCATAATATTTTTTATATACAAATTACATGATCATTATTTATTTGATATTAAATATTTTATATAACTAATACTGCTGAATAATTTAATCATAATTTGCGTTTTATATATAGAATTTGTTCCACGTGGAACATCTTGCGATTATTTCTTTTTTACTGCTCTTAAATTATCTGTCTGACATCTATTTTGTCCCACATGGAACATCTTACGATTATTTCTTTTTACTGCTCTTCGTTATCTGTCTTGCATCTATTTTGTTCCACGTGGAACATCCTACAATTATTTCTTTTTTTACTTCTTCATAATTATTTTCTTATGCTAATTCTATTTCATAATAAGCAAATCAATCCAAACTCAATTTGATTTAAATTATCTTCGATTTATTACTAATATTTATTCCAAATTTATAATAAAAAATCCAAGACTTAACGCCTTGGATTTTTTCGAAAATAATTTAAGAGACTAATTCTAGTTAAATATCAATAGTTGCTCGAGAAGCATTTTCAGAAATAAACGCTCTTCTATTTTCAACATCCTCGCCCATTAACTCATTAAATAAGCGATCTGCTTCCATAGCATCGGTAATATTAACTTTAAGCAAACTTCTGCTGGCAGGATTCATTGTTGTTTCAGACAATTGTTCTGGACTCATCTCTCCTAGACCTTTATAACGTTGAATCTTAACTCCAGCGAAACCTTCCTTCATTAAGGTTTCGTAAGCTTCATGGAAATTCTTAACAAAAATTTTCTTAGATCCAGAAATAACAAATCCGTCCTCTTCAATTAAATCAGAAACTCGTTCATTCATAGAGCTAAGTAAAGAATAATCCAAAGATTCATAGAAATTTTCGTCTAAAACATAACGATAATCAATGCCATGGATATGCTGAATAATTACAGGGTTATATTTATTCGCTACAGCATCGAAACTAACATCAGATTTAAAAAACACTCCTTCAGAAGCATTAGCAGGCAAAGTCTTAATAAACTCAGCAGTCCAATTAGCAACTACATCACGATTGTTTCTGTCTTCAGCAGATAATAGCTTAAAATATATAAGATTTATAATAATATCTTTTTCGTACTTCTGCGTTAATTTGGGTAATCTTGACATTACCTTATTGTAATCATTGAAGAGCTTTTCTAACGGAACGCCTGAAATTGGAGCTGCATCAGCATTAACGTAAATGG
The DNA here is from genome assembly GCA_905201175.1 of uncultured Succinatimonas sp. GTDB lineage: Bacteria > Pseudomonadota > Gammaproteobacteria > Enterobacterales > Succinivibrionaceae > Succinivibrio. The sequence continues at coordinate 2,118 of CAJKNC010000035.1, forward strand.
CTCCAGACTCTATAGCCATATTAGTTTTATATTGCAAGGCTTCTTTATCACTTAATACATAGCGAACCTGTTTACCTTTTTGGTACTTATAAAGAGGAGGCTGTGCAACGTATACATAACCTCGCTCTATAAGTTCAGGCATTTGTCTGTAGAAAAATGTTAACAATAAAATTCTAATGTGAGCGCCATCAACATCAGCATCGGTCATAATAATGACATTGTGGTATCTAAACTTGTCTGGATTGTAATCTTCCTTACCAATTCCGCAGCCAAATACAGATACTAAAGTTCCAATTTGCTGTGATTGAATCATTCGATCAAATCTAGCTTTTTCAACATTTAAAATTTTTCCTCTTAAAGGAAGAATTGCTTGAAACTTAGAATCTCTTCCATTTTTAGCTGAACCACCAGCAGAATCACCCTCTACTAAAAAAATTTCTGATAAAGCAGGATCTTTTTCTCTGCAAGGCACCAACTTATCAGGCATTGAATTAACATCAATGCCCTTCTTTCTAGATAAATCTCTAGCCTTGCGCATAGCCTCTCTTACTCGCGCACTTTCAACAATTTTCATGCAGATTGTATCGGCATCAGCAGGATTTTCTTCTAAAAATTCTTCAAGATAACTTATTACTGCGTTACTGACAGCAGCTGATGCTTCCGAAGATACCAATTTATCTTTAGTCTGCGATGAAAATTTAGGATCTGGCATTTTAACAGAAATAACTGCTGTTAAGCCCTCACGAGCATCATCTCCTGACGTAGAAACTTTATGCTTCTTTGTATAGCCTTGTTTTTCTAAGTAATTATTAAAAGTTGTAGTCAAAGCTCGTTTAAAGCCAGCTAAATGAGTACCACCATCTTTTTGCGGAACATTATTAGTAAAACAATAAACACTCTCACTATAACCATCAGTCCATTGCATGCCAACTTCAACAGAAATGTTTTCGTCACACATTTTGCTGAAGTGGAAAATCTTCTGATTAATAGGAGTCTTGCCCTTATTTAAATATTTTACAAACTCAAGAATTCCGCCTTCATGAAGGAAAACCTCTGACTTTTCAGGATCCTCTCTTTTATCAGTAAGAGAAATTTTTATGCCGGAATTTAAAAAGGATAATTCTCTTAAACGTTTAAGCAATATGCCGTAATCAAATGTAGTATTACTAAAAATATTATTTGAAGGCCAAAATCTTACAGATGTACCAGTTTCCTCTGTATCTCCAATAATATGAATTGGAGCTTCTGGAGTACCGCCATTTAAGTATGTCTGCTGCCAAATATGATGATCGCGCTTAATAGTTAAAACTAATTTATCCGATAAAGCATTAACAACAGAGATACCTACGCCGTGAAGTCCGCCTGAAACCTTATAAGAATTAGAATCAAACTTACCTCCAGCATGCAGTACTGTCATTACAACTTCTGCAGCAGATCGATTTTCCTCTGGATGCATCGCAACAGGGATGCCACGCCCATTATCGCTACAAGAAACTGATCCATCAGCGTGAATTACAACTTCAATATGGGTACAAAAACCGGCTAGGGCTTCATCAATTGAATTATCTACGGCCTCAAACACCATGTGATGAAGACCAGATCCATCATCAGTATCACCAATATACATGCCAGGACGCTTTCTTACAGCTTCCAAACCATGCAAAACCTTGATGCTCGAAGGGTCATAACCGCTATTGTTTTTTTCTTCGGACATTTATTCCTCTGTTCTTGGAAATTTCATGCAGAAAACTGGATACTCTTGGAAATGTCTAAGCGCAAAATATCTTTATGGCTAGGCAAGTCAATATCACCTGCAATATTTGTTATGAAGACTTGATTACTGAAACAAGAAAGATCTTTTAAAAGCACCTCTCTTGAATTATGATCTAATTCAGATGTGAAATCGTCTATAAGATAAATACACCTATGACCAGTCTGTTCATATAACAGAGTCCCTTGAGACAATTTCATTGCACACATCAGAAGTTTCAGTTGTCCTCTAGAAAGGGTCTCGCTTGCCGATAACTGAGATGTTTTTATTTTCAAATCAGCACGGTGACAGCCATAAAAAGTATATCCTAAAAGTCTATCTTTTTCAAGATTTAAGCTTAATAAAGACCTGATATCTATGCCATTATCCCAGCCTTTTGATAAGGAAATATTTATATCAAAACCAGGTAAAAACTCTTCAATTTTTTTTCTAAAAATAGGAATAAATTTTTTAAGGTAAGCAGATCGCAAGTCAGTAATTTTTTCTGATATCTGACAAAGAATATCATCCCATACTATAATCTCAGCTTCGCTGGCTCTTTTTTTTAGCAGAACATTTCTCTGCGACAAAATTTTTTTATATTCAGACCAGATATTTTTATATTCAGGATTTATAAAATAGACTCCCCAATCTATAAAATGACGCCTTAATTCAGGAGAGCCTGTAATAAGATCCGTTCCTTGCGGATGGATAATCTGTACGCAAATATGATCAACAAGATCTGCAAGTTTATAAACGCGTTTTTTATCTATACTGATTTGCAAATCATTACTACGACTACGATTACGAGAAATACCTAAAGTATTTTCTAAATTATCATCGGAAATAACCTTAGCTGAAACAATAAAACCACTCTTATCATTTGCGATAAGATTTTGAAAACGAGAACTTCTAAAAGAGCGACACAAAGCCAGATAACTTATAGACTCAAGTAATGATGTTTTCCCAGAACCATTAGGTCCAAAAATTAAATTTATTTCAGATGAAGGTTCAAAATCCAACCATTCGATATTACGAAAATTATTGATGAATAAGCGTCTAATATACATGTAACAATCCCGGGCACAGCAATGCCCGGTACACAATTAAATTACAACCTTGCTGACAATATAACGGCAATTTACACCACTACTACCGTTATCATCCGGGGTAATTAATACACTGTTAAGCATAGAACTGAAACAGAAATTAACATTATCAGACTCAATAATATTTAGAATTTCTATAACATAAGTTGAGTTCAGCGCCATTTCAATGCTTGGCCCATCGTAATTTAATAACAAACGTGCTTTTGCTTCTTCATGTTCAGCATTTTCTGAATGCAGATCAACAACATTCTTATCAAAATTAAATGATACTCCGTTTAAACGCTTAGAAGATAAAACAGATACTCGTTTAATATATGAGCTTAAAGCTTGTCTTGGAATATTGATTTGAGCCATTATCTGGGAAGGTATAAGTCCTCGAGCATTTGGATAAGCACATACAATCAATTTAGATGATAAGCAATAACCATTACAAATGGTCTTCATAGAATTTTTTGTAAAGGATAAGGAAATCTCTGCATCTGAATTAGGTGAGATTATTTTAGATAATTGAGATGCACCACGTTTAGTTAAAATAGCTCCGAAAAACTTTTCCACCGGCTTATCAATCTCGGTCTCTAAAATAGCCATACGATGGCCATCAGAAGTAAAAACAGCCAATGTAGAGCCGTTAACCTCAAAACGAACTCCTTTAAGATAATCACGAAAATCTTCTGGTGACACGCAGAACAAAGACTTATCTAATAAAAACTTTAACTGACTTTGTTTTAAAGTAATATCTTGCTCAGTTGTTTCTTCCTCAAACTTAGGAAAATCAGCTGCACTCCTAGTTCTAATTTCAAAAGTAGTACTGTCAGCTGTTAATATCATCTTCTGATTAACTTCATCTAAATCAAAATAGATATTAGTTTTAGGATCAAGATTTTTAAGAGCTTCTCTAAGTTTAGCGGCATTCATAATAATCTCGCCCTCAGAGCTAACATCCACAAGAGGAATAGTAGCAATAAGTTCGATACTGTAATCGGTAGCCTTAAGCTGTAGTGAATTGTTATATACAGAAATATAAATATTCTGAGTAATATCATCCTTTCCAGGAGAGACGCCTGCAATAGAAGAAACTTCCTGTAATTGCTTGTTTAACTCTGACAAGATGATTGAAAATTTCATAAGTACACCACCAACCTAATGCTTTGATTAATCTTTTTTCAAAGATAAAGTCAATTTTTGATATAAAGCAGCCATTTCTATATCATTTTCCATTCTCTTTTTAGTACGTCTAATTGCTTCAAATACAGATGAATGGTCTTTATTAAAAGCTCTGCCAATATCACTTTGAGATAAATTAGGAATCAAATCAGAAGCTAATGTCATAGCAAAAGCTCTTGCTGTAGATACAGCTTTTTTACGCTCTGCAGACTCCATTGCTGTAACAGTAACTTCAAATTCTTTAGATACACGCTCTTTTATTGAATCAATAGTAGTTATTTGACTTGAAACATTTACCAAATTTGCCAAGCTCTTTACAGCTTCATCATAAGTAATTGATCCATAAGCTAAAATATGAGAATTAAGAGTTTTAATGGCTCCTTCGATTTCTCTTACATTAGAGCGAATATGATTAGCTATATACTGCATAATTGAATCTGGCAGTTCTATATTTAATTCCCTGCATTTTTTCAAAGTAATTGCCGCTCTAGTTTCTGTGCTTGGAGGATAAATCTCACGACAAACACCAGATCCAAAGCGAGACTTTAAACGAGGTGAAAAATCCTTCAAATTTCCAGGGGGAACATCTGAAGCCAAAATTAGTTGACGATTTGGTTTCTCTAGAAAATCCGCAATAATATCAAAGAAAGTATCTCTAGCCTTAGGTCCCTTAATAAAATTCTGTATATCATCAACAATGAATACATCTTGCTGGATAAATAAATCCTGAAAATGCACCTGCTGATAATCAAAAGAATTCTTACGAGACATAGACTCGACATAATTTCTTATAAACTCTTCAGCTCGAGTATAAATCAATGAAATATTAGGTTTAGTCTGTCTAATTCTATTTGCAATAGCAAATAAAAGATGAGTTTTTCCTAATCCTGATCCACCATAAATGTAAAAAGGATTGGTCTTAAATGATCCTGGCTCAGCAGCAACTTTTTTTGCAATAGTAAAAATCAACTCATTTTCAGGATCAGTAATATAGTTTTCAAATGTTTTATCTGGATTAATATGATCCTCGCGCATAAACTTAGGAAGTTTTTTGCGTAGATCTTCTTGATTTCCAGAGTTAGCAAACGCTCCTGTCGCCGCAGCCATTGGCTGCTGATAAAACTGAGAATTATTTTGATTTCCTGGCATTGTCCCCATAGAACCCTGGGGCTGAAACTGAGAAACATTATTTTGAGGTAAGTTAGAAGCCATAATAACTTCCATACCTATAGATTCATTGCCAATCAAATGAGTTACTTCAGTAAAAAATGCCGGAACATATTTAAAAAACATTCGATAAACAAAATCCGAATTACAAATAAACGTAACCTTATTATTTGCAATTTGGATTGAAGTTTGACTGCCTAAAAGGCCAATCAAATCCTTATTTGACGAGTATTCGGGCTGATTTGAAACTCTCTGAATTACTTCTGCCCAAAGCTGGACCAAATCCATAAAAAAACCTTTTAATTAATTATTAGCAGTATCTATTTATTTTAACACATATGATGTGTTGACCTTAATAGCCTTATAAGAGTAAAATACATTGTTTTTCGTGAAGATGTATATTAATATTTCATTAATATACTTAAATAAAAATAATGGCGGGTTTTTACCGTCGTCGGAGGATTTAAATGAAGCGTACATTCCAGCCTAATACAACAAAGCGTAAGCGTACCCATGGTTTCCGCGTTCGCATGCGTACTGCTGACGGTCGTAAAGTTCTTTCCCGTCGCCGTGCCAAAGGTCGTAAGCGTTTGACCACTGTTAATGGCTAATTATACCTTTCCTCGCGAAGTCAGACTTTTGACTTCGCGAGACTATGATAGGGTATTTAAAAATCCAATTCGAGTTAGTGCCCCAGGTCTGTTAATTCTTGCTGTAAGAAATAATGATCTGAGGTCTCCTAGACTTGGAATGGTTATACCTAAAAAGGTTTTGAAAAGGGCTGTCTGGCGAAATCGTGTAAAACGATTAGTTAGGGAGTCTTTTCGTCTATCTCAACATACCCTTCCTCAGGCTGACCTGGTAGTAATGGCTAAGCCTAAGATTGGTGATATAAGTAATGCGGATCTATCCACATCGTTGAAGAGATTATGGGAACAAATTTCTCGCCGTTTGGAAAAATAGCAATATTTTTAATTCGCATCTATCAAGTGCTCATCAGTCCAATGCTCGGGCAACATTGTCGTTTTTACCCAAGTTGCTCACAATACACCATTGAAGCTATCAAGGAATGGGGGGGTATTCGCGGGATCTGGTTAGGATTTAAAAGGATTTGCAGATGTCATCCCTTAAATCCAGGTGGATTAGATCCTGTGCCTAAAAAGCCCAAATAATTCCTCGAGGCTAAGAAGAACAAATGGAACAGCAAAGAAATATTTTATTAATTGTCTTACTGTGCGTTACTTTGTTCCTGTTTTGGAACTGGAATTCAGATAAAGTCAACGCCGCCAAACTGGCAGAACAAGAAGCTCTTGCCGCGCAAATGGTTGATTCTACTGCAAACTCTGAAAGTTCCTTAGGAAAAATCGTAACTCTTAAAAGCGATAATCTGTTACTCAGCATCAACCTTAATGGCGGTGATATTATTGATGCTAAATTATTAAAGGTAATGAAAGAGCAGGGTAAGGATGAGCCGTTCCATTTATTGATGACCAATAATTTATTCATCTATCAAGCTCAAAGCGGTGCTGTAGGAAAAGATGGTCCTGACTCTAAAGTAAGACCAGTATATACGACTGCGGCTACAGATTATGAGCTGAAAGATGGAGAAAATTCTGTATCTGCAAGCTTAGTCTACGAAGAAAATGGCATTACCTATACTAAGACTTACACTCTTGACCGTAATTCTTATGTAGTAAAACTCAACTATAAGGTAGACAATCATAGCGATAAACCTGTACAAATGTCTTTCTACAGTCAATTAAAGCAAACTGAGGATATCTCTTCATTACAAAAAGATGATTCCAGCTTTGCTATGGTAGCTAGTGCTTATCGCGGTACTGCTTATTCATCAGATGATTCCCGCTATGAAAAAATTAAATTAGAAAATATCATTGATGAAAAACATCCGGACATCAACACCAAGAACGGTTGGGTCGCTATGATTCAGCACTACTTTGTTTCCGCTTGGATTGGTGACGAAAATGCTAAAGGGAATATCATTTATAGCCAGGCTGCAAATAACAACACCGCCGCTATTATCGGCATTAGAACAGATAATACAAGCATAGATGCCGGAACATCTTACGATTTTAATTCTAAATTGTGGGTAGGCCCTAAAGATCAGGAAGCTATGGCTGCTGTTGCAGACAACTTAGATCTTACTGTTGACTATGGTTGGTTATGGTTTATTTCCATACCTCTATTTAAGATCCTTTCCTTCTTCCACAGCTTAGTAGGTAACTGGGGATTCTCCATTATTCTTTTAACCTTAGTCGTTAGAGGAGTAATGTTCCCTTTAACTAAAGCTCAATATACTTCCATGGCTAAGATGAGATTATTACAGCCTAAGATGATTGAGCTAAGAGAGCGTTATAAAGATGACAGAGCTAAATTAGGCCAAGAGACAATGCGTCTTTACAAGACCGAAAAGGTTAATCCTTTAGGAGGATGCTTGCCGTTGATTATCCAGATGCCTATTTTTATTGCTCTATACTGGACCTTGATGGAATCAACTGAATTACGTCAGTCTAGCTTCATTTTATGGATTACAGATCTTTCTGTTTATGACCCATACTTTGTAACACCGATTCTTTACGGTATTTCAATGTTCTTTTTACAGAAGATGTCGCCAACTCCAATAACTGATCCTATTCAGAAAAAAGTATTTATGGCTATGCCTTTTGTATTTACTTTCATGTTCTGTACATTCCCGGCCGGTTTAACCTTATACTGGTTAGTATCCAACTGCTTCACTATTTTCCAGCAGGTAATTATTTTCCGCTCATTAGAGAAGCGCGGGTTAAGCATGAAAAAAACAAATTCCGAAGCAAAGTAAATAATGTCTATTAAAGATACTATTGCAGCAATTGCCACCCCGCAGGGCAGGGGTGGCATTGCCATTATTAGAGTTTCCGGAAATCAAGCTTTAACAGCAGCAAAAATTTTAACCGGAATTACTCCTAAGCCACGTCAAGCATATTTCTCTCAATTTAAATTCAACAATGAAATCGTTGATGAGGGGCTGCTTTTATACTTTAAAGCTCCAAATTCTTACACTGGAGAAGATGTAATAGAATTGCAAGGCCATGGAGGAAATATAGCTCCCCATCGCGTTTTAAATGCAGTATTAAGCATTCCAGACATTAGAATGGCTCAGCCAGGAGAATTTACTCGTCGAGCATTTCTTAACAATAAAATGGACTTAACTGCTGCAGAAGCTGTTGAAGATCTTATCTCTGCAGGATCAGAAAGTGCTGCTAAAGCAGCCTTAGCATCACTTGAAGGCAGCTTTGCTCATAAACTTGATGATCTTACTGAAGAGCTCACTAATTTTAGAGTTCGTTTAGAAGGATGCTTAGATTTTCCAGAAGAACATGAAGACTTTTTTGACTCTGGTAAAGCATCTACAGATCTGCAAAAGCTTCGTGAATTAGCCTGTGAATCACTTAAAATTGCCTCTCAAGGAGTAAAACTTAATGAAGGGGCACGTATTGTATTAGCAGGCTCGCCAAATGCGGGAAAATCAAGCTTATTGAATGCCTTAGCTGGGACTGACAAGGCTATTGTTACCAATATTCCAGGAACTACGCGAGATGTTCTTACAGCAGAAATTGAAATAGAAGGAGTTCCTGTAAATATTACTGACACAGCAGGTATTCGTGATACTCCTAGCGATGAAATTGAAGCTATAGGCATAAAAAAAGCTATAAGCGAATTAAAAAAAGCTGATTTAGTTCTTTTTATGATTGATGGATCATCACCAGCTCCCGATGCAAAAGCAACTTTAGAAACAATTCTATCTCATGAAGTAAAGCCTGATCATATATTGATTGTAGTGTCTAAAAATGACAAGCCCCAGTATGATGAGACTATACAGATGCTAGATAGTAAGCCTTTTGCAGATATGAAAAAAGTTATGAGTTCTACTAAGGTTAAAGGCGGTTTAGATAAGCTGTATAAGGAATTATCTAATGCTCTGGGGATCATACCAAGTGAGGGAGTTTTTTCAGCAAGACGCCGCCATACTCTAGAACTTGAAGAAACAATCAAATCTATCGATAGGGCTATAAATATTCTTAATAATGGCGACCTTGTATTATGCGCTCAAGAAGTAAGAGAGGCTCAAGATCATCTTGGTACTATTACTGGAGCCGTGACATCTGACGATTTATTAGGAAAAATTTTCTCGACTTTCTGCATTGGCAAATAATACAAAAAATTATTTAAAAACACCTAATTAGAAATCTATTTATAGCATCTAAAAGATTTAAAATTAGGTGTTTTTATATTTATACAAAATTTTACTATAAAAGGTCAGCAATTATTCTATTTATAATTTTTACATAACCTTCTTTAAGACTTTCTGCTAATGCATCATAGCCATCTTCATTTTGTAAAAAATCTTGAGAATAATCGCGTATTAATATAATCTTGCTGCCGTTTTGCACCTTGCAAGCCAAAGAAATAAAGACCCTTCCTTCAGTACTGCCATAAAATTGAAGAACATTGATCTCGTATTTATATTTTGATATTGAAGGATATTTTAATAATTCGTTTATAGCTAATAAACTCAATTGATCCTCTAGCTTTTGTGACCATTTATGACTATTAGTTACCCTTAAACTTACGTCTGAAGTTTTTACTACAATAAATCCCTTATTTAAAGGAGAAGCAACTTCAACATTTAATTCTATATTGCTATTTAAAGTAGCAGGAGAAACATTATCTACCAGAGTATAATTATCATTTTCCTGAGCTTGAAAAGAATTACTTATACAGCCTGATAATAAAGATATACTAAAAATTACTATCAATAAATTTTTCATTATTTTGCAACCTTAATTTGAGGATCTTCACTATAAGAACCAAAAATGATTGAGCTTGGATTTCTACTAATCTTTTCAACAGCAGGCTGTAATTCATTAATTAAAGAATTAATTTGCTCTAAAGATTTATCTATATTCTTATAAAGCCTAGAATCTTTACCATAATCATTAGTAGTTTTATTTACGCTAATCAACGTTTCATCTAAACGCTTTAAAAGCTTATTGAGATTATTTACAGTATCTTGATTATCAACTGAATCAACTACTTTATCTAAATTTCTAATGAGACCATCTAAGGAAATAATAGCCTTAGTCATCTCACTAGATAATTTATCAAAATCTATAGCATTAATTTTATCCAAAATAGACTTAACCTGTACGCTAATTGTCTCTGTACTATGGGCAAAAATAACTGGTACATCACGATAAACGGCATAATCAAATCCGCAATTTTTTTTATCCAGAACCAATGCTATCTCATTGTCAGTAGCTATCAAGGAAGATGAACTTATAGAAGCACATAATTGTTTATTTCTTAAAGCATTATTATAAAAATTATTTACAAAATCTGTATTTAATGATTTTACATTAATTGCAATCAAAGCAGGAATCTTTGAATTATTCGTATAAATATCTAGATCATTTTCATACCAAGGAACCGCTATAACCTCTCCAACTTCAATTCCTCTAAATGTCACCTTGCTGCCAACACGTATATTTCTCAAATTTTCATCAATCATAACAACAAAATTAGGCTTTCTAGATAGAATACTAAGTTTTGCTTGCTTTTGATCTCTATATAAGTGATAAGTCTGACTATTTTCTGCATCTTTATCATATGTTTCAAAATCAGCAATATTATCGAAGATTACCCCTCCTTGTAATATATTATTTAAATTATCAAAATTAACCTCAATACCAGTTGGACTTAAAGAAAAATCTAAACCGTTGTAAGTCCAGAAAACAGAATGTGAGCCAATTAAATTCTTATACTCTTCCTCAATATATGCTGAATAACGAATTAAATTACGCTTAGCGTCTAAACTTACATAAGTTATCGAGCCCACCTTAAATCCTTTATAAATTACAGGGTCTCCAACCTGTACTTTTTTGTTATCAACAGATTCAAGGTAAATATACTTACCATCACCAGTCTCTGTATTAACCGGAGGAGTATCCAAACATACAAATTCATCTTTAAAACTACCGCCATCTCCGCGTATCATTTGGATATAAGCGCCTGATAATATCGTTTCTAAGCCTGTAACTGAAGTATTTTCAATGCGTGGCTTGACCACCCAAAATGCTGATTTATCATTTAAAAGTTTATCTGTATCAGGTTTCATTCTTACAGTGAGAACTGTTTTAGATAAATCTTTACTTAAATTAATTTCCGTAACTGTTCCTACAACCACCGATCTGAATTTCACTAAAGTCTTACCAGCTTCCATGCCTTCAGCATCAGACATAATAATTTTTATGCTCGGACCAACATTCAATGTATTATTCCAAATTAAAATTGCAGTAATAATAAAAGCCAAGATTGGAATAATCCAAACTAGAGATATCTTATGTTTCTTTTTAACTACGGCTCTATCAAAATTATTATTTAATTGCTGATTATCTGCGTTCATAAAATTTATCCCAAATTATTCTCTCGTCGAATTCATCAGCAGCAAAAATCGTAATGAAGACAACTGAACAAAAACAAACTATGGCAAAACCAGGCGAAATCGTCAGCAATCCGCTCATACGGACAATTGATGACATAATAATCACTACAAAAACATCGATCATTGACCATCTGCCAATGAATAAAACTACTCTATAAATTCTACTTAATAAGGAAGCATTAAATACTTTTAATCTCTTAACTGCATATAATATGAAGCATATAGCAATAATTTTAAAAATAGGAATAAAGATACTTGCCAATAAGATAACCAAAGCAACAAAATAAGAGTGCATATTCCACATGGATATTACACCTTCGATAATATTTGAGCCGGTTTCTGAAAATAAAAACTCTGTATACATTACAGGGTATAAATTAGACGGAAGATATAAAATCAACGCTGCGCATAATAACGCTAAAGACTTTTGAAACCATTGATGATTGCGGAGATAAACTTTACTGCCACAACGAGGGCATTTATCTATGTCTTTATATGAATAAAAAGACATACCACATAAACGACAACTCTTTAAATTTTGCTGACTTCCCCTAACACCGCTTATAGCTTTTTCAATATTTATAGGCTTAACCTTATCCCATAATCTGTATGGTCGATATCGTATACAACACCATAAAAGCAATAAAGAAAAACAAAAAGATAAATAAAAACCTGAATAAAAATGGATTTCTGCTAATGATGATAATTTTATAAGACTGACTAAAACGCCCATAATAAAAATATCAACCATAGAAAAATAATGACAAAATGAATAAAGTGAAGCTATAAAAACACTTGGCCTATATTGTTTGCAAAAACCAATTACGCTTATCAATATCAATACTACTAACGGTGAAATAAAGGTTACCAATAAAAAAATATAAAGCAAAAAAGACCATTCATAATCTAGTATGGTAAAAATTGAGGCCAAAGTTAGAGAAGATTTCACGCCCATTGAAGAAATTTCCATATAAGGCTGAAAAATGCAGATTATATCTAGTATAAACGCAGAAATAGCTACTAATGCAATTTTAAATTCGGGTTCAATCTTGGCAGGTCTTAATAAAGCCCCGCAATTTGGGCATATACACTGATATCCCTTTTCATAAGGAGGTAAATCCACAACTAAATCGCAAGATTTACATAAAAATTTAGACATAAGAATTAGATTTAAAATTGAAGATTTGAAAACAGTAATATCTATTATCTTAGTCTATTAAACAAATTTTATCTGATAAAAAAGCAAA
>CAJKNC010000036.1 GCA_905201175.1 uncultured Succinatimonas sp.
TGCTGAATAAATCAAACAATTTAGGTTTTTATCTTGACGGATCTGTAAGCGATATTGATCCGCTATCAACACAAACTATCAAAAGCATAGATAAGCTTTTAAAAAGCCTGCAAAATAGAGATCGCTGCATTCAATCCTTGAGCAATATAAAGCCAAAGGATATTATTCATATAAATCAATTATTTTATATATTTTCAAAAAAGCTCCCAGAAATCTTAAGCTTTCATATAGGCTTATCTTCTCGTTTGAGCCCAAATCTGTTTGCAGACTATAAAGCTCATGAAGAAAGGCACAGTCTTGAAGAATGCTCATTGCTGATGCAGGAATCGGGATTGATGTATTGCTCGCAAAAAAGTCATATAGACAGCAATAGCCTTCTTGCAGCCTTAAGATCAATGCTCAAAGATGAAAATTCTTTATTAAAAACGCTGATCAATGTGCAGAGCTCCTGTCTTTACCACATTATTGAAAATTTAACGCTAATTAATAATCATTCTTCCACTCAGGATTATTTCCCCTTCAGGCATGAAGATTTAAAAAGGAGATTAGCTGAAGGATTGATGTGCATAGGATGCAGCCGACAGCTTAATTTAAAGCTTACAGGCTTACACCATCATACTATCCATACCATTTACGAAACAAGCCCGATACAAGCGCCATCTGCATATTTAGCTAGAGGCAAACAGCACAAGATCATGTTTAATAGCAGTAAAAATATGTTTATTATGTTTATGCTTGAAATGTATACGCTAAGTTCTAATATTCTGCACAATCGCTTAAGCGGCAATATGCCCCTTACATATAAGCCAAGAGAAGAGCTAAACGCGGCTTTAGCCTGCGGAGCTTACAGCTGTGCTCAATTCATTTATAAATACAGCAAAATGAACAAATGGAAAACCAGCAGTATCTCTGAGGTTATGCCCTATTTTGACGAATTTGTAAAAATCTTAGAGGAATATTTAGAAGGTGCGGCCGTTCCTGTAGCTTGTGCTAAATGCCACACGCCATATTTATTCTTTAAGCAGAAAGCCTCTGATTTGGATTTTATTTATGGAGAAAGCAAAAAAATATCTTGTCCAAACTGCAATACTCACGCCGAATATCTTTTGTATGATTAATTATTATCCAGTCTATTCAATATTTCTGAGGATAAGCTCAGATACTGCTGAGACGGAATTGAAGATTTATCATAACTTAGGCAGCTTTCTCCTGAAGCTGAAGCTTCGCTGATACGGCTATTGAAACTAATAACGCTGTCAAAAACATTGCTTTTAAATAAATCTCCAAGAGACTGACTTATATACGTACATAGCGGAGACTTATCATCATAAAAAGTACGTATTATACCTAAAAGAGCAATTGAGCTTTTTTGTCTGCTTTGGAGATTTGCACAAAAAGCAAGTAAGGTTTGCATGGAATCTAAGGCAAAATAATCGCAGCTTGTGGGGATTAAAAGATAATTGCAGGCACAAAATGCATTAATATTGAGAATGCTTAAAGAAGCTGGAGTATCAACTATGATAATGTCATAATCGCTCTCTATCTCAGATAAAGCCAGCTTAAGACGCTGATGTCCATTCTCTTGATTATAGAGAGCAACAGGAACTACAGTTAAATCTGCATTAGCAATCATAATATCTAAAGAGCTATGCTGATAATGCACGATACAGTCTCTAGGATCATTCCCAGAGATTAATACTCCCGCTAAAGAATGATCATCGTCTCCTGGAGTTAAACCAAAGGCTACCGTAGCGCTGCATTGAGGATCAAGATCGCATAGCAATACTCTTTTATTCTGCAAAGCTAAAGCATAGCTTAAATTTACAGCACAAGATGTCTTCCCTGTGCCTCCTTTAGGGTTGGCAATACAGATTTTTGTGGTCATAATAATTACATATAAAAAACTTGCCTTATTTTAAAGCCTCAAAAATTTTTTGTCTGTTAAATTACGCATATACACATAAAAAAAGCGTTATTTTTAATAATACAAATAACCTTAACATACAATTTATTCATCATTTCAAATAAATATAGCTCTCTTTAAGCTTGAATAAACTTAAAATTTTCCAAATTGAATCAATACCTGCTCTATTTTGTAAAAATTAAAAATAATTGTTGCCAAAGTTTCACTTTTTTCTATAATGCAAAAAAAAATTTAATTGTAAATTTTTTAAGCTTATTAACTTTTGAAAGTCCCCTATAAGTCTTGAAAAGGTTAGAGCTTAGTTTCTGGAGAACTCAAATCTCGTTCACAAAACGTTCCATCGCTTAAGATGGTTTTTAGAAGGATATTTTTATGAACAAAATGAGCAAAAGTCTTATAGGGATTGCGATCCTAGGCACACTCAGCACCAGTGCTATTGCCAGCGATCTCAATATTTGGAATTGGAGTGATTATATCGGCTCCACTACCGTTGAAGATTTCAAAAAAGCTTCAGGTCTTAAAAACACCAATTATGCTTTGTTTGATAATAATGAAATGGTAGAAGCTCGTTTGCTCTCAGGACACTCAGGTTTTGATGCAGTCATGATGGTAAGCTATTATGTCCCGCGTTTGGCCAAAGCCGGTGCTCTGCAGAAAATTGATAAAAGCAAAATACCTAATTGGATAAAGCTAGATCCAATCAGAATGGAAGCTTTAGCTAAAATCGATCCTGACAATAATTATGCTTATCCTTATACTGAGATTTCTGTCGGTATCGGCTATAACCAAAAGAAAATCGAAGAAATCTTCGGTAAGGGCTATGAAATCAAGTCTTGGGATTTCTTATTTAATCCAGAAAATGCCTCTAAGCTTAAGCAATGCGGCATTGCAGTATTAGATTCCCCAATTGAAATTATTTCAACAGCCATGCATTATTTAGGCAAAGATCCAACCTCAGAAAAAGCTTCTGACTACAAAGAGGCCCAAGAGCTCTTAACCAAATTTGCCGCTAATGTTGCATATTTCCATTCTGCAAGATATATAAATGATCTAGCTTCTGGTGAAATTTGTGCTGCCATTGGCTATTCTGGAGATATCCTGCAAGCTACTGAAAGAGCTAAAGCTTCCGGAAAAGGTGTAGATATTAAATATACCATCCCTGATGAGGGTTCACCTTATTGGTTTGACTGCTGGACTATACCGGCTAATGCTGATCATTATGATGCAGCTCTGACTTGGTTTAATTTCTTAATGGATCCTGCTGTTGCCTCTAGCATTTCTAATGAAACTCGCTATATTATGCCTGTAAAAGAGGCTTTAGAAAATTTAGATCCGCAATTGCGCGATAACCCGTCAGTTGTGATCCCGAAAGAAAAAATGGAAAAAATGTATTTCTTACTGCCTACTACTTCTAAAGTATCACGCATTACCAACCGAGTTTGGAATGCAATGAAGCTCAATGCCTCTAAATATGAGCAAAAAGAAGATGAAGGCTCTGGCTGGGAATAACTAAGCCATATTAGGATATTTTTATAAAATAAGCAGCGATACAGAATCGCTGCTTATTTTTTGCGCTTTGAAAGCTATTTCCTAGCAAATTATCTGACTGGCACAGGCAATTGCTTGTGCAAAGAAATCTGCACTGTTTTTAAATCATCCCCCATATGCTCAACAAAAATTTTAAGAGCATCATTTTCAATTAATTCTTCCCGAGCGTCAGCAACAGCCTTTTTCAGCGCCATTCTGGCTAAATACTCCGGACATTGTTCAGGTAAGCCGTTAACCTCAATGATATTTATCTCGATATTTTGATGTTTTAACACAGAAAATGATTCTTTGATTTTATGTAAAAAATTTGGAGCTTTGCTTACAAATCTGCAGTCTGAGCTTATAAACAGATTCCATATACTAGGATTATCTGCCTCGATTTCACGCCTGCTGTAGATTAAACACCCGTACTCTAAACTGTTAAAGTTAGCTGCACAAATATCCTGAAGCCATTGATCCGTTTTTAAAACCTCATCATAGAAATCATCGCTCTGCAGTTCCTTTCCTAAATCCAGATTGTCATCTAAATATTGTTCTGCCTCAAAGCTGGTTTTAGCTGTAGGCTTACCGTCTACAAGTTTACTGTTATTAACATTGTCTGAATTAAAATCAATATTTACAAGATCTGAGCCTTTTACAACCTCGCCTGCTTCCTCTTCATCACTGTTAAATGCAATATCATTTTCGTAAATTTCTACCGGCACATTGTCAAAGCTCTCGGAAATACTATCTGATTGCTGACTTAACTCCGGAGTATTTGCAGAATGATGCGCATCTTGTTCTTGTACAGATCTGCCATTCTTATTTTCCATACAGTTAGATAAAACATCATTTAAGGCCTTCTGCAAATCTGCAGAAAACTTTTGCGGATTATTGTTTTGATGTCTTATATAAGATTTTTCAGTTTTGTCTAAACACTGAGATAAGACCGCAGATAAAGACGGCATCTTGTCATTAAAATGAACTCTTAATGGTTCCTGATCATAATTTTCAATAAATAAGACTTCACTGCCGATATTTTCTAAAGATAAGGATCTTGGCAGTAAGCTTTGCATATTTGCACTTGCTATAAAGTTAGTTTGAGCTAGACGCTGCTGCAGCTGCGCAAATGAGAGTGAATCAACATCCTCCTGCGCCGAAGCTACATGGTCTGCACTTGCTGAAAAATCCTCTTTTGCTTCAGCTTTAAAATTAGCCTTAGTAGTAATTTCACGATTTTCAGCAGGACCATCATCACTTGAAGAAGCTTTTATAGCTGATGTTAAATTTGCAAGCTCAGCAGCTGACAGAGTATTATGCGAAACATCAGGATCTTGAGCTTGCTGGCCATCCTGATGCATCATTTCCGAGGCTACTTTAATAAAATTATCTAAATCAGATAAACCATTATTTTCCTGCTCGTGCTGAGATCTAATCAAAGCCACTACAGCATCATGCAGCTGCTGAATATAAGACTTAACAGCATAAAGCTCATTGAGCATATTAGGCCCTAAAGATACCGGCTTAGCGGACATAATTTGCTTAAAAGCTTCGCTGGTTTCTAATTTTAAAGGAGCTTTGCTGCCGTCAATAGCCCCTGAAGGCTTAGGATTTAAAATCTGCTCTAATTGCGACGCATACTTTGCATTTTGCTCATTATGAATAGCTTTATCATCTTGTGAAACTACATTCTTAAGCGAATCGCTAAATACGTCTAGAGCCGATATCTCCTTAACTCGCCACTGGCTTGCTGGGATAGCTTTGCTCTTAGACTTATCTTCCGATGCTGCATCGTTGTATTTTATGACAGTACTGACGCTTTCAGGCTCAATATCAACAATATTGGATGCTAATTTAAAAGGTAAATTTACATTTAGCTCTATAGAAAGATGCGCTCTTAATGCACTATGCTCACAAAATAAATTTAAAGCATATTCACTTTCGCCTAACCAAACTTTTTTTTTTGGGGCGTAAAAGCTAATAAGCGCAGAACCATCATTTCAAAAACGCTGGCGCTATCAGGGGCAACCGTATTCTCTTCTACTGCCTGCAAAGAGATCTGATAATAAAGCTGCAAACTTTCAGGAGCAAACACCGGAGCATATTGCTCTAAAATCTCTAATGGAAATGAAAAGATCGATAATTTGCCCTGATTCACTAACTGATAGAGCGCTAAATCATGGAAGCAGGAAACAATTTCATCCAGTAAATTTTTATAATTAGGACAACTCTTGCGCACATTTTCCAGAAAAGCTGCCAAATCAGCATCCGATCCTGGTTTTAAGATCTCCAAGAGGCTAACTATAAGCTCATCGCCTGCTGTACCCAGCATATCGATAACGCAATCACGCAATAAGGATCCTGAGCCTAGCGCAATAGCCTGATCACACAATGATAAGGCATCACGCATACTGCCTTTTGCAGATCTTGCAATCAAAGCGGCAGCATCATCTTCGCAAGGAATTCCTTCTTTTCCGCAAATTTTTTTTATCTGATCTTTAATTTCATCTATAGATAAAGCTTTAAGCTGAAATTGTAAGCAGCGGGATAAAACTGTAACCGGAATCTTATGCGGATCCGTAGTTGCTAATATGAATTTCACATATGACGGCGGCTCTTCTAAGGTTTTCAACAAAGCATTAAAGCTGCTTGTTGAAAGCATATGCACCTCATCAATAATGTAAATTTTATAGCGGCCAGCAATCGGCGGATATTGAGTATTTTCAAGCAATTGACGCGTATCTTCAACCTTAGTTTGTGAGGCAGCGTCAATTTCAATTACATCAGGAAAGGATCCGGTAATAATAGCTTTGCAATTATCACAGAGATTTCCATCATCATGAGGATGCGAGCTGATTCCATCCTTGCACTCAAGGCATTTGGCAATAATGCGCGCAATTGTAGTTTTGCCAATACCACGGGTACCGGTTAATAAATAAGCATGATGAATGCGCTCTGAGTCAATAGTATTACGCAAAGCAGCAATTACATGTTTCTGACCGACTACCTCATCAAATGTCTGAGGACGATATTTTCTAGCTAATGCCTGATACTCTGTGATCGCCATAAAAACTAATGTCCCGGTAGCTTAAAGAGAGAGAAAGGCTTAATTCCAAATTTTTGCTCAATTCGCTTAGCGCCGCCTAACTCCATAAGCTCAATAATAAACGCAATATCAATAATCTTTGCTCCTAAGCGCTCCACTAAACAAGCCATAGCTTCAATAGTACCGCCTGTAGCTAAAAGATCGTCCAATAATAAAATCCGTTCACCTCTTTTAATAGAATCCTCATGAATCTGCAATTTATTGGCCCCATATTCAAGCTCATAAACTTCTTCAATAGTTCGTCTTGGCAATTTTCCAGGTTTTCTTACCATTACAAACCCAGCTTTTAATTTATAGGCCAAAGCGGCACCAAATACAAAGCCTCGAGCCTCAGCTGCAACTACCTTATCAATCATATCATCCTTATAAATAGTATAAAGAAGATCTATAGTTGTAGCGAAAGCCTGGCCATTTTCACATAACGAGGTAATATCACGGAACATAATGCCTGGCTTTGGGTAATCGGGAATACTTTTAATTGTGGACTTTAAAAATTCAATTTTTTCAGCATAATTTGGAATTTTA
The DNA here is from genome assembly GCA_905201175.1 of uncultured Succinatimonas sp. Classification (GTDB taxonomy): domain Bacteria; phylum Pseudomonadota; class Gammaproteobacteria; order Enterobacterales; family Succinivibrionaceae; genus Succinivibrio. The sequence goes on from CAJKNC010000036.1 coordinate 7,083, forward strand.
CTAATATCTAACATGAGAAAAGCCACTTAGATTAAAAATTTTTACGAACAATAAAGATATGATGTTTTATGGCAAACACTGTATATTATAGCCTATATATACAATATTAGTGATGATTGAAATTTTTAAATATCACAAAAACCTGAATTTTTTTTATTATGAGTTTTGGAATATTTTTTGATTTAGACGGGACCTTAGCCGATACAGCCTTAGATCTCTGCTATGCCTGCAACCACACATTAGAAAAATGGCATTTAAGCTGCGTAAGTTATGAAGAAATCCGCCAGAGGGTAAGTCTGGGGATAAAAGCCATGCTCTCTTTGCGTATAGGAGATCATCAGCTTGCACAATATCCGCGCGATACGGTAATGCGGCAGGAATTTCTAGACTTCTATAACCGTAATATCTGCACCAAAAGCCGAAGCTTTCCTAAGGCTTTAGAGCTATTAAAAAAACTAAAAGCTTCAGGATTTAAGACCGCAGTAGTAACCGGTAAATATCATTATCTTGCCGCAGAGCTTTTAGATAAATTAGAACTGCTGCCTTTTATTGATTTGGTTGTAGGCTCTGATGAATGCAGTAAGGCCAAGCCTGCCCCTGATTCTTTATTATTAGCTTTAGATAAATTAAAGCTTAAGGCACAAAACAGTCTGTATGTAGGCGATCATAAAAATGATATAAAAGCCGCAAGCAGCTGCCAAATGAGCTCTATCGCTGCCGCTTGGGGATATGGCATTTATGACTGCGGAGATCCTAAATTATGGCAGGCAACCTATGTTGCTGATAATCTCTATGATGTTTTAGCTATTGTTTGCCGTCATTTTCAGCTTAAATGCTAGCAAAAGAATTCAAACTTCTTGCTATAATGAAGAATAATTACTAACAAATATTTAAAAAAATATGAAAAAAAGCTTAATCGCTGTGGCCTTACTTGCCACTGTAGGCAGCGCAAATGCCGCTACCGTTTATGATAAAAATGGTACTACTTTTGATATTTTCGGTAATGTCGAAGTTAGCTATCGTAATGCAAATGCCGCTAAATACGATAAAGTTTCATCGTATAGAAGCAGTGACAGCACCATTATGAATAATGCCAAAATAGGCATTTCAGGCCGCAGTCAAATTAACGATAACCTTTATGCTATCGGCATGGCTCAATGGGATATTGCCTCTGGAGATTCTTTTGACGATCTGAAAGCTCGCCATCAGTTTATCGGTATCGACGCTCAGAACTACGGCACTCTGCTGTTTGGCCGAGGTGATAATGCTTTTTATACTGTAGCCGGCGTAAGCGATATTTTTCATGATCTTGATTTTGATGTAAGTGATTATTATCTTACAGGCGATCAAAATCCTGGTCTGATTATGTATACCCTCTCATCCTTAGGCTGGGATCTTAGAGCTTCCTTTGGCAGTGCCAAGTCCAAAATCAACGACACTCCTTTAAACTATAAATATCAATTAGCTTTTTCCGGCTCTACTCGCCTGCAGTCCAATATCACTATTTCCTATGCTATGGCATATTACAAATTCAGCTATGAAGGAGACGTCAGCGATCAAATAGCTTATTTTGCTAAAAAAATGCAAAATATGTATCATCTTAATGATAATGATACCTTTGCTTTTGCTAATGCTAATCGCCCTGAGCATAAGATCGATAAGGGCATAGCTGTTTCTTATGGAACATTCGGTGATGGTTTATACGCAGCTTTAAATTTTGTATCCACCCGTTATGAGCATTACAGCCACCACCTCTATTCTTATGAAGCAGTTGTTGACTATGCTTTTGAAAACGGCTTCGGCTTGACTGCCGGATATGGATGCAAGCGCTTCCATCACACTAATATTCTCAGCGATTTAAATTTAGGCGCCCGTTATAGGGTAAACGCTAATTTCAATTTGTTTGCAGAAGCACAATTTGACATCAGCTCTAATCCTGAAATTTATTATTCTAATGAAGAAATTAACGATAGAGCCCTCGCAGAAAATAAAATTCTTTGCGGTGCTGAATTTTTATTTTAGAGTGGTAACATAAACAAAAATTCATGAATGGAGATTAACTTTATGTTTCGAAATGCTATTAAAGCTTGTTTAATATTTGTAGCTTTAGTATCTTCTGCCCAAGTTTTTGCTGATACCGGCTTTAAAGTCCCTGTTCACTACAATGTTGAACTTGTAGATGGTATTTCAAATCCTAATAATTACAGCCGCTTTAGCCGTACAATCGAATTAGAACCAGGCAGACATCAAATCGTTTTATCTTTTAAAGATACCTTCGGCGGAGCCTCTGATGGTCAGCTTGTAGAAGCTACCAATCCTATCGTTATCGATATTATGGATCTTAAGAAAAATCAGACTCTCTCTTTTTACTACAATATTCCAACTACAGTTGACCAAGCACAGCGCTATGGCCGCTCACAAAAGATTACTTTAATCGATTATGATTCAGAAAAAGCTGTTCCAAAAGATGAAGCTTCTTACTTCATCTTAGCCTCTGAAACAGGCTTTGTTATGATGCGCGACTACCGCACTGAGCTTTTAACCTTAAATCGTTTATATGCTCCTACCTATGTCGCCGGCAATCAGCGCACTATAGGTATGACTGACTATGGCTCACCGATTATCGAGGCTACAGCAGCCTCTGATTTAATCAGCGGAGCAATTTCGAATCAGACTATGAGCGCTCCGTCTTTAAGCGCAGCTCAAAACTCCAATATGTCTACTTCTTCTAAGAGCGGCAAAAAGAACGGCTCTGTCTCTTTAAACCAGCTAATCAAGCTTTACAATCAAGCTGATGATGCAACTAAGCTGCAGTTCGTAAAATACGTAATGTCTCACTAATAAGTTTTTATAAGTGCCTAATTAAAAAGTCCGGTCTGAATCAGATCGGACTTTTTTCTCAATATAATGTTTTTTATTAAAACTGAAGGTGCTTTTATTTAATTAAAACAGAATATCAGCAATCAAAAATAGAAGGCCTATGGCAAATTGCTAAAGCTCATGCAAGCTGTCATAAATTATCTCTGCCAATTCCTGACTTATGCCGTCAACCTTAGCTATATCATCAATACCGGCGCTAATAATTTCGCGCAAACCTCCAAAATGCTTAAGCAAAGCCTGCCGGCGCTTAGGTCCGACCCCCTTAATATTTTCAAGCGTAGAATGAGTTCGTGCTTTAGACCGGCGCGCACGATGTCCGGTAATCGCAAAGCGATGAGACTCATCACGAATATGCAAAACTAACTGCAGAGCTTTGTCTGCAAGCGAAAGATTAAATGTTTCATGAGTATATCCGCGAATTAATGTCTCAAGTCCCTCTTTGCGGCCCTCGCCCTTAGCTACTGCTACAATTAAAGGCTTTTTCTTTGTTGAATGCTTATAGGCATCAAGAATAACTTCCTCAGCCTGCTTTAACTGCCCCTTGCCGCCGTCAATAAAAATTAAATCGGGCATAATTCCGTCATCAGGATTTTTAAAGCGTCTGCTTAAAACCTGATGCATAGCTGCAAAGTCGTCTCCTGGGGTAATACCGCTGATATTAAAACGGCGATAATGAGCTAAATCAGGCCCCTCACGGTTAAAAGAAACGCAAGAGGCTACAGTTAATTCACCTTGAGTATGCGAAATATCATAGCACTCCATATGCTCGATACCTTGCACTCCTAATAAGCTTTCTAAGGATGAAATTCTTTCCTGAGCTGTTGTTTTATCATTAAGCCGTGCTTTAAGAGAGGCTATTGCGTTTTCATGAGCTAGTCTTAGATAGCGCGCTCTTTCTGTTTTTACATTAACTAAAAGCTTTACTTCTCGCTTTGCAAATAACTTTATGCCTTCTAAAAGACTGTCCTTACCCTCAAGATCCCTATCAATTATAATTTCTGCAGGCGTCATAGAGACATGATTTTCATTTAGATAAAACTGACTTAAAAAAGCCTCTAAAGTATCATTTTCCGTATCGTCTTTTTCAATTTTAGGAAAATATGAGCGCGTGCCTATAATTCTGCCGCGTCTTATAAATAACACATGAACGCAGGCAGTTCCTGGTATTGAAGCTATAGACACTACATCCATATCTATCATAAGATCGCCTGAAACCGACTGAGATTCTGAAGTTCTTCTTAAAGCTTGATATTGATCACGGATAACTGCAGCTTCTTCAAAGCGCAGCTCTTGAGACAACTGCTCCATCTTTGCTTTTAAGCTGTCTAAAACTTCCTTATTCTTGCCCTTTAAAAATAATCTTACATAATCAACCTGCAGGCGATAATTGCGTTCACCCTCCTCGCCCATCTCCACGCAAGGAGCCAGACACTTGCCTATCTGAGCTAGCAGACAAGGACGAGATCTATGTGCATAGACATTATCTGCACATTGACGAATGGGAAACAGGTTCTGCAAAAGTTTTAAGCTTTCTTTAGCAGCTTTTACATCAGGATATGGGCCAAAATATTCTCCGGGCAAATTGCGGGAACCGCGATAAAAATATAGACCAGGATGCTGATGTTTAGATAAATATAAATACGGATAAGATTTATCGTCGCGCAGAAGAATATTATAACGAGGCTGATATTTTTTAATTAAATTATTTTCAAGAATTAAAGCTTCAGCTTCAGAAAAAGTAACCGTAAATTCAATATGATGAATATGCTTAACTAAGGCTGCAGTTTTAGGACTTACATCCTTTAAAAAATACTGAGATAGTCTTTTTTTCAGATCACGCGCTTTACCAACATAAATAACCGACTCTTCGTCCCCGTACATACGATAAGATCCAGGCCGATTTGGAACAGTTTTTAAAAAAGCCTTATAGTCAAACACAAGATAATGATAGATTAAGCTGTTGCTAAGGAATATGGTCCCTTGCGGGACCATATCTAAAAACTAGAAAGCAGGAATAACTGCTCCCTTGTAATGATTTTTAATGAATTCATAATTTTCTTTAGAATTCAATGCCTTAATTAATTTAAGCATACCGTCTTTTTTAGCTGACTGCGGATAGGCAACTAAAATATTCACATAAGGAGAATCAGGCTTTTCAAGGTAAATTGCATCCTTAAGAGGATTTAGATTTGCACCGATAGCATAATTAGTATTGATAACCGCAATATCAACCTCATCTAAAGAGCGAGGCAGCTGCGGAGCCTCTAACTCCTTAATATCTAAATTCTTAGGATTCTCTTTAATATCTAAAGATGTAGAGGATAAATTAGTCGGATCTTCTAAGACGATTAAACCTGCAGATTGCAGCAGCAGTAACGCACGGCCGCCATTGGTAGGATCATTTGGGATAGAGACTGTAGCGCCATCCTTTAAATCTTTGAGATCCTTAATAGACTTTGAATAAACACCCATAGGCTCAATATGAACAGCAGCTACTTCTTTAAGATCTAAATTGCGCTCGCTGCAGAAAGCCTCTAAATAAGGACGATGCTGGAAATAATTAGCATCAATTTGACCATCAGCTGTAGCTAAATTAGGCTGAACATAATCGTTAAATTCAACAATTTTTAAATCTACGCCTTCTTTAGCTAACATAGGCTTAACAAATTCCAAAATCTCAGCATGAGGAACCGGGGTGGCACCGACACTGATGGTTTCATTAGCAAAGGCCTGACTTGAAAGAGTCAAACTTAAGGCTGCTGCACCTAATAATACATTGAACTTTTTCATTAAAAACTCCTAAATAAAATCAGCGATGATCTACTTTCTTAGTAATAATGTCGCCTATCCATTGAGTTAGCTGAACCATTAAAATCAAAATAATGACTGTCATTACCATGATTTGTACCTGGAAGCGCATGTAACCATAACGAATAGCTATATCACCTAAACCGCCTCCGCCGATAGTACCAGCCATCGCTGAACAGCCGATAATCACAATAACGGTTAAAGTAAAGTTTTGGACCAATTCAGGCAAAGCCTCTGGAATTAAAACCTTACGAATAATTCTGAAAGGACTTGCTCCTAATGATTGGGCTGCCTCTATTAAACCATAAGGAACTGTTCTCAATGAAGTCTCAACTAAACGCCCCAAAAAAGGGATAGTAGAAACAGTCAAAGGAACAATAGCTGCTGTCGTACCTATACTAGTTCCCACAATAAACTTAGTAATAGGAATGATAGCTACCATCAAAATAATAAATGGTATTGAGCGCAGTGCATTAACGACAGTGCCTAAAATTGCATAAAAACGCGGCGAATCCCAAAAATATCCTTTGGAGGTTACAAGCAGCAATACCCCTAAAGGCACGCCTAAAATAATAGAAACTATGGTAGACAACAGTACCATATACAAAGTGTCTAAGGTGCCAAAAGTTAAAAGCGTGGCAATTTTGGCATTAGCACTGGATAAACCTAATGAAACTAAAAAAGAATTCACGCTTTATTCTCCTATGTACTCATAACCTAAAAGCTTGGTCTTATATACGCGCTTTTCAAACTCCTTTAAGGTCTCATCAATCTTTGCTCTATCGCCGCCGACAGCTGCAATAAGAATACCTAAAGGCTCATTTTGAATATGATTGATAGCTCCGCCTAAGATGCTGATGGAAGCCCCTGTAAGCTTAGCTACATCAACTAAAACCGGATCGTTGGCTTTGCTGCCTAAGAAAAGCAGTTCTATCCAGGCTCGAGCACCATCCTTATAACCCTGATGCAGTTTGGAATAAGATAAAAGATCAGTAATATCTTTACGGACTGCAGCCGTCACTAAACGATGAGTTAATTCCTGCTTAGGATTTGCAAATACCTCTAAGGTAGGCCCGATCTCCGAAATTGAACCGTTGTCAATAACTGCCACTCGATCACAGCATTCTTTAATAACTTCCATCTGGTGGGTAATAATAACAATAGTTAAATCGAGCTTTTTTCTTAAATCAATTAAAAGCTTTAAGATTGCTGAGGTAGTTTTAGGATCTAAGGCTGAGGTTGCTTCATCGCACAGCAATACCTTTGGATTTGAGGCTAAAGCACGAGCAATGCCCACACGCTGCTTTTGACCGCCTGACAATTGGGACGGGTATACCGAGGCCTTATCAGCTAAGCCTACCATCTCCAGCAATTCCATAACTCGTTTGTGAATATCTTCTCGGCTCAGATTTTCATCAAGCTCTAGAGGGAATGCAATGTTCTCCTCTACAGTCATGGAAGACAGCAAATTGAACTGCTGAAAAATCATGCCAATCGAGCGGCGAGCTAAGCTCAGCTCTTTGGCATTTAAAGTTGTCATTTCTTTACCATCAACAACCACAGATCCCGATGTTGGACGCTCTAGCATATTGATAATACGGATCAAGGTAGACTTACCTGCACCAGACAAGCCGATAACCCCAAAAATTTCACCTTTTTTTATCTCGAGATCGATGCCTTTTAAAGCTTCAAGCTCGCGATGCTTATCAAGCTTATAAATTTTGCGAATAGATGTTAATTTAATCACGACCTTCGCCCTAAGTAAAAAAAAGAGGGCCAGCTTACACTCTTGTAACTTTAATTAAAATTCTTTTTTTTTGAATTTCAAACTATTTAAGCCATCTTTACTTGGTTAATCACAGTTTACTGAAATTTAATTTTACACAGTTTTATTCTT
>CAJKNC010000037.1 GCA_905201175.1 uncultured Succinatimonas sp.
TTTATATTTATTTTCAATATGTTAAATATTGCACTTTCTTTATTGATCTTGATCACAATTACATGATCAATACATTTTTTTTTATTATGTATTTTCTATAATCTAGTTATCTACACGTGTAGATTAGGAATTTACTACGAGGTTTTTATGGATAACAATATTGAGCTGCAGGCTGCAGAAAGCAGTTTTCGTACAAAAGAAGGCAGGAAAGATTTTTACCGCGCCATTGTATCTTGCTGGCTTGGCACAACTATGGAATATACAGACTTTGCCTTATACGGTTTAGCAGCCGGTATTATTTTTGGAGAGGTCTTTTTTCCAAATTCCACTCCTGTTATGGCCTTATTGCAAAGCTTTGCTGCTTTTTCAGTTGGATTTATTGCAAGACCTATCGGAGCACTTTTATTCGGCCGCATCGGCGACAGATTAGGGCGTAAGGTGGTAATGGTTATTACAATTGCTCTGATGGGATTGGCTACAACCTGCATTGGATTGATCCCAAGCTATGATTCCATAGGCATATGGGCAGCCGTATTACTTGCTTCCATGCGTTTTTTACAAGGCTTAGGAGCCGGTGCAGAATTATCCGGAGGCGCCGTCATGCTAGGCGAATATGCTCCCGTTAAGCATCGCGGTCTTATTTCATCCATTATTGGACTCGGCTCAAACAGCGGTACTCTTTTAGCTTCAGCCGTATGGCTTTTAGTTTTGCAGCTTGATCATGAGAGGCTGCTTGCATGGGGGTGGAGAATTCCTTTCTTAGGTTCTGTTCTGATTGCTTTTATTGCACTGATGATCCGCAAGCATATGAGAGAAACTCCGGTTTTTGAAAAACAAAAACAATTTTTGCAGGCCCAAAGACGGAAAGTCTTGGAAAGCGGCAAAAAAACACACAAAAAGGATGAGCGCTCATTTTGGCAGAGAAGCAAATCATTCTGGGTCATGGTTGGCTTAAGAATAGGCGAAAACGGTCCATCATATCTGGCTCAGGGCTTTATTGTTGGATATGTATCAAGCTATTTGTTTGTGGATAAATCCGTAGCTACAGCATCAGTATTAATCGCTTCGATATTAGGCTTTTTAGTTATTCCCTTTTCAGGTTACTTATCCGACAGATTCGGCCGTCGCATTACCTACAGATGGTTCTGCTTACTGCTAGTGCTGTGGGGCTTTCCGGCATTCATGCTGCTTGATACCAAAGAGCCCTGGATTGTCGGGACAGTTATTGTGGTAGGCATGGCAATTGCCTCTTTGGGTATCTTTGGAGTTCAGGCAGCTTATGGCGTTGAGCTGTTCGGCGTAAAAAATCGCTACACTAAGATGGCTTTTGCAAAAGAGCTAGGTTCAATTATGTCTGGCGGCACTGCTCCGATGATAGCGTCTGCGCTGCTTTCTTTCTATGGTCATTGGTGGCCTATTGCAACATATTTTGTAGTTTGTGCCTCTATTGGACTTATAGCTACTTTTATAGCGCCGGAAACTCGCGGCAGAGATTTAAATTTGCCTGACGATGCTATTTAATTCGTAAAAAATGAGCTACATTGTTATTGTTAACTTACGAGAGAATTTATTGTGGATAAGCAAAAAAGAGTTACAAGAAACGATGTAGCTAAACTTGCCGGCACTTCAAGTGCTGTTGTTAGTTATGTAATAAATAATGGCCCTAGGCATGTTGCCGATGAAACTAAAAAAAGAGTTTTAGAGGCAATAAAAATAACCGGCTACAGACCAAATTCTATAGCAAGAACCTTAGTTTCCGGATCCAGCAAATCAATAGGGCTGGTTGTTCCAAATCTATCTAATCCTTTTGTAGCATCTTTATCTCACTGCATAAGTCTTGAGGCTTTAAAAAGAGGATATGTTTTACTGCTTGGAGACAGCAATGATGATGAAAAGACCGAGCTTGGCATCATTAACCATTTTCTGCAAAGACAGGTAGATGGAATTCTTTATTACACGGCTAATCACGTAAACAGCAGCGATTTGATTGCCAGTACTAATACTCCTTTTATTTTATTAAATAAATGCGATGGTTTTGAAAAGCATCATGCGGTTTTGCAGGATGAAAGACAGGCGTCTTTTTTAGCAGTCAGCTATATGCTCGACAGAGGCTATAAAAAAATAGCCATTATTGCAGGACCTGCGAGCATGGAAAATACAAAGCAGAGAATTCAGGGCTGGAAAGACGCCTATAATCAAAGGGCTTTGGCTGCAGATGATTCCTTGATTATCTATGGTGACTATACAAGACAGGCTGGTTATGCCTCTACAAAGCAGCTGCTTAAGTGCATTAAGTGCGATGCAATATTCTCAACAAATGAATTGCAGGCATTAGGGTGTATGAGAGCTGTGTATGAGCTAGGGCTGAGCGTGCCTGAGGATTTGGGCCTGATGACCTTTAATGCAACAGAGCTGTCTTCATATATTAGTCCGTCTTTATGCGCTGTTTCTCAGTCAATTGAGGATTTAGCCTGTAAGTCTTTTGATCTGCTTTTAAATTCTTATGATGCTTCAATACCAAAAAAGGAATATGTCGATTCAATTATTATCAAAGGTAATTCTTTGATTGGTATGTGAAAATGGAAAAGATAATCATAGATTGCGATATTGGGAATACTGTGGCTGGAGCAAATGTTGATGATTCCTTTGCTTTAGCTTTGGCGATGGCAAGTCAGCAGATTGATTTGCTTGCAGTAACTACGGTTACAGGAAATACTAAAAATTCTCAGGCATATGCTGTCGCTAAGGATTTATTCAATCAAACTAATTACCATTGCGATGTTTTTTGCGGACAGGATAAGGCTTTGAAGGAGCCTTATGATGTCTGGCGCTCGATGCTGGATAAAAGCGTTGATAATTTTCATTTGCGTTATCTTTGGGATAATGTGCCTCAAATTCAGGATGCTGCTGATATAAGTCCTGATGCTGTAGATAAGATGATTGCCTTATCTAAGAAATATGCCGGAGAGCTGACTATTGTTGCCATAGGTCCGCTGACAAATATAGCTATGGCGATTAAAAAGGATTCTGATTTTGAAAAAAGGATAAAGCAGATTGTTCTGATGGGCGGTTTGTTTAATGTTCCAAGATATATCAAGGATACTAATTTCGGCCTGGATCCTGAGGCTGCATATATTGTACTGACAAGCAATATTCCGGTGGTTATGGCCCCTTTTGATACAACCAGCACTACATTGTTTACATATGATGATTTGGATAAAATTGGCAAAATAAACAATAAATTATGTGCTTATTTGTATAAGACGGTGACGCCCTGGCTTGAATATTCCATAAAAACCAGAGGCTTGAAAGGCTGCTGGATCCATGATGTCTTAACAGTTGCTTATTTAATTGACAGCAGCATTGTTTCCTGTGAGGAGGGCTTGGTTAATATCGAGCTGCAGGGAGCATTTAGAGGCAGATGCTACAGAGTCGATCCTGGTTATATAAAAAATGGCATGGGATTGGTGCCTCAGAGCAGCAGAAAAATTAAGATAATGAAATCTGTAGATAATCAAGCCCTAGTCAGCTTGATTATAGATAACCTGAAGGCTTATCCATAAATAGCTGCTTATAAAATTATATAAGGTGATCTTGTTTTGCAGGATCACCTTTTTTAGCTGTAAATATATTTGAGCCGGCTTCCTTCAAAAGGGCATAGTTAAAGCTCATGAAGGCAGGATAAGCATTTATTCTTAGTGCTGAGGCATATCTTTATAAATCATTTTTCATGATTATTAACTTTTTGCTTTAAAAGCTCGAGAATATCCGGGTAGCCTAAAAAGCTTGTATTTTTAAAATCAAATTTATGCTCTTCGCTGAATTCAGTTCCAAGAGTATCAAAAATTAAATTATAAAGAGTAGTATCCTGCTTATTTTTAACATCGATGAGCATGACAACTCCATTGGCATAGAACATAATAGTTTTAATAAGCAGTGTTTTGCGATCGTCTTCGCAGAACAGAATAATTTCCTGTGCCAGGGCTGAAGGAGAGTTAATCAAAGCGCCTTTTTTAAATAAATCTGCTTTTGTGAAAGATAAGATTTTGTCGCGGCAAAGCTCATATACAGTATTTTGCTGATAATTGCTGTGCAGGGTAAAAAACTGACCTTTTTGATAGTTTTTTGCATATATGTATGGATAGGGATTTTTAAAAAGCGGGGTAAAGCTTCCGGAAAAGCCGAAATACAGTCCATGATGAAAATAGCTGCAGCCTATGGGTATATCTTGGAGCTTATCTAAAAAACTGTCATAGCTCTTTACAAGACCAGTATAATCTTGAGAGTTTTTTAAGACATGGCCATTAGTTTTATCGATATAGATATTTTGAGATTTAAAATGCGTCGGAATTATTTTTCTGCAGCATATATAGACTAATAATAAGAATACAGCTATAAGCAAAATTCGCATAAAAGCCTCGGCTTTTGACTAATTCCTATTTGATCTTAGATTAAAAATCTGTAAATTTTCTATGAATTATTAAAGCTGCATAAAATGAAAATAAGAACTGTTTGTTAATTTATTGTTTAGAAAAAAAATATACCAACTTGTTGTTTTTATGAAAAATTCATTATTTAATTTAAAACTTAGCAAAGTACAGTCAGGCAGACTAATTTTGCATTGACTTTGAGGCCTAATAACGTCAAAATTTACTCGCGGTTTTCAAGGCTAAAATTCCCATTTTTCATCAAATCATAGAGATTTGTTCTACTTTTGGTGTTAATGTTTTTTAACTTTTTCTGTAAATTTTTGTAGGTGGTCATTTTAAGATCTAACGCTGAGGGGGCCAACGTGGATCATCTAAACGATATATATTATATTTTCTTCATCGCAGGCTTGCTTTTAACTTTTGCCATTTTAGCATCAAAATTATCCTCTATCTTTGGAACGCCATTGTTGCTCTTATTCTTAGCAATAGGCATGCTGACAGGTGAGGACGGCATCTTTATCAATATTCATTACAATGATTATAACAGTGCTTATTTCTTTGCTAACTTTATGCTGGCGCTTATCATTTTAGACGGCGGCCTGCGAACGAGCTTCAGTACTTTTAGAAGCGTAGCTACAGAATCTACGATCCTAGCTACAGCAGGCGTTTTGATTACAGCGGCTGTTACGGGAATTATTGCGTATTACTGCTTAGGCGATATCAGCCTGATTCAAGCGCTTCTTTTAGGCTCCATTGTAGGCTCTACCGATGCAGGAGCGGTATTTTCGCTTTTAGGCGGCAATGACGTAAGCTTAAAAACATCAGTATCCTCAACCTTGCAGATAGAGTCTGCTACAAACGATCCTATGGCAATTTTGCTTACTACAGTCATGCTGGCAATTATTTCAGGCCAATCTACCTCCTGGCTTGAAAGCTTAACAATTTTTGTCATGCAGTTTGGCTTGGGCATTATCTTTGGGCTGATCTTTGGCTTTTTTGGCCGATTTATTATTGCTTCCTTATCTTTAGGATCAGGCCTTTATGCTCTTTTAGTCTTCGGTATTGGACTTATAGGATTTTCTGTAACTGCAGCTATAGGAGGCTCCGGCTTCTTGGCTATCTTCATTATCGGCATGATGATAGGCAATCAAAATATCAGACAGATAAGCTATATTCTGCCGGTAGCAGAGGGTATTACCTGGCTTTGTCAAATCAGCCTTTTCTTAATGCTGGGACTTTTAGTTTCTCCTCATCAGATGCTAAATTACGTAGTTGAAGGAGTGGTGGTTGCAGTTGCAATTACCTTTATTGCCAGACCTTTAGCGGTATTTTTGTGTATAAAGCCGTTCTTTATATCTTTTACTAATCGAGATCTGTTTTTTATGTCTTGGGTAGGACTGCGCGGCTCTGTACCTATTGTTTTGGCTATCTATCCGGTATTTGCAAATATCGAAAATCCGCAGCTGTATTTTAATGTAGCTTTTGTAGTAGTAATTGTGTCGCTATTGATACAAGGTGCAACATTAAATCCAGTGTCGCGCTTGTTTAAAGTATATGCCCCGTCATCAGCAATGCCTGTAAATAAAGCTAATGTCGGCATCAAGCTTGCCAATGACTATGAGCTTTATAATTACCGCATTCGCAATGAGAGCATGGAGGGGTTAAGCTTGCGCAATATTCATTTCCCTAAAGGTACAATGATAGCCGGCATGTTCCGTGACGGACATATGGTTAAGACTGTAGGCAATACTGTATTGCGGAACGGAGATATTCTCTCGATTATCGGCACAGATAATGATGAGCCTTTATTAAATTCAATGTTCTCGAAGAATATTACTGCCAAGCAAAAGCTTGCCTATAACGGCGATAAGATCTTTGAGGGCTCTGTTAAGATGTCTGATTTAGCTGATAAGTACAAAATTGAACTAACTGAATATGAAAAAGGTTTAAATGTCTCTGAATTTATGTCCTACCATATCGGCGGTTTTGCTCAAGTCGGCGACATGGTTAACCTTATAAACGTGGTTTTGGTAGTAGTATCTCTAAATGGCGATGAAATTGCCTCTGTGGGCTTATATTTAGCGGCTGAAAGTGCCCAGTCTTTTGAAAGACAAAGACGGCAGATGCTGTTTTCCTTAAAGCGCAAACCTATAAAGCCTGTAGGCGCTACTAAAATCGAAACCGTATCCAAACCAGAGATTTCTAGTAAATAAATGGATGATTTGAAAAACTTTGCTCAAGAGATAAAAAAATCTTTTGGGACGATTACTTATGCAGACAGACGCATTATAAGCTTAAAGCTTAAAAAGATATTGAATGCAAAAACAGACGATCTGCACTTAAAGTCCTGGTGCGATGAATTAAGCCTGCTTACAGCAGAAGCTTATGAAAAGGTTGTTGAGCGCAAGAACAGTATTCCTAAGCTTAATTATCCTGAGGATTTGCCGGTAAGCTTGCGTCATGACGAGATTGTTAATGCAATCAAGCAAAATCAAGTTGTAATTATATGCGGTGAAACCGGTTCAGGCAAAACAACCCAAATTCCTAAGATGTGCCTTGAGGCAGGGTGCGGCATTCGCGGTCTTATAGGTCATACCCAGCCTCGGCGCTTAGCTGCACGTGCTGTTGCAGAGCGTCTTGCAGAGGAAATGGGAGAGAGTTTAGGTCAGAGCGTAGGCTATAAGGTACGCTTTACTGATGTAACCTCCAAATCCAGCTTAATTAAGCTTATGACCGATGGTATCCTGCTCTCTGAGACGGCATCTGACAGGCTGCTGCTTAATTATGACTGCATCATTATTGATGAGGCGCACGAGCGTTCCTTAAATATTGATTTTCTTTTAGGCTATTTAAAAACTGTATTAGCAAAGCGCCCAGAATTAAAGCTTATCATTACCTCTGCTACAATTGATCCGCAAAGCTTTTCCTCTCATTTTAATAATGCTCCGATTATTGAGGTATCAGGACGCACCTATCCTGTAGAGGTGGTTTATATGCCGCCGTCAATGCCGAGCGAGGATGAGGAAGACGAGGATTTTGCGCAGGAATTGCCGCAGATGGTGCTTAAAGCCTTTAAGTACCTTATGCATGAGCATGGCCCTGGAGATGTTTTAGTTTTCCTTCCAGGTGAGCGAGAGATTATGGATCTCTTGGGATTTTTAAATAAGTCCCATTTAAAGGGAGTAGAGATCCTGCCTTTGTTCGCACGTTTGGCAAGTTCAGAACAGCATAAAATCTTTACTTCTCACAGCGGCATCCGCATTATTTTAGCCACTAATGTAGCAGAGACCTCTTTAACTGTACCTGGTATACGTTATGTAATCGATCCTGGTACTGCACGTCTTTTACGTTATTCTCCGCGAACTAAGGTGCAGTCCCTGCCAATCGAAAAGATTTCCAAGGCCAGCGCCAATCAGCGTCAGGGACGCTGCGGACGTATCGGTCCTGGCGTGTGCGTGCGACTTTATTCTAAAGAAGATTATAATTCAAGGCAGGATTTTACTGATCCTGAAATTTTAAGATCTAATTTGGCTGCAGTTATCTTGCAGATGGTGGCTTTGCGTTTAGGTGATGTTGTGTCATTCCCCTTTATTGATCCGCCGCAAATTAAGCAAATTACAGACGGTATGCGTCTTTTAGAGGAATTAGGCGCAGTTGAAAATGTGAAGGGACAAAATACAGCAACGCTGGAGTTAACTGAGATTGGCAAAAATCTGGCAAGTCTGCCGGTTGATCCAAGATTAGGCCGAATGATTCTTCAGGGAGCTAAGCTTGGCGCTTTAAGAGAAGTCTTAATTATTGTTTCTGCTTTAGCAGTTATGGATCCCCGTGAAAGCCCTTGGGATAAAAAGGAGGCTTCGCGTCAAGCGCATGCGCGCTTTAATGATGATAAGTCAGATTTTTTAAGTTATTTAAAGTTATATCAGCATATTGTTAAATTACAGGCTGAAGAATCTTCATCACAGTGGCGCCGAACTCTAAAAAAAGAATTTATTTCATATTTAAGAGTACGTGAGTGGTTTGATGTTTTAAGGCAATTACGCGCATCCTGTAATATACTTAAATTTAAGCTAAATGAAGCTGAAGCAGATTATGAGAGCATTCATCGCAGCCTGCTTTCGGGCTTATTATCTCAAATTGGACGTTTTGACGATAATGATAAGCAGCTGTATGCCGGTGCTCGAGGCATAAAATTTGTTTTGCATCCAAGCTCGAATCTCGCCAAACGCAGGCCTAAATGGGTAATGTGCGGCGAGCTTAGCGAAACTAGCCGGCTTTTTGCCCGCAATGTAGCGCAGATTGATCCTTTGTGGGTTGAGGGGCAGGCAAGTCATTTAATTAAAAAATCTTACGCTGAGCCTCATTGGTCTAAAAAGCAGGGCGCTTGCGTAGCCTCTTTGACGATTACTCTTTACGGATTGCCGATCGTAACAGGAAGGCAGACTCTTTATACTTCCGTAGATCCTGTTTTATGCCGCAAGCTATTTATCAGAGACGCCTTAGTCGGCGGCGATATAGATTGTAATTTTTCTTTCTATAAGCGC
This sequence comes from uncultured Succinatimonas sp., assembly GCA_905201175.1. GTDB lineage: Bacteria > Pseudomonadota > Gammaproteobacteria > Enterobacterales > Succinivibrionaceae > Succinivibrio. The sequence continues at coordinate 8,975 of CAJKNC010000037.1, forward strand.
AATCAGGAACTAATCAGCGAGGTTTTAGATTTAGAGGACAAGCTAAGACGTAAAGATATCTTAGTTGATGAAAGCGTTTTGGAGACCTTTTATGAAGAAAGGATCCCTGAAAATATCGTAACTGTTCGTCATTTTGACAAATGGTGGCGGCAGAAGAGCAAGACTGATGCGCATTTTTTAGATTTTAATTTAGAAATGCTGAAGAAGGATCAGCATATTGAGGATAAGGAGTATCTCTATCCTCAATATTGGCAATGCGGAGATTTAAAGCTCAAATTAAGCTACGTATTTGATCCTAAGAGTAAAGATGACGGCGTTACCGTACATATTCCTTTAGCTTTTATCAGCAAGATTAATCCTCGAGAATTCATCTGGCAGATCCCGGCATTGAGAGATGAATTTTTTACTGCATTGATTAAATCACTGCCAAAAAGTTTGCGCCGCAATTTGATTCCTGCGCCTAACTATGCTAAAGCTCTGAAAGAGGCTCTAGGTGATGATATTAAAGGAGATTTGATTGAATTAGCCTGTCAGAAGCTTACGCGTATGGGTGGTGAGAAAATTGAAAATCAGGATTTTGATTTAAGCTCAATTGCGCCGTACCTTTTTATGAATTTTGCTATTGAAGATTCTCAAGGCAAGATCATCGCAACAGGCAAAGATTTTGACGCTCTATCAGCCAAATTGCAGGGCAAAGCCCATGAGGTTTTGCAAAAAACAGTAAAAAGCCATAAAGCCAAAGCTCCAAGTCAAACATGGACTTTCGGAAAAATTAAGCCGCAGATGCAAAGTCGGCATGGTTCGATGGAAATTACGGTTTATCCGGCTCTTTGCGATCATCAGGACGGCGTAACCTTGGAATTGTGCGCAACTGAACTTGCCGCAAAAAATATGATGTGGCAGGGTCAGCGTCGGCTTTTAGCTTTAAGCTGTGCGCAGAATGTAGGCTATTTGGAGCAGCATTTGCCTAATAAGGCCAAATTATCGATGTATTATCAGCCTTTAGGGTCAATTAAGGATCTTTTAGACGATTTGCGCCTGGCTTCCGTAGACAAGATTATGGTTGAGGGGCATGCGCCTTGCTATGATGAGGAATCTTTTAACCGTCTGCGGGATCTTGTTCGCGGTAAACTTAATGATACTGCTTTAGAAATAGGCAAGTTAGTCGGTCAAATTTTAGAGCTAGCTCATGAGTTGAAGCGCAGATTAAAAGATAGAATTTCACTTGCAGTATCAATCTGCTATGCTGATGTAGAAAATCAGCTGAATTCATTGATTAAAAAAGGGTTTATAGCTTCGACTCCACTTGAATGCCTAAAAGAATATCCTAGGTATTTAAAGGCGGCCTTGATGCGCTTAGATAAGGTCAATCGTGATCCGGTTTCGGATAAGGGCAGACAGCGTATTATCGATGAGGTGTCCGAGCTTTATAAGAATGCTTTAAGCCGTTATAAAAATCAGGATTTGCCGCAGGATTTACAAAAAGTACGTTGGCTAATTGAAGAACTGCGCGTTTCCTATTTTGCTCAGCAATTAGGCGTAAAAGGACCTGTTTCTGATCGAAGAATTGAAAATGAGATCGCTCGAGTTTTAAAAGAGTGGCCTCCACATAATTAATAAGTAAGGAGTTATCCATGTACACAAATAAATCTTTAGAAGCTTTAGATAAAGCAGAGAAAAGTTATGTTTTTGACTCTATAAGCCAGGATATATGTCTGCAATTAGGCCAGAAACTGGTTTCTGACGCTAAGTCTTTTGAAGATAGGCCTTTAGCTGTACGCATAATATTAGACGATACTATCGTGTTTCAGTATCTGATGAGCGGTACTGGTGCTGACAATATACGCTGGATGGATAGAAAGTGTGCTACGGTTATGCGTACCGGACATTGTTCGCTGCGCCGTGCTGTTTTAAATGAACTAGAGGGAAAAACTGAGCCATGGATGGCAGATGAATTCCATTATGCTTTTTGCGGCGGCGCATTTCCGCTTAAAGTAAATGGTGTCTTACGCGGCATAGCTTGTGTTTCTGGTCTGCCTCATCTGAGAGATCATAAGCGCTTATCTGATACGCTCGCTGCTTTCTTAGGCAAAGAATCAATTGCTGTACCTGTTGACGAACAATAATTACAGTATTACTTAAATAATAAGGCTTGATTGTGATTAAATTTAAAAATAAAGAAAAGATCGAACTTTTTAAGATTATTCAAGAGACTTTTTTTGTAAAGCCTGAGGTTGAAGGCAATTTTGTCTTAGAAAAAGATGCTGAGAATGCCGTAGTTTGCAAATGGACTATTACAGGTAAATTTGATTTAAAAAGCATTTCTGCTTCTTTACAAAAGAAGCTCAAGGATATTCTGCCGCAGAACTCAAATGACAGAGCTGTCTTTGGCGTTGAGAGCGTTAAATTAGAGCCTAATGAAAAGGGCGTATATGTCGTAAAAAGCGAAAATACTACCTTTAGCTTAGATCCTAAATTTGAAATCTTTAACAAAGAAGATAAGGAGATTATGTCTGTTCTAGCTGCAAGATGCGTTGATTACAAGCTAATTAAAGCAGAGCTTGTTAAAATCAATAATCTTGAAAGCGAGGATGAGATAAAGTTCAGTTTTATTCCTAAAGATACTTTAGCCTTACGAGTATTTATAAACAGTACCAATTTATATTTAGGCGATATTGACGTTTCGAACATTACCGATCTCACTTATGCCTTCAGCATATATTCGAATGCTCGAGTTCAGGAAAATCCGCGTAAGGATTTCTCCGGCATTGAAAAGTGGGACACCTCTAATGTTACTAAGATGTTGGGCGTTTTTGCCGGATGCGTTAACTTCAATGCTGATATTAGTTCTTGGAATACTTCCAAGGTTACTAATATGGAGGTCATGTTTGCTTCATGCCGCAAATTCAATCAGGATCTTTCCTGGATGGATGTCTCCAATGTTGAAAGCATGAAGGGCATGTTTTATCGCTGCGACATCTTTGATCAGGATTTAAGCTCCTGGAATACCTCTAAGTGTAAGGACATGAGCTATATGTTCTTTAAGTGCAAGAACTTTTCTCATGACATCAGCATGTGGAATACTGAACCTTTAAAGAATGATGAGAACATGTTTTTAGAGTGCAATCTTGAAAACAGCAAGAAGCCTCGTCAGCCTTCAACAGACTTTAAGCGTCAGTATTATGAAAAATATGTTGGTCCTAACTCTAAAAAGTATGCTCGTGCTTCCAATTGGAAAAAACTAGGTATTGCGGCAGCTTTTATAATTATTGTAATTGTATTTTCAATAATGAATCAGGGAGTTCCAGCCTAATATGAAAATTCTAAGTCTTCTGCATGGCTGTTTTACAAAGGATTATTGTAGATTTTCTGGTCGGATGGGAAGACGCGATTTTTGGAGCGTGGCAATAGTTGTTATTGCAGCAGATCTTATCTTTTATGCTTTTATCAAACAATTGCATATATCAAGATATATATGGTTTTTAATCGGCGGTTATGAATTTCTGCCTGTTTTAGGAGCCATGATACGCAGATCTCACGATGTTGGCTTTTCTGGTAAATTGGTAGTACAGAATTTAGGCTTTATCCTAATTACTTTGGGCTTTTATTATCAATACCGGGCTGATGAACAAAACTATTGGCATTATTGTTTTTTTGCTTCTCTGGCCTTAGCTCTGCTTTATTTGATTATAAATGTCGTGGTTATGAGCATGAAGGGCAAAAACAAAACAAATCGCTACGGAATTCCTCCTCATGCGGGGGAGTAGGGAAAAGCCATCTCTGCTGAGATGGCTTTTTATATTGCAGATCTTATAATGATCTGTCTGCATGCAATGAAGTTTAAGAAATAAAAATTTTTCTTGCAGATTTAAGCTGATGAACGATTTATTGTGAAATAGAAAGATTGATCGGCTTAGAAATATAATTTACTTAAGCGCTTAATAATTCTGCGTATTTGATATATTGTTAAAATATGCAGAGGAAATTTGGAAATTGATTAAATGAAAGATACTATTTTAAGCCTAAGCGGCGGCTTAGACTCAAGCTCGCTGCTTTTTGAATATAAAGATCGCATAAAACTTGCAGTATCTTTTGCCTATGGCAGCAATCATGAAAAACAAGAACTTGCAGCGGCTGAATTGGTTGCTCAAAAAGCAAATGTAGAGCATAAAATTATAAACATCAGCAATGTTTTCCAAGGCATCAGCAGTGCCTTACTGGCAGGTTCTGAGCAGGTTCCCCAGGATTGCTACAATAAGGATACTATCAGAAATTTAGTGGTTCCTTTTAGAAATGGCATTTTCTTAAGTATTTTAGCTGCAATTGCCGAATCTGAAAAGCTTGAATATATCGCTCTTGCCTCGCATGCAGGCGATCATGCCATCTATCCTGACTGCACCGAAGCTTTTTCAGACGCCATGAACGAGGCTATAAAGCTGGGAACTACCAACAATGTCAAGTTTTTCAGGCCGTACATCAATCTTACTAAAAGAGAAGTAGCAATAAGAGGAATAAATGCAGGATTAAATCCAGATTGGACATATAGCTGCTATAAAGGCGGAAAGATCCCCTGCGGTAAATGCCCGACCTGCATTGAAAGAGCTGAAGCGTTAAAGGGGCTGAAGTGGTAGCAAAAGCTAAAGTTAGCTGAGACTATTATTAAATAGCTGCCATTTATTTAGCTGATGACAGTTGCTTAGCTTTTACTGATAAAATTTGGATATTTTTCAGACAGCTTAATCATATTTACAGATTAGCTGTTTTAAAAAATATCCAAAGTCAGAACAATTTTGGCATAAGTAATGCTGGTTATGGGAACAAGATCTGCTGGATTTTTAAGATTCTGTGTTTAATAAAATCCCGAGAATATATTTCGTATCTGTCGGGATTTATGCTATTTATAAATAATGGCGACAAGAAGCTTATGCCGATTCTAGTGCCGCAAGCTCTTGACTCTTTTTATATTCATTTATAACGCGTCTTACGGTTTTATCTGAACAGCAATTCATCTCTGCAATTTGTCGGATAGAATAGCGGCCTGTTAAGCTTAGCTCTATCATTACTTTTCGGCGCTGAGCTCGCTCTTCCATAGAGAAATCCCAGAATTTCTTAGCTCCGGCTTTATATGCTCCTGCTTTATAAGAGCGCATCCATTCTCTAACTGTCCATAAATTTACGTCAAGTTTTTTAGAGACGTATTTATATCCTTTTCCCTGTGCGAATTGTCTAATCGCTTTACGTCTTTTTAAAGCTAGCTCGCTTCTCTTTTCTGACAACATAGTAAATCGCTTTTAACTAATGTGTAGTCTTTATTTATAGAGACTAAAAACTAAAAATTTATGTTTGTTTTACTGATATAAAAATGCCAACTAACATATTATTCAACAATAAAAAAGCTGATCCTTTTTATTTGTCAAAAATTCGTCATTGTCGAATTTAACCCTCCCGAGATACCTTGTCAAGAAATTTACTGTTATGCGTCATAATAGTGTGATGATATTCAAATCAGTTTATATGTTATACATAGCGATATTCATTATAGGAAGGGAAAAATAATAGAAGAAATTTACTTATATAAATAAGCTATTATTTTTTAGAATGTAATTTAACAAAATTTTATAGACTTTATTAGA
>CAJKNC010000038.1 GCA_905201175.1 uncultured Succinatimonas sp.
ATAAATGCTAAGTTTTTTATAAGTCTTTTTTTATACCCTTTATCGTAAATTTTATATTTGCGGTAATAGACTGAAGCTTTATAGCGGATAGTTCAAATTAGCCAGAACTTAATTTATGCTGATTTGACTTTGGTGTTGATGCAGAAAATTGAGGAGAATTTTCTAATAACACAAAGCTGGGGTCCCATATAAAGCTATCGTGTCAGGAGAAAATTCCTCAATGTAGGTTTGTTTCCCTGATTGTCGTTTGGACTGAGGTCTTAGCTTTAAGACCAAGTTGGATAGATGATTAGAAAAACTACTTTATTTTATGCGGCAGCTGTTTTAACTGCTAGTGTATCATTAACTTTTTTGAGCGCTTGCAGCGGCAACGATTCTGCAGCTAATATCATAAACAATAAAACAGAAAAAACTTCCTACAGCTATAATCACCACAATTATAGCCATAGCAATAAATACGCAGAATCAGTTTGGGACAGCAGTCTTATTGATGACTCCCGCTTCAAGCTTAATATCAAGCTTACGGCTGAAGAGGAGCGCTGGGCTCGTAAAAATGCGCAGTCCTTAGCAACGCATTTAAAAGAAGGAAGTGCTTTTGTTCACTATTTATTAGTTGAACTTGATAAAAAAGACCTCCCTGTTGAGCTTATGGCCATTCCTTTAATCGAAAGCGGCTTAAATCCTCATGTTAAATCAAGCGCCGGTGCTCACGGACCTTGGCAGTTCATGCGCTCTACAGGCAAATCCTTAGGGCTTAAGCGCACCGGCAACTATGATGAGCTTTATGACTTCATAGCTACCACCGAGGCCTCTTTAGATTATTTAAAATATCTATACTCAGAGCTTGAACATAACTGGGATATGGTGGCCGCCGCCTACAATCAAGGCGAATTCGGCGTTAAAAAAGCCATTCGTCAGGCAAAAGCCCGCGGGGTTACTGAATTTAATGTAAAAACAGTAAAGCTTTCCCAAAGTGCTAAAACCTATATCAAGCGCTTCCATGCCTATGCAGCACTGCTCAAAAACCCGGAAGACTTTGATTTAGATTTGCCGGTAATTCAGAATCGCCCGGCTTTTAAGAAAGTTGAGGTAGCAGGACGCATCAGCTCCATGAAGAAAGCAGCCGAATTGTCAGGAGCCAGCATTAAAACCTTAAAGAAGCTTAATGCCGGATTTTTATCTGACAGCTTAAAAACCGGCGGCGATCATGTTCTGCTAGTCCCTGCCGATAAAGCTTATGCTCTCGAAAGAGCCTTAGCTTCAAGAGAACAGGAAAGCGCAGCCAACTAGCTAACTAAAAAAGGCCTGCATTTAAGCAGGTCTTTTAGCAGAATGCTGCGCTTATGAAATATTAAGGGCGGCCTTTGGCCGCCCTTTTTGCTTATCTTAATGCTGATTTTATTAAGCTAAATTAGACTCTACAAAATTCCAATTGATGTGCTTTAAGAAAGCATCAATATAATTTGGACGCAGATTTTGGTAATCCAGATAATATGCATGCTCCCAAACATCAATTACCAATAAAGGCTTATCGCCTGCAGTGATAGGATTAGCTGCATTTGAAGTATTGACAATAGCTAGCTTGCCGTCAGCCTTTTGCACAAGCCAAGTCCAGCCAGAACCGAAATTGCCGACAGCGCTAGCCTTAAAAGCCTGATTAAATTCATCAACGCTCTTAAAATTCTCTTCAATCAAAGCCTTAATCTTAGCGCCCATCTCGCAGCTCTCCGGGCTTAAGCATTTAAAATAGAAATCATGGTTCCATGCTTGAGCTGCATTGTTAAATAAAGGACCAGTTGCCCCCTTAATGATATCCTCTAAGGATTTGCCTTCAAATTCTGTGCCTTTGACCAGATTATTAGCAGTAGTAACATAAGCATTGAAATGCTTGTCATGATGGAAGCTTAAAGTATTCTCAGAGAGAAAGCCTTCTAAAGCAGTTTTAGCATATGGGAGATCTGGTAATGTAAACATTTAAACATCCTTATTTATTGTTATTAACATGATATGCTTAGGATAAACAGTAAAGCGTAAATAAACAATGATCTAGATGGCATAATTTATCACTTAATAAAGCTTATCTTATTAGTAACGATTATTATTTATAAAAGCATTTTTATAGCAGTCTTCAGCAATAAAATAAAATGCTGAAAATTTCATTTATACTTAAATTAAGCCAAAATATAACCTATAATCTATTAATTACAAATAATAGTTATACTTAAAAATCATCTTTTAAGGTCACAAGTTATGTTCAATTTAGTAAATTCAAATGATTTAAATATTCTATCTTCTTTATGCTCAAGACTTATTGAGCTAAATCAAGATGAAGAAGATTTGCTTTCTCAGTGTTTGCATTTTGAATATATCATTGTGATGAATAAAGGCATGGAAACCTATATGCGCCAGCATATAGCTTCATCTAACGGCATTGCCGCCGGCATAGAATTCTCGCAGCTCTGGACCTTTATTTGGCAAATTCACAAAATTATACATAAAGCCGATAACATCAACCGCTTTTCTCACGACTACATAACTCATACCATTTTGTCCTTAAAGCCTATCTGGTCTAAAGCTGCAGGCTTTGAGCGCATGCAGAATTACGTGCAGAACGATGATGACAGCAATGTAAAAACCTATGAGCTGTGCTTAAAGCTTGCCGATACCTTCGATCAGTATCAGATGTATCGTCAGGACTGGCTGGAAGCCTGGAGCAGCTTTACAAAAGAGGATTTTATAATTTTTGAGGAAAATCCGCTGCATGCCGGCGTGATCAAATCCTGGCTCGATAAAGCCTCCAGAAAACAAAAATCTCTCTATGATCTGCTTGTAAATAACCTCTGGCAGGCGCGGCTATGGAGCTTAATAGTCAAAACCATTAAGGATAAATGCTATGCCGGCGGCACGCATAATCCTGGCGATTATATGACGCGCTCTGAGGTAATAAAATCGCTGTGCGCACATCATTATACCCAGGCAGAAATAGCTCTTTTGCCTAAGCGGGTATCCATTATAGGCATCTCTGCCCTGCCCCCTTTTGTTTACGATCTCTTAAATGTCCTCTCAAATTATATCGAAATTTTCTATATGCTCTTAAATCCCTGCCAGGAATATTGGGGAGATCTCTGCTATCGCCATAATGAGAGCTTTGAAAACGGCAATGACTATATATTCAAGCGCAACCCTTCAGGCAAAGAATCTTTTATAAAAGACAAAAAGCAGAATTCATCTACTACCTTAAAAAGCAGTGATTTTGAAAAAAACTTAAGCGATGACTATAGCCACAATTTTATAGAATATGAAAGAGTTGACGGCAATCAGCTGCTGCTGTCATTAGGACGCGAGGGCAAGGAAAATCTGGCGGTTATGTATGATCGCATAGATAATATCAACAATACCGATGCTTTTGCTGAAAATGACAATGACACGCTTTTAAACTGCATAAAAAATCAGCTTCTGACCTTAGAAGCTCCTAAACAAAGAATTCTTATCAAAGATGATGATACATCCCTTGAGATCCACTCCTGCCATACCATTACAAGAGAGGTTGAGGTTTTACGCAATGCCGTCTTAACTAAGTTTAAGCAGGCTCAGGAATCAGGAGAAAGCCTGCAGCCTCGCGATATCTTAGTCATGGTTCCTGAAATTGAGACCTATGCTCCATATATTGAAGCAGTTTTCGGCGGCGTAGATCCTCAGGATCAGAATTATATTCCCTATGCCATTTCAGACAGAGCTTCAAATAATGAAAGCCTGCTTGCCGATGCGGTTTTAAGATTATTAGCCTGCGGTCAGACTCCAATTACGGCAAGCTTTATTGTCGATCTCTTAAATGTAAAAGCCGTAGCGCATAAATTCGATCTGGATAGTCACGATATCGCATTAATTACCTCATGGTGCGTCAAAGCTTCAATCCATAGAGGCCTTGACAGCACAGATCTCACCGAAAACGAAGATGCTAAAAAAGCTGATTTTATCGATCTGCCCTGGACCTTTGAGCACGGACTTGAGCGTATGCTTGACGGCTATGCCCTAGGAGCTAATACCCAAAGCGGCGCTTTCTTTGATATAGAAGGCTCAGACGGAGCTGTGTTAGGCAAATTTGCTGAATTTATCTTAAGATTAAAAGCTCTTAAGGATAACTTCCCGCAGAAATTAAGCTTTTTTGATGGCAGCGATGATGAAAATGTTCGTCCGCTGCAGCGCTGGTTTTATGAGGAAATCTTAAATAATTTTTTTGACGTGCAGGATCCTGAAGATGAGCGCGACCTTTCTAAAATAAAAAGCATCATTGCAAAAATACGTGCCGTAACCTCTGAGTTTTATGAAAATAACAATAAACAAAGCACTATAAGCTTACTGATCTTCCGCCGCATGATCGACAAGGCCTTATCTAATCAGCATGACAGTATCGGCTATTTACGCGAAAAGATGAACTTCTGCTCCCTAATTCCCATGCGAGCTATTCCCTTTAAGCATATCTTCATCATGGGCTTAAATGACAGAGCCTTCCCTCGCCATGCCGATATGCCGGGCTTTAACCTCCTTTCAAATCAGTCTTTAAGACGCAGAGGCGACAGATCTCAGGCTATTGACGATCGCTATATATTTCTAGAGGCAATACTCTCCTCGCAAAAGAGCCTGTATCTATCGTATTTAGGGCAGAATCCTGCCGATCAGACAGAAAAGTATCCGTCTTCGGTAATCTCTGAGCTTTTAGACTATATTGCAGATAACTTTACCACCTGTGAAGAAGAAAATATCACTGATGCTGAATACAGAAGCCAAATAAAAAAACGCCTTATCAAGCTTGAGCATTTAAATGCCTATGATCCTAAAAACTTCATCAAAACTGCAGAGCCGCTCTCTTTACCATCTTTTGATGAGTCAAGCTTTATAAATATCAAAAATAAGACCTTAGCCGATCCTGTCTTTTTAGCTAAGGGCTTAAGCTTCAATGTTAATTTGCCCTCTGAGCTTACTATTGATTTGAGCGATCTTATAAAATTCTTTCAAAATCCTACGGATTTCTTCCTGCGTAATTCTTTAAAATTATCCATAAAAAGCTATGAGCAGGATTTGCCCGAAGATGATGAGGCTTATAAATTAAATATACTTGATTACGGAAGCTTAATTCAGGAGGTCTTAATAGATATCTCCGAGGACGATCAAAATTTAGAGCTTTTAGATAAAAAGATAGACATTGCCTGCAAGCGCGGCACTATGCCCTACGGCGTATTTTTAGATAAGCAGAAAGAGGATCTGCAAAATACGCTGCATTTTATTATCAAGACGCTTCAGGAAAAAAATATTGCCTTAACTTATGAGAAAAAAGGCTTCGCTCTAGAACCTTTTACCTTAAAGGTTGAAGACATTGAATACAAGATCTGTCTTAAGGGCGAAGTTCCGCTTATGAATGCCGTGTTCAATACCTTCAAGGACGAGATTTCGCCTAAGCGCTTAATCAAAGCGCTGCTCATAGGCCTTATACAGAAAGAAATAGCCCTGCCCTATGACAGCATATATGTGATAAATCAAAACAGCATCAGCAAGCTTCCGATTATAAATGACAGCTCTGAGCGTTTGAGCATTATAAAAGAAGCTGTCTCTATCTATATCAAAGGACTTTTACGTCCGCAAATCGGCGGCAATACCTGCTTGCCGAAAAAAAAGCCGAAAGAAATTAATAAAAAAATAGAAGATTTAAATAGCGATCCGTCTTGCATCAGCTCTTTCTTGGAATTTGAAGCATATAGCGATGAGCAGCGCTATATGTTTGCAGATGAAGAGCTTGCCTTACAAGCAAATCCACTTATACAGGCTGATTTCCGTGATTTCATGCACTTTTATTTTTCGCACATTTTAAACGTCTTGGACAAATAATTATGACTGAAAATACAATCGATCTGGATGTTGTAAAAAACTTCGTATTAAGGCGTTCATCTATTATTGAAGCTAGTGCCGGTACAGGAAAAACCTTTAATATCACCTATATGGTCTTAAGGCTGTTATTAGGACCTGCTGGCGATAATGATAAAAGTGCTCTGAATGAAGCTTTAAATATTGAAAATATCCTGGTTGTTACCTTTACCCGCTCTGCAACAGCTGAGCTTCGTGATCGTATTCGCGATAAAATCCGTACACTGAGAATTATCTTAGAAAAATTAAGCGCAGCTCCTATACAAAAAAGCTTTTTACCCAATGAAATTGCCGAAAAGCAGATCTCCGATCTTATCAGCAGCTATTTGCCTCAGGAAGACCGCGAGCTTTTAGACAAGGCCTTAAAAAATCCTGATGATGAAGATTATCTCTCTGACAATGCACGTCTTATCTGTAAAAAGAAAGCCCGAATTCTTATTAGAGCCGAACGAAATATCGACACTGCCTCAATTCGGACTATCCACTCCTTCTGCAGCAGCGTTGTAAATCAGATTTATGCTTTTGAATCCGGAGAACCTTTCAGCACCAATCTCAGCGACGATATTTCTCAGCAATATCATAAAGCCTGCGCTTATGTTTTCAGAAAGCTTTTTTACACCAATAAAGACGCTCAGCTGCTATTGTCCATTATCGGCACTCCTAAAGATAAAGATTTTGAAAGCATGATTTATGCGCTTAAAAAGGCCAGAATTTTAGGTAATGGCAAGCTTAAGGAGCCTTTAGTAAATCTGCACGGCTATGCTCTAAATTTAGGAGAGGAGACTAAAAAGCTTTTTATATTCAATCCAAATCTTTTAACTCAGCTTTTAGCTAAAAATAAAAGCTTAGAGAAAAAATTGTCGCTGCTGCTGTCATATATAAAAGAAAGTCAGCCTAAGTATAAAGATGAGGCTTATGAGATTCTTAAAGCCTGGGCTGCCAGCTATAAAGACTGCGAGATTTTATCCGACGGTATTAAACTTAATAATACTGAGTACAATAAAATAAATAAAGAGCCTTTTACAGATATCAAGAAAATTATAGAAAACTGTAATTTTTTTGACAGCTTAGATAGCTTTTACTCCAAAGCCTTTTCAGACCGCGCTCCAGCTTTACATAATCAAAAAAATTTTATAAATCAAAGATGTAAAGTACGTGAAAAAGAATACACAGCAGAATTTGCAAAATTCAAGCAAGATTCCCAAGAATTAAGTAGGCATCTAGAGCTTGCTTATAGCGTTTTACGATATAAAAAATTCGTCATGCTCTTAATTAGCCTTATGATCATCGATAAAACCGATGAAATCTGTACTAAAGAGCAGGTTATTTCAAATGACGAGGTTTTATATAAATTAGCTAAGGCTCTAAGACACGGTACTGAAGGTGAAAATTTAGCCAAAGCAATAAGACGCCGCTATCGCGTTGCAATTATCGATGAATTTCAGGATACAGATCCAGTTCAGCTGGATATTTTCAGCAATATCTATCTTGAGAAAAATTACGTAAAATCCATTAAAGCAAATCCGCAGCTCGGAGCTTACTGCTACATCATTGGCGATCCTAAGCAATCAATTTATGCCTTCAGAAATGCTGATATTAATTCCTATATTAAGGCTAAAAATCTCATCAAAAATATCGCTAAGCCTGAAATAGCAGTTTATTCCTTAAAGAAAAATTTCCGCTCAGCTCCTGATGTGATTGAAGGCGTCAATGCTATCTTCAGTCAGAAAAATAATCCTTTTGACACTAATCCTGAGGACGTAAGCTTTGTTAAAGCTTTAGGCGTAAGCGGTAAAAAAGCCTTTTTCTTTGATGATGACAGACAATTTAAAGCAGCTAATTTTGTTAAGACTTTTACTATTGAAAATGGCAAAAAAACACTTGAAGTTCAAGCGCAGACTGCCGCATATGATATTTATCAGTGTCTCAAGCATGGCGTCTTAACCACAGATCCTCAAGAGAAATTGCACTTATCAGCTAATAAATATATACCTAATATTAAAGCTGACGATATTACTATATTAGTTGCTAATTCTAATGAATACAAAGCTATAGCTAAGGCTTTAGAGCAATACAATATTCCCTGTGTTTACTATTCGGATAAAACTTCAGTATTAAAAATTAATTCTAAAGCATATCCTCAAAACGACACGCCTTCTAAAGAAGTAGTTAATATTTTTTATCTTATGGAAGCAATGTTAGATTGCTTCAATCGCAATAAGATCTTAAGGCTCCTAGGCTCAGCTCTGCTTAAAAAAGACTCTCAGAAATTCATGCAGAGTCTTCAGGATGAGGTAATTGAAAATGAGGTATCTCTTTTACAGGAATGCGCTAAATTGTGGGAACGCTGGGGATTTTTGACTGCTTTCTTAAAATGGTTTAAAGCGCCGCTGCATCAGGGGCTTTCCACCTTTTTATCTTTAAAAGGCGGTGAGCGAGAGCTGACTAATTATCTGCAGATTACTGAAATTGTCCAAAAGCTTCATACCGAAGTTCATGGAGCTAATGCGCAGATGCAGCGCTTCAGACAATTAGTAGATGAGGATATTCAGCAAAATCTCGCCTCTGAGCTTACGCAAAAGCGCTTAGAATCGGAGAACCGTCAAGTCAAAGTTTATACCATTCATAAATCTAAGGGCCTAGAATTCCCTATCGTCTTTATGCCTTTTTTATGGGGCAGTAAAAATAACAACAATAAAAACGGCTCAGTTTATTATGATGAAAATAATCAAATCAGATGCTATTCATTAGATAATGCTGATGAGATCATCAATAAAGCCGAAATGCAGGAGGACGTACGTCTTTTATATGTAGCGCTTACTCGTGCGGCAGCGGCAAACTTTATTTATTTAGGCACAGATAAGGAAAAGACTGCAGATAATTGCAAAAGCTTAAACAGGCTGGTTGAAGACGCCTCTCCTCAGGGCAAGCTGCTGTCTGCAAAATATCGTCTCAATGATCAGGAAATTCCTTTATTTGAAGATATTACTCACAGAGAATTCAGCGATACAGCTCTATCTGATAATCAAGAAGCTGAAGCTGCTGCTGAAATTGCTCCGTCAAGGCTTAAAGATAAAATAAAATACGATTTTATTATTTCTTCCTATTCAGATATTGTCTCGGGGTTGTACGGACACGATCCTAAAGATGATTTTGAAAATGAAGTCTATGATGAAGCCATTGACATAGACAAGCGCTTTGTTTTTCCTAAAGGTACCTCAGCTGGCTCATTTTTACATGAAATGCTGCAGAACTGCGCCTTTGAGCAAAGCTTAAATGATGATTACCGCAAAAGCTTTGTTTTAGAATGCTTGAATAATGATTATCGCGCCGTTACTGCAAATTGGCAGCTGTGCGAGGATAAAGCTGCGCTGCTTAAACTGCAGCAGCATAATTTGAGCCTATGGCTCTGCAATATCGTTAAAGCCAATCTAAAAGCAGCTGTCCGTTCCAATCAGGATTTCTCACTGTCTTCTCTGCAGAAGGGACAATATATTCCGGAAATGGAATTTTTAATTCCTATAAACTCTCTGCATACCTATAATGATTTAAATTTGATGTGCCTTGAAAACGCTAAGCTAGAAAATGCTGCTTATCAGGGCATGGTCTTAGCCGACAATAAAAAAGCGACTCATCTTATAGGCTATATAACCGGCTCTATAGACTTGGTTTTCTGCTATCAGAATCGTTTTTATGTAATTGACTATAAATCAAATTACCTAGGAAACCGTCCGGATTGCTATTCCTCAAAAGCAATCTCCGAAAACGTCTTCAGTCCCTATCACCGCTATGACATGCAGTATCTTATTTATTCCGTGGCCCTGCAGCGCTTTTTAAGATCGCGTCTTAAAGCTAGATACAGCTATGAACAGCATTTCGGCGGCGTAATCTACCTATATCTGCGCGGCTTATATGAAAATCAGGATTTAGGCATGTTTGCAACCAGGCCTTCTGCTGCTACTGTTGATGCCTTTGAAAAACTGCTGTGTGAGGATTAGCATGAATAAGATTTCTGAATTTTTAAAAACTGCTCACGAGTCAAGCTTAGTCTCCCCTCTGTCCTATGCTCTAGCCTTGCGTTTTTGTCAGAGCGACTTTGCTTCATTAATAGTAATCATGCTTAATTTCAGATTGGAGCAATGCGCCGATGTATGCTTAAATCTCGATGAAAGCATTGCAAACAAAAAAGATTCTATTCTAAGCTTTTTAAAGACAGCTTTTGCCTCCTCGCAAGATAAAAGCAACCTAAAAAGTTTAAACGGCGATCTCTTTATTGAGCATGCACTGAAAATTCTTAAGAAAAAAGCCCGCAAACGCGAAAGCTTCACACTTGCAGAAATAATCTCCGAAAACCTCTCGGAATTTGCCCCATACATAAGCAAAGCGGAAAATCTTCAGGATACGCCTCTAGTCTTTGATGAAAAGCTCGAGCGGCTTTACTTTCATCGCTATTTTGATTATGAAAATGAAGCGGCTTCTTTTATAAAAAGCTCCATTACGCAGGCAGAGCCTGATGAGTCTTTAGATAATAACCTCGATCTTTTATTTTATGATGACAGCAATGAGCCTAATTACCAGAAAATTGCCGTAAGGCAGTCATATCTAAATAAATTTTCTGTCATTTCCGGAGGCCCTGGTACAGGCAAAACTACAACTGTAACTAAGCTTTTAATCCTATTGCTAGCCCAAAATCCGCAGCTTAAAATAGCTCTTTCAGCACCGACAGGCAAAGCTGCTGCACGCCTGCATGAGTCAATTGCTTCCCAAAAAAATTTTATTTTAAGCAATCCGCAGTTTTTAAATAATTTAAAGAAAATTGCCCCGTTCTGCGAAGCTGCAGATCTTATAGCAGCGTTGCCTGAGGAAACCGCTACCGTTCATAATCTTCTTAAGATCATTCCTCATAAAGTTATTCCTACATATAACGAGCACAATAAGCTTCCGTATGATGTGGTATTAGTAGATGAAGTTTCCATGCTCGATCTCTCCTTATTCCATCATCTAGTTAAAGCTCTTCCTGAAAACTGCCGCCTGATCCTTTTAGGAGATCGCAATCAGTTAAGCTCTGTAGAAGCCGGTGCTGTTTTAGCTGAAATCAGCAGCTATGCCATTGCAGCAAAGCACTCCTTCTTTACCGAGCTTAAAATAGGCTATCGCTGCAATCCGGAAATCAGCGAGCTTGCCAGTCTCATAAATGCCGATGATTTTTATGAGCAGTATAAACAGCTCAGGAGCGCTGAAAATTCTGCTTCCTGGCCTAAAATCTGCTCTCTATTTAATCAAGATAAGGTCAGCTCTTCTCAAGGAGATGTTATTACCTGGTATAAAGACTTCAATAGTGCGCAAAAGCTTGCCGATGAATGCCTTACTGATGTAAATGGAAGCTTCATGGGCTTTATCAGCGAGCTTAAAGCTAAAACAAAGAATGGAACAGAAGGGCTTGACTCGATTACAGCTCATGAAATTTTTAGGCAATTAAATACTTTTAGGATCCTCTGCTCAAACCGTAACGGCGCATTAGGTCAGAATATTTTAAATGAATTAATAGCCGATCAGGTTTTCTCTAAAATCTATAATAGAAAACGCAGCGAAAATGATAAGTTCTTTACCGGGCAAGTCATCATGATTACGCAGAATAATCAGGCTTTAGAGCTTGCTAATGGCGATATCGGCTTTTGTGCTCCATGCAAAGAACACAATAATGCTCTGCGGATTTTTTTTGAGGGCTCTAATGCCAATAATGTACGCATAATAAATCCTATCTTTTTAAGCAATTACGACTTAGGCTTTGCCATGACGGTGCATAAATCCCAAGGCAGTGAATACGCTACCATTGCTTTAGCTGCATCTTTAACCGACAATCCGGTGCTGACGAAAGAGCTTATGTATACAGCAATTACCCGAGCGCGCAGCAGAGTTAAGCTTTACTGCAGCGAAGATATTTTCAAAATTGCCTGTCAGCGCAGAATTAAGCGCTCAGGCGCTCTGGGACTGAGGCTTAAAAACTAAAACAGTAAGCTATGAAAACAAATTTCTGCTAAACTAAAGTATCTGTTTTTGAGGGAAAAAATGTTATTTGCAGATCTTGGAATTACTAATATTTATGCCTATATGCTAGGCGCTTTCTTAATTATCTTATGTCCAGGCCCTAATAGCCTCTATGTTCTAAATACCAGCATCCGCTACGGCATGACTCCTGCCTTCAGAGCTATGGCTGCTGTAATTTGCGGCGATACAATTTTAATCACCGCATCCTTTTTAGGAGTTGCTTCATTAATAAAGGCTAATCATGAACTATTTTTTATTCTAAAAGCCTTAGGTGCAGCATATCTTTGTTATTTAGGCATAAAAATAATTTTAGAAACGCTTAAAAGCAAAGTGCAGGCAAATAATCACCGTTCGCAGACACAAACTAAAGATAAACAAAAAGTAAAGGCTTTTAGAACGGCTATGCTGCTAAGCCTAACTAATCCCAAAGCGATTCTTTTCTTTATGGCTTTTTTTGTACAGTTTATTGACAACAGCTATGGTCATACCGGACTTTGCTATCTAATCTTAGCCTCTATTCTGCAGTTTTTCAGCTTTTCCTATCTGTTATGCTTAATCTTAGGCGGATGCGCTATTGTCAGATGGGTACAGACAAAGCCTTTTATCGGCAAATTAGGCAATCGCTTAACAGGATCGATATTCATTCTATTTGCCGCTAAGCTTGTAATTGACGCCTAGATAATAACTTATTTTAAAAGTCCTCTTTGGAGGGCTAAATATTCCTAGCCTTTCTGCTGAATTTCCAGCTTATTTAGATAATTTTTCATAAATCTTTTGTTAATTGAACAATTTAGGTGCAATCTTAAATTTACTCCTAAAAATTTTTCTTTTAATGCTAATATCAAAAGCCATAATTATGAAGACGTTTACACAAATACGGAGTATAAGATGTCCAAATTATTCCCTCCATACAGGGCTGATCATGTAGGTTCTTTTTTACGTCCAGAAAAAATTGCTTCTGCCCGCAATATGTATTTTAAAAACTTAATCTCCAAGGAAGCTTTAACCTTAATTGAAGATGAAGAAATTGCCAAGCTTGTAAAGCTTGAAGAAGCAAACGGCCTTAAAGCTGTAACTGACGGCGAATTCCGTCGCGCTTACTGGCACTTGGATTTCTTAGCTGCTTTAGACGGCATTGAGCATATCAGCGCCAAAAACTGGTCAACCCATTTCGAAGGCGTTCAGCCAAAAGCTGAAACCGTAAAAATCGCAGGCAAGATTGGCTTTAGCAATACTCATCCTTTTGTTGATGCTTTAAAGAGATTAATTAATATCGTAGGCGATGATAAAAAAATCAAATTCACCATTCCTTCCCCTTCCATGCTCTATCAGATCTGCGTAATCCGCAATAAGGATTATGAGCCTATCGATCTTTATAAGAATAATGACGAATTATTATTCTCTGATATTGCCAATGCCTGGATTGATGCAGCTAAAACCTTCTACGATTTAGGTCTGCGCTATCTTCAGATTGACGATACCTCCTGGGGCGAGTTCTGCTCTGAAGAAAAAACTGCACTCTACTCAAGCTATGGCCGTGATTTAAAATATACTCAAGAGCAGTATGTAAAGGTTATCAATAGAATCCGTGAAGCTTTACCGGAAGACATGACCCTAAGTATGCACATCTGCAGAGGCAACTTCCGCTCAACCTGGTTCAGCTCAGGCGGCTATGAAAGCGTTGCAGAATTATTATTCGGCAGCTGCAAAATTGATGCTTTCTTCCTTGAGTATGATTCTGACAGAGCCGGCGACTTCAAGCCTTTGCGCTTTATCAAAGACCAAACTGTAGTTTTAGGCTTAATTACCTCTAAGTTCCCTGAGCTTGAGGATAAGAATTTAGTTAAAGAGCGTATCCGTGAAGCCACTGAGTATGTGCCGCTCAATCAATTATGCTTATCAACTCAGTGCGGCTTCTCCTCAACCGAGGAAGGCAATGTCTTAACTCAGGAAGAGCAATGGGCTAAGATCCGCTTAGTAAATGAAATTGCTCATGAAGTTTGGACTGATGCATAATAAATAAGCACTATTACAGCGGCCGTATAACTAATAATAAAAATACGGCCGGCTTGAAGACTGCAGCGCACTAAAGCTTCAGATTAAATACATACTAAACAGCTATTTATCAACACATAAAAGCATATACAAAATCATAAGATCTTTAAAATTTGCAGGATCTAATCCGCATAAGGATTTTATTGACTCAAAACGCTTTTGCACTGTATTTCTATGAATTTGCAGGCGCTCTGCTGTTTTGGATACTTCCTGATTTTCTTTAATATACGTTTTAATCGTATCTGCAAGCTTATCTGCCTGAGAACTAGAGTAAATCAGTAATTTTAATGAATTAAATAATTCAAAGTCTGAGCTACTTTTAAAAAACACATTTAATAAATAAGAAGCATCATCTAAATTGAATATTAAAAAATAAATATCTTCTTGCTCAAATTGAAATTCATTAAGAAATTTTATTCCAGATCTAACTAATGATGCTAATAAATTAAAATCACATATATTTAAGCTAATTTTTTGAAACTGCCCAACTTTTATATGCATTTTATGGACTAAGCCAGCCTTTTTCAAAACTTCCTGCTGATACTCAAAAACACTTAAAGAAT
>CAJKNC010000039.1 GCA_905201175.1 uncultured Succinatimonas sp.
AAAGTCTCCTTCGGTGTAGTGGAGTGCTGCCATCAGCGCATTGTGCTGGCCGAAATTGCGCAGCAGGTTGATGCCCTTGACATTCTGATACTGCTCACCGAGCTTCTTGATCTCCCCATACGTATTGTCTTTCGGGGAACCATCGTTCACCAGGACAAATTCGCAGTCATATCCGTCCATTTTCTTGAATTCTTCCATCACCATCTCTACAACTTTCCGGATCGTTGCCTCGGAATTGTAACATGGGATGACTATTGAAATCAGTTTCATTTTTTTCCTCCATCGGTATCGTTCAGAATGCAGTCATAGAACAGCGGCGTGCCTCCGGTATGGATAAAAAGCACATCGCAGTCCTGTAACTGATGTTCTTCTATGTACTGCTTCATTCCCCAGAATGCCTTTCCGGTGTACGTCGGATCCAGCGGAAGGCCGTTCCGGCAGAACTCTTCCCGGATCACCTGTAAAATCCGCTCATCGTACTGGCCGTATCCGCCCTGGCGGTATCCCATTTCCAGATGAAGTTCACTCTCCCATCCTTCCGGCAGCACGAGATAATTCTTCGCAAAATAATCGGAAATGCCGCTCTCCATGATGCGGATGGCGCGGTCGTACTCGCGGGATGAAATCGAAAGGCCGATGATCTGCTCCGTTCCCTGCTCGAGCAATTTTCCGCTTACCAATATTCAGAAACTTATAAGCCTTTATTATGAAGCAGCACCTAATTTAAGCGATCCCTTAAATGCCGTTATCTTCGGCACCTCAGGCCATCGCGGAAGCCCCTATAACGGCTCCTATACGCAAAGTCATATTGCCGCAATTACTCAGGCTATCGCCGATTTGCGCAGAGAATGGCACATAACCGGTCCGCTGTTTATTGGCATGGACACTCATGCCTTATCTGAGCCTGCACTCCATACGGCACTTGAGGTTTTATGCGCCAACGGCGTTGAAACCGTAGTAGCCGCAGACTTTGCCTATACTCCTACTCCTGTAATTTCTCGAGAAATCGTGCGTCACAATTTCGGCAGAGCTGACAATCTTGCCGACGGCATCATCATCACTCCGTCACACAACCCTCCGCATGACGGCGGCTTTAAATACAATCCTCCTTTAGGAGGCCCGGCAAGCCCTTACTACACAAAGCCTGTTGCCGATAAAGCCAATGCCATTTTGCAAAACGGCAATAAAGAGGTCAAAAAACTTTCCTGGCAGGAAACCTTAAAAAGTCCCTGCCTTCACTTTAAAGACATGCTGACTCCTTTTGTCGATGAGCTTGAAAGCGTAATTAATCTTCAGGCAATAAAAGACGCACAGCTGAAGATTGCAGTCAATCCGCAAGGCGGAGCCTCGCTTGACTACTGGGACAGAATCATTCAGAAATACGGAATCGACGTAACCATCATCAATCGCAAGATTGATCCGACCTTCTCTTTTATTCCCTTTGATTACGACGACAATATTCGCATGGACTGCATGTCGCCTTATACCATGAAACCGCTTGTTGCCGTCAAAGATGATTATGACATGTGCATTGCCAATGATCCTGATTCTGATCGCCACGGCATCGTAACCCGCGAAGGTCTTTTGAATTCAAATCACTATTTAAGCTCCATCATGCATTATTTATGCCATAACCGTCCAAACTGGCCTAAAAATGCCGGCGTAGGCAAAACTATCGGCGCTACCATCATGATGGATAAGATAATTGCCGACGCAGGCTATCAGGTCTATGAGACTCCTATCGGCTTTAAGTGGTTCTCAGAGGGTCTTTTCAAGCAAGAGCTCGTATTCGGCTGCGAGGAAAGCGCCGGCGCTTCTTTCCTTGATTTAAGCGGACGTCCTTTTACTACCGACAAAGACGGATTCTTAGCCGGACTTATCGGCGCTGAGCTTTGTGCCGTATCAGGACTCGATCTGGTTTCCTATTATAAAAAGCTTACTGCAAAATTCGGTGATCCATATTACGGACGCATTGATGAAATCACTACGCCTGAAGGCAAAAAGGCTTTCGTCAACCTAACTGAAAAAAGCGTTGCTCAGGATACTTTAGCCGGGCAAAAAATCCTAAAGGTCATGACTAAAGCTCCAGGAAACCAGGCTGAAATCGGCGGCATCAAAGTCCTTGCCGACAACTGCTGGTTCTCTGCCCGTCCATCCGGTACTGAAAATATTTACAAGATTTATTACGAATCTTTCTTAGGGCCTGAACATCTTATCAAGGTCAAGGAAGATGCTGTAAACATTGTTAATCAAGCTATCAAACAAAACTAGGAGGCACTTATGCAAATAAAATTTATGGGAACTGCCGCTTCAGAAGGCATTCCTAATCCATTCTGCAACTGCAAGGTCTGCACATACGCCCGCGAGCACGGCGGAGCAAATGTCAGAACTAGAGCTTCTGCTATGGTTGACAATCATATCCTCATTGATATGTCGCCTGAATGGTCAGCACAGCTTAAGCGTGAGAATATGACGGCGCGTGAAATCGATACCGTATTATTTACTCACACTCATCCTGATCATACGTCGGCGAATTCGTCAGCCGCACCGTGGGATTTGCCCAAAATGTGGAATTTCCATTACATATTTTCGGCAACGACTGTGCTATTAAAGGAGCATTCAATGCTTTAGACGGATTGCAGGGTGATCGCTTCGTATTCCACCTTATTGCACCTTACTTAACCTACGAGCATGAAGGATACAAAATCACTCCAACTCTGGCTAACCACGCTAAGATGGAGCTCTGCTACAACTATTTAATTGAAAAAGACGGCAAGACCTTCTTCTACGGACTTGACTCAGGCTGGCTGCCGGAGAGCACTTTTAAATTCTTAAAAGGCCGCAGAATTGATGTCGCCGTACTTGAATGCACCTACGCTTTCCGCGATGGAGAAAAGACCAACAATCATTTGAATTTCAATTCATTGTTTGCTGAAGTAGCCTTATTAAAGGAGCTGGGCTGCCTCACAGAATCATCTCGCGTCATTACCTCTCATGTTTCTCATTCATCTACTTTAAATCACGATGAATTATGCAAATTGATGAACGAGCATGACATCACAACTGCCTTTGACGGCATGGTTTTAGATATTTAAGGAGAAATTTCCATGAAACTCATGATGAGCCGCCTCATGGGTATGATGTTCATTCAGTACATCGTACAAGGTGCCTGGGTATTGACCCTAGGCTTGGTATTAAGCTCTTATGGAATGCCTGACATTATCGGTACTGCCTACGCAGTATTAGGCATTGCCACTATTATGTCCCCAATGTTCGTAGGCATGGTTGCCGACCGCTTCTTCTCAACTGAAAAAGTGCTGGGCGTCATGCACTTGCTGCTTGCTGCCGTATTGTATTTCACCTCAAGCTTCATAGTCGCCGGCAAGCCTATCCCGGCATTGATAGGCATATTCTTTGTCGGATTAATTTACTATCCGACTGTTGCTTTAACAAACTCCATCTCTTTCCATCATGTTGATGGCCCGCGCTACTTCCCGGTGATCCGTGTTTTCGGTTCAATCGGTTACGTAGTTTTAGGCCTCTTCATCGGACAGATGGGCTGGTCTGGCGATATCATGACTTGGTATGTAGCCATTATTTCTGCCGTCATCATGGGCTTATACAGCTTTACTCTGCCGCATACTCCTCCAAAGAGCGCCGGAGCTCCTTTCTCCATCCGCGATCTTTTATGTCTTGATGCTATGGCATTGTTTAAAGACAAATACTTCACCATTATGATGGTGTCCATTTTGATCCTTATGGTACCGAAGACTGCCTACTCTGCCTACATCCCGGTATTCTTAAATGCCTTAGGCTTTGACAATGCCGCCTCCATGATGCAGAT
The DNA here is from genome assembly GCA_905201175.1 of uncultured Succinatimonas sp. GTDB lineage: Bacteria > Pseudomonadota > Gammaproteobacteria > Enterobacterales > Succinivibrionaceae > Succinivibrio. The sequence goes on from CAJKNC010000039.1 coordinate 3,845, forward strand.
CGGCGTTGCCATGGAAGTTTTGTTTGTATTCTTCATTCCATTCTTCCTCACTCGCTTCGGCTTTAAAGTGACACTGATGCTCGGTATGATTTCCTGGGCTATCCGCTCTGTGCTGTTCTCTGAATCTGCACTCTCAGGCAGCTACACCATGGTCATTATCGGCCTCGTGCTTCAGGGCGTATGCTGGGACTTCTTCTTTACCGTCGCAGATATTTATGCCGATAAGAAAGCTGGCGAAAAAATCAAAGCTCAGGCACAATCCTTGCGCTTTATCGCTTCAAACGGCGTAGGTCTGTTCTTTGCCTCATCCGTATGCGGCTACATCTTCAACAGTCATGTTACAGATACAGGCTCTGCAGGCTTAGCTCAATGGGAAACCTTCTGGCTCTTCCCTGCCGGCATCGCCATCTTCGTATTCATCATCTTCCTGTTCTTCTTCAAGGATGATGTAAGCCATGAACCGGCTAAAAAAGCTGCCGAATAATTAACCGTTAACAATAAAAATAAGGATTAGGGACATGCAGATACTTTTAAGCTTACTTTCGGGAATCGCACTGCTTGCTTACGGCATTTACGTTACTAAAAACGGAGTGCTTAAGGCCTGCGGCTCCTCGATAAATGTCTATGTAGCGCGGTCCCTGTCTTCAAGATTATGGCCGCTGCGCGCAGTGCTTGCCGGACTTTGCACTACAGCTTTAGTTCAAAGCTCCAACGCTACGGCCATGCTGGTTTCATCTTTTTTAGGCAAGGGCATTATTGCCCTTACCCCAGCCCTTACCATTATGCTTGGAGCAGATCTCGGCACAGCGGTAATGGCACGAATTCTTACTTTCGATCTATCGGCTGTATGTCCTATTCTTATCATCACCGGAGTCTTTTTATTTCTCGGTAAAAGAAAAAAAGCTTCTAAGATAGGCAAAATTCTCATAGGTCTAGGCATTGTGCTGATGTCGCTAAAGCTTATCGTCAGCTCGACCTCGCCATTAGCTCAATCTGAAACTGTACAGTTAATTTTAGATTCATTAAACGGAGAAATCGTTTTCTCTATTATTTTCGGCGCCCTGCTGGCGATCATCTGCTATTCGTCGCTAGCTGCAGTGCTTTTAACTGCCGTGATCGCCGGAAGCGGACATTTGGGCTTTACTACAGCCATGGCCGTCGTTATCGGCGCTAATTTAGGCAGCTGCTGCCTTGAAATTTTGGGCTCTGCCGGACAAGGCATTGCCGCACGCCGCGTAATGTTTGGCAATACCTTTTTTAAGCTGACCATTACCATTATCGTGCTGCCTTTTATTTCCTATTTTGATCCGTCTTTACTGCAAATCAGCATTCAAGAACAGGTAATTTGGTTCCACGTTATATTTAATCTTATAGTCTGCTGCGGCTTGCTGCCCTTTGTTTCGCTTTATGCAAGACTTTTAAAATCAATGTTTCCAGATCCGCCTGCACCGCTTGATGAAAGCGAACCTAAATATCTTGATGAAAACGCAGTGGAAAATCCTGCTTTAGCAGTATCAAATGCAGTACGCGAAACCTTGCGCTTAGGAGGGTTCTTACACGAAATGCTGGGGTTCTTTAATGACAGCTTAACGGGAAAGACCTCACTTAAAAATCAGCTTGAACTAAAAATGACGCAAATTGAAAATTTAAGCACAAAGGTCAGAAGCTATCTTGATCAAATCGAATTTGACGATGCCGATCTAAATGCACGCTGGCATCAGGTGTTTACTGCTGTAGTGTCTACTGTGCATGCAGGAGATCTGATTAAAAGAATGCAGGCTGAGGTGAATATCCTAAATAAAAATCCGGAAGCAAATTTCAGCGCTCACAGCCGCGCCGATCTGATCAAGCTTACCAAGATAGTCAACGAAAACCTTGCTTTTTCATTAAACGCCTTCATGACCGGAAAAGAGTCTGAAATAGATCTTATTTTCGCGCATAAAAACGAATTTAAGGAACTGACGGATAAATATTCAGTTCGCCAGCTTAATAAACTCTCACCTGAATCAAACGGAGGCAATGACGTTGGAGCGCTAATTCTCATATTAATTTCAGATCTGCGCCAGCTAAACGGCATTTTCTGCTCTCTTGCAAGCTCGCGCTGGGCTCAGCTTAGCGCTCAAAATCAAACGCGCCAGCACCATCAGGAAAAAACCTTGATCGAAAACGATTAAAAAATTGCAAATCATGCTTTATGCCGCCGTCTTATCTAAGCCGGCGGTTTTTTTATTAATACGCTTTTTTAAGCTTGCCGATAAAAATACACGGCTGCCATTTACAGCAGCTCGCTTAAAAGATCTAAGTCCTAGTTTCAGGCGCTATTCAGTCTTCCTTTATCTGCTTTGTGCTAATGTTTTTTGATTATCTCCTAAAAGCATGCTCAGCTTACGCATTTTTATTATTAAAAATAAAATTGCTGCTAAGCTGCTTAATTTATAAATTACGGCAAAAAAAGGCAGCCTTTTCAGGCTGCCCTCAAAAACAAGGAAAAGTTAAGTTTTAGATCTGTTTAAACAGGAAGGTAGCTCCGCTTGAAGCCTCGCTTACATTCTCACGGCAGGTACGGAACAGCCATCTGCCGAAAGTCTGCTCCTGAGCCTCTAAATCAGGAACTTTTGCAACACGGCCTTCAAGAGAGGTTAAGCAATTGATTTGTCCGCCGGCTGCGTCAAAGTCAATAATATCGCCATCCTGCAGTAAAGCGATCTTACCGCCGCGGACAGCCTCCGGAGATACATGCAAAGCAGAAGGAATACCGCCTGAAGCGCCAGAGAGACGGCCGTCAGTCAGCAGAGCTACATGATAGCCTTCCTTCTGTAAATTGCCTAAAACCGGCATCAGCTTATGCAATTCAGGCATGCCTACAGCAGCAGGACCAGCATAACGGACGACAATTACGCAGTCGCAATTGAGTTCGCCCTTCTTATAAGCATCCTGTACTGCATACTGATCATTAAAGACCTTAGCCGGAGCCTTAACATGCTGATGCTCAGGAGCAACCGCTGAAATCTTGATAACAGAATCACCTAAGTTGCCATGCAGAACCTTAAGTCCGCCGTGCTCGCGGAAACAGCCTTCACCTGAAATCAATACCTTAGGATCACGAGTTTCACCGCAAGGAACGAAAGTCAGCTTGCCGTCCTCAAGTACCGGAGTAGTCAGCTGATCGGCAAAGGTTCCGGTAACGGTAACAACATCCTCGTGCAATAAGCCGCGGGAAGCTAAGCTCTTCATAAGTACAGGAACGCCGCCTGCATTTTGCAGGGCATTGATATCTGGAGCTGCATTAGGATAAATATTGACTAATAACGGCACTACATCAGACAGATCAGAAATATCCTGCCAGGTTAAGATATAGCCGGCGCTTCTTGCCATAGCAACTAAATGCATGGTTAGGTTAGTTGAGCCGCCTGATGCTAATAATGCTACAGTAGCATTGATAAAGTTCTTAGCGGTTAAGACCTCTACCAAAGGACGAGGAGAATTGCCTAAATCAGTCTTCTCGACAATGCGCTTAGCAATTTCTGCAGTTAAGGCGTGACGCAAAGGGGTCTCAGGCGGAACAAAAGCTGAACCTGGCAGCATCATGCCTAAGGCCTCTAATACTAACTGATTAGTATTAGCTGTGCCGTAGAAGGTACAGGTGCCGACTGAATGATAGGCCTTGCACTCCATGCGCTGCAGTGCAACTAAATCAATTTTACCTGCCGCATATAACTGACGGGTTTCAGTTTTTTCCTTATTAGAAATACCTGTACCCATCGGACCTGCCGGCACAAAAGCAATCGGCAGATGAGCAAATGCGGCTGCGCCCATCATCATGCCTGGGGCAATCTTATCGCAAATGCCTAATAACAAAGCGCCGTCAAAAATATTGTGAGATAAGGCTACTGCTACGCCCTGAGCGATTATATCGCGAGAGAACAAGGAAATATCCATTCCCGGATAACCCTGAGTAACGCCGTCGCACATTGCCGGAACACCGCCTGCGACCTGAGCTGAAGCACCGGTTTTCTCAACCTCGGCTTTAATCTCGTCAGGATAGCTCTTATACGGGCAATGAGCGCTGACCATATCATTGTAGGCGCTAACAATACCAATATTGGCGTGCTCGCCGGTAATGAGGTTTTCACGGATAGAGCCGTCGGCACCTGCAGCTGCATGAGAAATATTAGAACAGCCTAATTTCTGACGATAGCGTCCCTGATCGCGCATCTCGGCGATCATCTTCAAATACTTAGCACGGCTTTGTTCAGAACGCTTTTCTAAACGTTCAGTTACAGCAGCTACAACCTTATTTAGCATCAATATACTCCTTGATAGCCTTAATTGCACGTTCGGTTACTTCTTCAAGACTACCTTCAATGCTGATATTAATAACATCCTTTTCATCAGAGCCCGGGAACTCTAAAGTATTAAACTGAGAATCAACCATCTCAGTCTTCATATAATGTCCCTTGCGCTTGGACATACGCTCTAAAATAAGCTCTTTGGGTCCATAAAGATGTACGAAAATTAAGCCAGGATTACCCTCGCGAATAATATCGCGATATTTTCTGCGTAATGCAGAACAGACTACTACACCTGATGAAGAGCGGTTTTCTAAAGAAAAGAAAACATCAGATACACGCACGAGCCACGGCTGTCTGTCTTCATCGGTAAGCGGAATGCCATTTTTCATCTTAATGATATTAGCTCTTGGATGTAAATCATCGCCATCAATGAAACTGCCGCCAAAAGCTTTTGCTATGGCTATGCCTACTGAGGTTTTACCAGAACCGCATACGCCCATTACAACGCATTTAATATTCTTCATGTTAGACTCCATAACAGATGTTTGATAGCTTAAGTTTAGCACAAAAAAAAACAATATGTTATGCGTAACATAAATTATTTATAAATTTTCTATTTTTATCAGAAAATTCATTATGTTATTTGATATGCAAGCTTCATATTTAAGCTTGCATATCACTAGATTAAAAATAACTCCCTATTTTTTATTAAGAATCTTTAAATTTATATCAAAATTTCAATTTATTTTGAGGTATCCAAGAGAGGCATGCTTTTGATTAAATCATCTAATTGCTTCATTTGTGACAAAAATGCCTCCAGGCAATGCAGCGGCAAGGCTGACGGACCATCGCATAATGCTTTATCAGGATCGGGATGTGCTTCAATAAACAGACCTGCAATCCCTACCGCTAAGCCTGCTCTTGACAGCTGCGCAACCTGAGCTCTACGTCCTCCTGAAGCCTGGCCGTTAGGATCGCGGCATTGCAGCGCATGGGTAGCATCTAAAATTACAGGAAAAGAAGTCTGCTTCATAACATCAAGCCCCAGCATATCCACGACTAAATTGTCATAGCCAAAGCAAGTTCCTCTATCGCAAAGCAATAATTTTTGATTGCCTAATTCAGAGAACTTAGTAATGATATTCGCCATTTGATTTGGACTTAAAAACTGCGGCTTTTTAATATTAATGACTTTATCCGTCTTAGCTAAAGCTGCAACCAAATCGGTCTGCCGGGCTAAAAAAGCCGGCAGCTGCAGAATATCGGCAACTTTAGCAACCTCCTGAGCCTGATATGGCTCATGAACATCGGTAATCACAGGAACGGAGAAATTCTGCTTAATCCTCTCTAAAATCGCCAATCCTTTCTCAAGTCCCGGTCCTCTGTATGAGTAAATTGAAGAGCGGTTTGCTTTATCAAAAGATGCTTTAAAAATATACGGGATTTTTAATTTTTTACAGACTTCGACAAATTTTTCACAAACAGAGGCTGCCAAATCGTAATCTTCAAGGACATTAAGTCCCCCTATCAATACAAAAGGCTTATCATTAGCAATTTGAATATCAGCAACTTCAATACACTTATTTTGCATAATTATCCTCTTAAGCTTGAACTTATCTATGCCTTTAAGTTAGCATCATTTTCAATTTATGCCTAGCTCTTAAAGATAATTAATGGATTTGAGCTTTAACGTCATCCCTGGCCTAAAGGCCGAGAAACCCTGCTGCTAAACAACAATACAGCTTCAAAGGATTCCATCTGCCGACCTTCAGCTATATTCGCTTAACAGACTATCTGGGCAAGTTCTGCTCTTCTTAATATGTTTTTATGCGGCATTGATGTCAGCATTTGCCTCATATCCGCACTTTACGCACATAAAAAATATTTATCGGTAAAAAATAAATATTTTGAAAGCTACAGGTTTTTGAGAAAGATCAAGTAATAGTTTTTTTAACACAGTTTTTATAAAAAACATGCTAAACTTGAATATGTTATCCGTATCATATTAATAATATATAAAACAATGAGTATTAAACGCCCAAAGCTTCAAGATATTGCAAATATTGTCGGCGTCACCAAGATGACTGTTTCTCGCTACTTCAACGATCCTCAAAGTGTCGCCCCTAAAACTCGCGAAAAGATCTCCAGGGTAATTGATGAAAGCGGCTTTATTCCTAATAAAGTTCCGGCTATTATGTCAAAATCATCCTCTCGATCTATTGGGCTGATTATTCCTTCTTTCTCAAATCAGGTATTCTCCGATGTAATTGATGCTGTTGAAAAAACTGCTGAAGAAAATGGCTACAGCATACTGCTGATGCATACAGGATACAATGTTGACGTTGAAGAGGCGCGCGTTGCTTCTTTAATATCCTATCAGGTTGACGGCATTATTCTCTCTGAACCTGAGCATACCCCTTTGACGATAAAGCGCCTGATTAAATCAGAGATGCCTGTCGCAGAGATAATGTCTGTCCCCGATGATCCTATTAATGTCGCCATAGGCATCAGACATGAAGATGTAACTTATGCTGTAACTAAAAGCTTAATCGAATGCGGCCGCAAGCATATAGCTTACTTCGGCGTACGTCTTGACAGACGTACTATGGATCGTCAAAAAGGCTATCAGCGCGCTTTAGATGAATCCGGCATGAAGCCGCATATATACAGCTCAGCGGTGCATTCTACTTTTTCTGTAGGCAATGAATTGCTCACCGCAGCCTTAAGAAATAATGACAAATTAGATGCTATTATTACTACTAATGATGATGTTGCCGTAGGCGTACTAATTGCCTGTCAGCATTATGGGATCAAGGTTCCAGACGATTTAGCTGTTATCGGCTATAACGGCTTAAATTACTGCGATGCCTCTATTCCCCGCCTTTGCAGCATTTGTACTCCTCGTTACGAAATAGGCAAGCTTGCGGTTGAGGAGATTATCTCGCAGATAAAAAGCAATCATTTAAGTCCCGTCACTAAATATCTGCACTGCTCTTTAACGCTTGGAGGCTCTTTAACTGAAGCTGAGCGGCTTACTGTCAGAAGAGCTTTAGCCGCAATGTAAAGAAGCAATTTAGCTCAAGCAGATTTTTTAAGCTTATATGGTAACTCCTAAATATTCAATTGCCTATTTTTTGCTGCTTCTTAAATCTAAAATTGGCAAAGCTGCCTAATTGATTGCGAGTACGCCAATATATACCAGTCTGCCGAATAAAAAAATTTTCTTCATATAAAAAACCCGGCTTACTCAGCCGGGCTTTTTAATTACATGCTAAATAAAATCTTTTGAACCTTATTTAACCTCATTGTCATTTTTATTGCTCTCTGGAACTTGATGATCCTTTAGCTCCTTAGCAGCAGGAGACAGAGGCATTACAACCGGATTTATATCATCGTGATTAGTTTCAAGCTCGTCTAAATGCTTACTCAAGAGATCTTCTAAATCATCATCATCTTCATGATTGGCATTAGAATTTTCTTCATCATTATTAATCGGAGTCATAACTGTGCCATTGGCAACAAGCTCTGCTAAAGCGTGAGCCTGCATTCCCACAGATACATAACGATTAATAATAGTGCGCATTGCCATAAGGAAATTTAAATACATCTCAGAGGAATGCATGGATACGCGCTGAGTTCCGATAATATTGACCATATCTAACTGACATTTATCAATACGGCGATTAATCTTCTTTACTCGCTTAACTAGGTTCTCTACATTCTGAGCATTAGGATCGCTGCCTACGGCATGAATATCCTCTGACATGCGTTCAAGGCGCATTAACATCTCAATTAAGCTTCTCTTCATCACACCCTCAAAAATAGTGTGACGATTGGCAACATGGTTAAGCGCCTGATCGATAGTAAAGCGCAAAGTTTTAGAAGCCTCGCGAAGATTAGAAAATACTAAATAGAAGAAGAACTTAGCATCAGGAGTAGAATTACCATCATCTTTAGTCTTCTGAGAGAAGGCATCGCCCCCGTCTAAAGACAATTTATAATAAGCGCTGCGCTCTTGAGAGATAGCTTCTAATACGTATGTCGCTTTATTGCGGGTACGTCTTAAGTTCAGCTCATTATCAGCAAAGAAATACTGCATGCAATTACGCAGGCATTCAATTTGCTTATCAAAATACGCTGGAGTTGCCTTAGTTACAGAGCTTAAGATTTCCTTATCAGTCTGAGCCTTTAAAACCTGAGAAGCAACATCGGCCTTAGACTTTTTAATAAAGTTAGTATAAATAATCAGAGCTATTACAGCCGGAACTAAGATTACAACTGCAATTTGACCTAAATTAAATAGGATAAACGCAATTAAGAAAGCATTAGTGAATGCAGATATTCCCGTTAAAAACCAGCCGGCAATTACAGTTACCACGCCGGAAATACGGAAAACGGCACTTTCGCGATCCCATGCGCCGTCAGCAAAAGAAGAGCCCATTGCCACCATGAAGGTTACATAGGTAGTAGAAAGAGGCAGCCTTAATGAAGTTGCAAAAGAAATCAGCGCTGAGGCTACTACCAAATTAACGCTTGCACGCACATAATCAAATGGTAAGGGAATTTGACCTTTGACTACCGGAAGCTTTTCATAGCGTCTTGAAACTAAAGATATTATCCCCTTAGGAGAGGCTTTATAAATAGAACGAGAAACTCCCAGCCCCATACGAGTAATAATTCGTCCTAAAGTTGAAGCTCCAAACTGCTCTCTAGATCCCGAAGTACTTGAAGATAAATTAATGGAGGTCTGAACTACCTGACGAGCTTTTTTAGAAATCCATAAGGTAATGCACATGATTAGGCCTGCTGTGAAAAGCCAGCCGGTTCCTGTTAGAGAATCAGAGTTTAAGCAGTCCATCATAAAGCTGTCAGCAGCTACGCCAGAGGCAGCCCAGTTTTCATAGGCATCCAAAGCAGCCAAAGGCACGCCGACAAAGTTTACCAGGTCGTTTCCTGCAAAGGAGAAGGCTAAAGCAAATGTGCCAGAAAGGATGATCAGCTTGAAAATATTCCATCCCATCAAAGCCATAAGCTGACCTAAGACCGTATAAAAAACAAACATTCCCCACATTATCGAGGTAATATTATTGTCCATAAAAGCTAAAGCTTCCTTAGCCATAAAGGATGCTCCATGAGCTCCCTTTATAAATAGGAAATAGCTTATTGCAGTTAAAGAGATACCTGTAAAAATACCTCCTAGATAACGTACAGAGACTTTAAACTTAAAGCTAAATAGCAATCTGCAGATAAACTGAACTATCATTCCTGAAATAAAAGCTATCACGACTGATAATAAGATAGCCGATACGATAGTAGCAGTGCGATCTAATTTGATGTACTCAAAGATCTCTGAGAAGGACATTCCCATTTCGCTTATCTTATAAACAGATGCAAATGTTGCGGCGCCTAATAATTCAAAAATGATAGAAACAGTAGTCGAAGTCGGTAAGCCAAAGGAATTGAAAATATTAAGCAGGATAACATCGCCTATAACCACAGCAGAGAAAATCAGCATAATTTCATAAAAGCTGAACATCTGCGGTGAAAGCATGCCTTTGCGCGCTACCTCCATCATTCCAGAGGAGAAAGTAGCACCGATTAGCACGCCGGCTGAAGCTACTAGCATAATTACAGCTAAAGGAACAATACGCGTACCAACAGCTGAATTGAGGAAGTTGCAAGCATCGTTACTAACGCCGACAAATAAGTCAATTGCCGCTAAAAGCAACAGCATCACAACCATTACAATGAATAATGACTCAAACATAGAGTGTCCTGTAGTGGATTAATTGTAATAAGCTAAAAATCGATTTTGGCCTTAATAATTTTACATTTATTTAACCAAATTTTTAAGTATCGCTATTTTAGCTAATATTTATTAAATATATGTTAAATCCTGTCTCTCAAAATTTCCGCTTAACAGATCACTTTAAAAGGAAAAGGCCGCTTTAAATAAATTTGTTTCAATTTTAATAAAAATAAGAAGCGCGGAATCCAGAACTTGGAGTATCAAGGGAAAAGGATTTTGGAAGTAATTGTATAAGATATAAGGATAATAAGAGGAACAGCTTGCTGGAATCGGCAAGATGTATTATAGAAAAAGCCCTGCTTTATGCAAGGCTTTTGAAGTATGAGAAAGATTTTCATTTACCAGATTCCAAGCACATGTTGCATGGAAAGACTGGC